>NZ_JBMDJU010000018.1:0-97668 GCF_057809355.1 Pseudomonas sp. FG29 | reverse complement strand
TCTGCTCAGCGGTGGTGCAGGTGATGATCAACTGCGGGGTGGTGATGGTGACGACCAACTAAACGGTGGTGTAGGCAGTGACACGTTGTTCGGTGGTGCCGGCAACGATCAACTGTGGGGCGATGATGGGGACGATTTGCTCGACGGTGGCTCCGGCAATGATCTGCTCAGCGGTGGTGCAGGTGATGATCAACTGCGGGGTGGTGATGGTGACGACACTCTGCGTGGTAGTACTGGTAACGATTACCTGATCGGTAGTGCTGGTAGTGATACCTATGTGTTTGCTGTCGGTGATGCCCAAGATGTAATCAACAACCTCTCCAATACACCAGATGCCGATACTGATTTGCTGCAAATCGAGGGAATGGTGCGCGAGGGATTGTGGTTGTCACGGCAGGGAAACCATTTGGTTATTGACGTAATGGGTACTGAGGACAGCGTCACTATCCAGAACTGGTATGCAAACTCGGCCCAGCAGCTTGACGTGATCCGGGCAGGTGGTTCGTCGCTGTACGCGAATCAGGTGGATAGCCTTGTCAATGCCATGGCTGCTTTCGGTGCACCAGCAGGTGGTGAGCTCGACTTGACGGCAGTGCAGCGTGATCAGCTGAATACGATAATTGCGGCCAATTGGCAGTAGCTTTTGAAAGAGGAGCCGGTCAGTCGTTTTGGGCTGGCTCCTGCTTTTTGAATGTTCGCTATTGCTGGAAGGAGCTTCAGTTGTTTGCAACTGCTGTGCGTGTGACAGCGACAGTAGTTTTATTCCTTCCTATCGCTTGATCCAGTGCTTTCCTGAATTCGCTGACCTCTGAAGACCTTGTCGATGTGCCAGGTCCCGTTCCTTTTGTAGAGGCCGCTAATGGTTTTTCGCGCCATGGTTTTCCTCCTTGGCGCTCGCTGCGGGAGTGATCATGTCCCTTGGCACCTTCCTTTTCAATGATGGCCCGGTCGATGTAAGCGTCTGCCCAGGCATCCAGCTCTTGGCGATCAAAGCCGATGCCTTGCACCCCAATGCGGAATTCCCGCACGTAAGGCCGGACGGTTTTGTTGAATTCTGTGCGGCACATGCCGAGGTAGGCGGGGGCCGCACTGGCTCGCAGGATTCGGGGGGGGCAGGTGATCAAGCGTGCGGCTATCTGTTCAGATGATGCGGGCATGAATGTCGCCTCCTTATAGGCCCTGATCCGTGCTGCAGATGCTGTCCGCTGCTCGCTGGGCGAACAACGTGGTGGAGGGGGCTGCGGAGGGTTTGGTACAACAACCGTTTTGGCTCGGTTTGACCTGATGGATCGTGGCGTATGGCCTGTCGTTGGCTGGTACGGTGATATCAGGCTTAAGGATTGATGCGTGTCTTCCGAAGAGGTATCCCAGCAACCTGGTTCCAGTCCTGGTGGCCCAGTCAGTCGTGAGGAGATGTACGCAGAGGTGTGGCGGCTTCCCATGACCAAGATCGCGGATCATCACCGTGTTTCTTCCAGCTTCTTGGCGCGCGTGTGTACCCGCATGAATGTTCCGCGGCCGCCGCGTGGGCACTGGGTAAAGCTGGAGAATGGAGTACCCAGTCCTCAGCCATCCCTGCCTGAGGCTGGGCCTGGTGACCTTCAGGTATGGCGCAGGGGAGATGCTCTTGGTGCTGTTTCTCGACTGGTACCGAAGGCACCTGCACCGCGCAAAATCAACCCTGAACAGCTCCGAATATCGAGATCAAGTCAGCATCCTGTTGTCGTGGGGGCGTATGAGGTCTTTGAGCAGGGGCGAGTCATCGACCAGGGGTTCCTCAAGCCAGGTAGGCAGCGCCTGGTGGATGTCGTGGTGACCAAGCCTCAGCTTGAGTCGGCCCTGAAACTGGCGAATCAGCTGTTTCTCAAGCTGGAGGCTGCCGGCCATCGCGTGATGTTTGCCCCGAGTGACCGAACCTATGCCCGGGCCTCGTTTGATGAGCATGAACACCCACCCAAGAAGCCAAGGCACCGGCATCCGGCGTTGTGGTCACCATCCAAGCCCACAGTGGTTTTCGTCGGGACGGTTGCCATTGGGCTTACGTTGTTTGAGATGACTGAGGAGCTGGAGGCCCGTTACATCGATGGTAAGTACATCCTCACCTCCAAGATACCGTCGCAGCAGATGCGCCGCTTAAGCTCAACCTGGAACTGGTCGACGCGCATGGATTTTGCGACCGGCCGTCTATGTATAAGAGCGTTCTCGCCATATCCGTGGACTGATTGGTCTCAGAGTTGGAAGGAGGTTAAGCAAGGCTCGCTACGCGGCCAGCTGGATGAGATCGTCCAGCAGCTCACGGACGCCGCACCTGTAATTGCCCGATTGGTAGAGGACGCCGAGGAGCAGGCGAGAATTCGGCAACAGGAGGGGATGGAGCAGATTCGTCGGCGTGAGGAGAGAGAGCGGATTCGACTGCAAAACGAGGCAAGGGAGCAGGCGAGGACTGATTTGTTGAGTGCCATCAAGCATTGGGATGACATAAAGCGGATCCAGGCCTTTTTCAGTGATGCAGAGAGCTCCGCATCGAATCTGCCCGAAGCCGAGCGATGCATTGCTATGGACAAGCTCGCTCAAGCGCGTGAGCTTGTTGGTGAGCTGGATGCGCTCAAGGCGTTGCTGGAGTGGAAGGGGCCTAGGGAGCGCCTATAGCAATGTTCAAGAGTTCCTGTGTGGTTTATAAAAACTAAATTTTGCTCACTATTGGTGAGTATTTTTTAGATTTTCTAAACCCTCTTCTTGATGAAGGTTTAGAAAAGCTCTATTTTGCTCACTATGAGTGTGCAAAAGTATGAAAAACTAAACTCCTTGCTTGCAGGGCTCGGCGACAGCGACTTGGTATCCAGTAGCTGGTTGAAGGCTCATGGCTACAGCAGCAACCTGGTAGCGCGATATATCGCGAGCGGCTGGCTGGAATCGCCTGCGCGTGGAATCTATCAACGACGAGGCGGACGTCTCACCTGGGCTGCTGTAGTGCACGCGCTGCAGGAAGGAGAGCGATTGCCGCTGCATGTTGGCGGGCGTTTTGCCTTGGCTTGGCATGGGCACGAGCACTACCTGCGGTTGGGCGAGCGTGAGAGGGTCACTCTATATGGCCCTGGAAGCCTCCCCGCCTGGGTGGAAAAGCTTCCCTTGAAGGCTGAGGTGGTGCTGTGCGGCAAAAGCCCATTCAATCTGTCGGCATTGTCATTCAAGGCTGGTATGGATGACGAAGCCCTAAGGAATCTTGGGCTCGAGTGGGTGGATGCTGATGGCGACCGCGGCCGCATCGTCGTCGCGACACCTGAGCGCGCAATCCTCGAGCTGTGTGATGGCGTGTCAGACGCATCGCTCGTTTATGAAGTGGATGCGCTGATGCAGGGTGCGGACACCCTTCGTCCTCAAAGGCTAAGTATGCTGCTGCGACATTGCACCAGCATAAAAGCCAAGCGCTTGTTCCTAGCCCTCGCAGAACGCCACCAGCACGCCTGGGTGGATCATGTCTCGTTGGACGGCGTCTATCTAGGGAAGGGAAAGCGTTGCCTGGTTCCCGGTGGTCGCTTGAACCCAACCTACCAAATAACCTTGCCGACGGATCTTGATGAGCACCTGGGATAAGCGCTACACCGACCGAGTCCAGTTGTTAGTGGAAATTCTGCCGACCTTGGCGAAAGAAACACGATTTGCCCTCAAAGGAGGGACGGCGATCAACCTGTTCGAGCATGACTTGCCCAGGTTGTCTGTGGATATCGATCTGACTTGGTTGCCGATGCAGGACTATGCGCAGGATGCTGGTCAGATCTCCGATGCATTAGAAAGTCTGGGAAGGGCACTTGGCTCTGCGCCATTAAGACTGCAGGTACAAACATCGGCGCCAGAGAGAGGTGGCTTCATAAACAGACTGATAGTGAGTCGTGGACGAGCCCGAGTCCAAATAGAAACGACTCCGGTGATGCGCGGTTCCGTGCATCCGGTACGGACAATGGTTGTCCAGCCGCAGGTCCAGGAGGCCTTTGGCTTTGCCTCGATCCAGGTGCTCGACTTTGCGGATCTATATGCGGGGAAAATGGCAGCAGCATTGTCAAGGCAGCATCCGCGCGACCTGTTTGATATCGGTTTGCTTCTGGCCGATCCGCGCACAGATGAGCGACTTTGGCGAACCTTCCTGATCTACATGACCTGTAGCCCGAAACCTGCCTGGGAGATGCTGGTTCCCAATGAACCCAAGGATTTCGAGGCGATATACCAGACCCACTTCCGTGGTATGACTGCTGCCCCTGTCAGCCCAGAGATACTGCTGGAGCACCGCGCCAGGCTTCTTCGACAAATTTCAGAGTGGCTTACCCCGCAGTCGAGAGCATTTCTGGAATCCGTCGAGATGGAAAATCCAGATTTCGACTTGATCGAGTTGCCACAGGCAGCAGAGCTACCTGCGGTAAAACGGAAACTGCAGAATCTTGCTTCACGATCAGCTGCGAAGCGGGCTTCCGACCATTCTCAGTTGCAAGCGGCCTTCGAGATGTTCAAACGTTGATAGTGTCTGCAGGCTACCCAGGCTTGGCAGTCGGCGCCGGCACTTTAAATTCCGTAAATCTGGATAAGCGGCATTAAAGTGCCTTTATTTCTCCATAAATACACAGAATCGGCAACTTAGTGCCGATTTTGCTTCGTAATATCGAGAGCCACAGTTTCCACATGGTGCATGTCAAGAATTCCTTTAGCTTGGCTCTGTTCCCTAGATATTCTTGATTGAGACAGGAAAATCTTAAGTTTTGGCGGTTCAGCTGATTTTTTCTTAATTCATTCAGGTCAATTTCGTCCGAATGCCTTTGGGGCGAAGGCCCGTGATCTCATTTGTTACCAGCCTCTTCGGAGGCAAGGGCTTAACGGGCGGCCAGCCAAGGTAAATCGATTCGGTTGTCAGCACGTTTTACCAAGTCTCCTGAATACCCGATCCCTCACCATGAACGCCTCCAGCATGTACGGAACGAGCGTCAGGGCGTCGACCTCTTCACCGTAGGTCTGTGAGTGCAGCGCCGCGTAGCGCTTGAGGTCAGCCTTCAGGCTGGCCGGACAGGTGAAGGTCAGCTTCATGTTCTAGGTCTCTTCAGTGGGCCGAGACGTAGTTTGGTCGTGCTCATTGCAGGCTCTCTGTTCAACGTCTGCGAAATTGCACTCATCTGACCAGGCAATTGCATTGATGCTGACCACTCGCTTGCATCCGACTTGACCAGCGGGCGGCAGAGACGCGGAGGCAGAGACCGCCTCATTGCTGCCGGTAGCAATAGACCGCAACCGGCCAAAAGCGGACGTTGCTGCGTCGACTCAAGTGGCCTGTCAGGTTTTGTCTCTGATCTCTTCAGGCCGAGCTGCTGTATTGGTTGCCTTCTGCAAAGCGGCAGGACTATCTGGCGACTTTCTAGGTGTCAGCTAGAGTCAAAGTGCAACTATCGAGAAAGCTGCGGCCGCCGCTATTGGAGTGCATTGGGGCAGCGAGTACGAGCTTCTTCCAACTTCCGTCATGGGGGGCAGCGCATGAGCCTGTTACTCGGTCCAATCCTGCATTTTCGTGGTGTCAACAACGGTCAGTATCAGGTATCAGCCCTGGTTGTATTAGATAAGGGCGATTCAAAACCGGAACCTGCTGTGACCAATTGCACGGTAGATAGTGTCGCCAAGATCGCCTCCATCCCATTCGTCGCGCCGACTCAGGATGTCTGGAGGGTGGATCTGTCCGTCATTCAACAACCTGGCCTTAAGTCCCGGCAATGCAGCTGTGAGATGTCCGGTGGAAAAGCCAGTTTCTTTGTCCCTCCATTCGGAAAATCTCCCCGCGTGGCCTATGGGTCGTGCAATGGGTTCTCTGCCGACAAATACCGCAAGAAAGTGAAAGAACGGCAGAACGAGCGCTGGTCTGACATGGCGGCGCGCCACAAGGTCAAGGGCAAGGAGTTTCACATTCTGGTCATGGGGGGAGATCAGGTCTACACCGATGACCTGATGGTAATCCCGGGTGAGATGAAGGACTGGGCTGATCAGTGGTACAGCAAGCAAGTTGCTGCGAAGTGGACCAGGAAGCTGGAAAAGCAAGTCGACGAATACTTCGCCCAACTCTACGTCCAGCGCTGGAGCCAGGCAGGCCCACGCGAGGTACTTCAATCGATTCCCTACGTGGCCATGTGGGACGACCACGACATTACCGATGGTTGGGGCTCATACCCACAGGAACTGCATGAGTGCGAGGTCTACCGAAACCTGTTCCGAATTGCGACTCGGTACTACCGAATCTTCCAGCAGCAATTGGGGGACGGCCAGGTACATCCGGCCGCCGTACCCGACCAGAAGCCAGAGGCTAAGGGGTTTAGCCTCGCCTATACCGGTCTGGGTGAAGTTGCTTTTCTAGTCCCCGATCTCCGGAGTGAACGCCAGCCAGACCTCAACGTGGACGGAGTTTTCACTCCTACTCGTATCGCATCGGAGTACACCTGGGACGCTATTTTCGATTGGCTGGAAAAGCCTGAGACTGCAAAGCACAAGCACCTGATTGTGTTTTCCAGCCTTCCCGTTGCATACCTCGACTTGAACGCCGCGGAGGTTGCTCTCAATGCCCTGCCTGGCCAATGGGAGCTCGAGGACGACCTGCGCGATCACTGGCGCAGCAAGCCGCACCGTGATGAGAGGCAGCGGCTGATCAAGCGGCTATTGAACTTCGCTGCGAAAGGAATCCGGGTAACTATTGTGAGCGGAGACGTTCACGTTGCGGCGGCGGCAGTTATTGAGTCGACACTGCCTCAGCATGGACATGGAGCCGGGGCCATCTTTCAACTGGTGTCGACCGGAATAGTGCACACCCCACCTCCGGCCGTGGCCGTTTACTTCATGGAGAAGTTTGGGGCCGGGGAAGAAGTCATCGAGTTTGGGGTCCGGGCTCGAATGTTGCCGATTGGCTTCAAAGGGCACTTTCTGGTTCCAGAAAGGAACTGGCTTAGTCTGGAGCCTGATGAGAGGGGAAGGATTTGGGCTAACTGGCATGTTGAAGGCCATGAGTACCTGCTGACTCAGGTGATTGACCCAGTGGTGTTGCCAACCGTTGTTTAGCCAGTTGTCGTAACCAGCTTAGTTGATAATCCACCCCACTGAGGCCCTCTACATGGACGCCACACTGAAGAGGCTACACATCACCTGGCAGGTTGCTCTAGTGGTGCTTATGCCGGCCACATTAACCCTGGCTGCTGAAGCTACACCCAAGGAGGATACATTCCTGCCAATTGCTCTCAAAGACTGGATTGTCATCGTCAGTACCGTAGTGAGCATATTCATCGCATTCTGGGGCGTAGGGAACGCTCTCCAATCCGCTAAGAAGGTTATTCAGGAGAAACGGAACGAGCATCGTCAAAAGCAACTTGCCGCGGCGCGGGACATGATGAGGGAGATTTTCTCCGACCCATTGGCCCGTTCGGCAATGCGGATGATGGACTGGTCAGGACGAACCTTCATCCATGAAGAGCAGACCTTCACGGTGCATTGGAGGGATCTGAAACCGGCGCTTGTGGTGCACCAAAAGGGTACGGAGTTCGACAAGCAGCAGGAGTTCATCCGCGACAGCTTCGAGTCCTTCTTTGATCACATGCTCGTGCTTGAGCACTTCATCGAGCAGAACTATTTGAACGAGGCCGACATAGCTGTGCCTCTCGAGTATTACGCAGGGCGGATCATCGCTTTCCCCGACACCTATGAAGGATTCCTGTCCGCGTATGGGTACGGTGAGGCCCGAGACCTGATGCTACGTCTGGTGCAGCGTCGTAAGTAAACAAAACAAGCCAGCGTCACGAATCACACACTTTAGGTCGCACTCTGAGCATTTGCACTGAGGAGGTCTTTCTGAGATGGAAGAGGAAAGGTTGGCGCAAGTCATGGCCGTCCTCCAGCGGTTAGAGTCACGGTACCGATGGTCAGCCATGCGGTGGAAAGTAGGCTACAGACTGCTGCTGATTCTTTCTGCGGTGCTGTCAGCATCTGCGGCGATCGTGGCCAAGTTGTCGTTCATCGACTCAACTTTAGGAACAGACTGGTCAGCGATGCTTGCCGGAGGGGCTGCGGTGATGACGACGGTCATGGCCGCGTTGGACTTTGAAACAAACTTCAGGCTGAACCGCCGTTCTCGGCACCAGATACAAATTTTAGTTATGGAGGCCTTGAAGGGGGATCAAGACCCCAAAGATCTTCTCACTGCTGCCCAAAAAGTTATCAATGAACGAACGAAAGAGCTCGACAAGCTGGATTAGTCCAGACTCTCCGGAATCGTTAGCAGGAAGAATAGGGAGTTTAATTATGGGCGTCGTTTTCATTTACTGTATGACTGTCCGCTTGTGGCCGGTTGCTGCCTGCCGCGACCGGCAGCTTGGGGTCGACTTAGGCCGGTCGTCACTACGGCGTGTATTGGTCAAACCGCATGCAATCGAGTGGTCAATGCGAATGCAATTCGGTGGTCAAGTCAGTGCAATTTCGCAACTTCCGTGACGCCGACCAGTGTGGCTGCGAGCAATACCTACAAGTATTGATGGATTTTATCGGCGCCCCCGGGTGCGTCCTGTTTGTTTGATTTCTTCAAGCGAGACAGGTTGTTCATGCTTGAACAGCTCAGCGATTTGGCGTGTGGCACCAAGTGCTGTAGCGATCAGAACCAGAGCATCAAGGGTGATCTGACCATTGGACTCGAACCGCTTAATGGTCGATTCGGAAATACCCGCCATCTTCGCCAAGGACTTGCGGGAGAGGTTCTGTGCGAGTCGCGCTTCTCGAGCGTTGGCACCGACCTTCTGGGCCAGTTCGCCTGGAGCGAGCAGAGAATGGGTTAGGGCCAAGGTAAGACCTTATTTAATGGTTCACTTCTGATCCATTATGCGCCATAAAGCACTTTAATGGTTCAAATATGGACTTTTGTATCTTTCTGGCCTGGATTGCTCTAGGCGGAGATCGTATGCCCATGATCTTCATGCGTAAGCGGATTGCGTTGTCATAAGTCTGAGCTAGGCATCAATCTGATGAATGCATCGATTCTTGGATTTATTAGCTCGCTGTATTTGACTTCTGCTGGTTCGGTATACGTTACATTCGGCCCAATTTGTCTCGTATACGGAACATGGACTACTCCCTAATCACACTTCGACTTGGTGAGCAGCTTCGGCAGCGCCGCCTGAATCGTGGGTTGACGCAGGCAGCGTTCGCTTCCCTGGCAGGCGTCACCCGTCAGAAGGTTATCGCCATCGAGAAGGGCGACCTCTCGGTGGGGATGATTGCCTATGCGCGAGTACTGGCCGCCCTCGACTCTGAACTCAATGTGGTGCCGGCAGCGATGCCCACTCTGGACGACATCCATGGTGTATTCGACTGATGACTGCCGTGCTGCAGGTTGCAACGCCTGAAGGTGCCTGTGGGAGGATTCTTACCAGTGGCACTGACTACCTGTTCCGCTACCACGAGGACGCCGAGGGTCAGGTTACGGAACTAAGCAATCGCAGCAAAGCGCTCGATGTGCGGCTGTTCGCGATGCCTGGCTTGCCAAAGGTCGTAGTCGGCTTGCACTCCGAGCCAGGTGCGAGCTTTGCCGATGCCGGCCAACTCTAGGCGAACAGCCAAATCCGGACTGACCGGCGCATGGCCGTGCAAGATGCGAGACAGGGATTCCCGCGCAAAGCCAAGGCGGCGGGCAAGTTCGGCAATGCTGATGCCCAGTTCGGGGAGCACGTCCTCAAGCAGGGTTTCACCAGGATGCGGTGGGTTGAACATGGTCATGGATAACCCCCTCCTGTTTAGTGGTAGTCAAGGTAGTCGACGAGCTCGATGTCGCTACCCACGAATCGAAAGATCACTCGCCAGTTTCCATTGACGGTGAGTGACCAGAACTCTTCCAGTTCTCCTTTGAGGGAATGTAGCCGCCAACCGGGGATGTCGAGGTCGGCGGGTTCATTGGCTCTATCCATAAAACTCAGCATTCGGCCTAGGCGCTTTGCGTGGTTGGCCCGGATGCCTTTGGTTGAGCCAGATTCAAAGAAAATGCGTAGACCTTTGTGCCGGAAGCTTACGATCATGGCGACAAGTGTGATGTGTTAGGTCACGGTTTTCAACCGTGTGTGGGTTTTCTGCCGTTGTCATCACGGCAGCTGGGAGGGGATGCAGGCTTATCAATTGCCGCTGCAAGATTGTGTATTTGTTCTCCTGAACACCCGATCCCTCGCCATGAAGGCCTCCAGCATGTGCGGGATGAGCGTCAGGGCGTCTACTTCTTCACCGTAGGTCTGTGAGTGCAGCGCCGCGTAGCGCTCGAGGTCGGCCTTCAGGCTGGCCGGGCAGGTGAAGGTCAGCTTCAGGTTCTCGGTTCTCGGCAGTGGGCCGAGGCGCAGCTTGGTCATGCTCATTGAGGGTTCCTCTGTTGAGTGGAGAAAGGCTGATAGGGACGCAGCACCAGATCGCGGTTGACGATCACGCGCAGGGGCAGGCCAGGGCGCTGGGTCAACGTGGGCTGGATATCGAGGTTGCGGCGGGTGACCTCCTGGCCGACCTGATTCACTGTGTCTTGCAGGCTGTCGCGTCCGGCGATGATGATGCGGTCGCCATCGGTGCGACTGGTCGGTGCCGCCAACTCTGCACCGATGCCTAGTAGGCTTGTCATGGCCGCGCCTGCGACGATCCGATCCCAGTGCCAGTCGACGCCATCCTCGAGACCGGCATAGCCGGCCGCATCGGTTCCGACCAGGTTGTCGAGTTGGAAGGACGAGGTGTCCGGCAGGATCACCTGCTGCCACACCACCTGCACGCGGCTTTGCCCGTAGTTCACCTGGCTGTTGTAGCGGCCCAGCAGGCGTGCGCCTTGGGGGATCAGCACATGCTCACCGGTGGCACTGTCGTAGACCGGCTCGGTCACCGTGGCGATCACGTCGCCGGGTAGATCCGACTTGATGCCGGTGACCAGAGCCGCCGCGATGATGGTGCCGGCCATCACCTGGTAGGGTGACTCAGGCATCTGCAGCAAGCCGGAATTACGGATTTGTGCGTTTACGGATTTACTGAGAAACGCCTCGTTCCGTTCCTGCTGGGTCGGCGTTCCTGCAGTTGCGGCTACCGTGCCTGACGATGCCATACCCAGGGTCATGGGATCGAGTTGGGCACTCCCAGCGGATGCAGCCTTCGATTTCCTCGCGCTGCTGGTCTGGAAAAACACCGAGGACTGCGCTGCTTCCTCAGCTTCCTTGAGCAGGGCCAGGCGCTCCGCTTCAGCGGCATCTGACCCATACCCATAACCCTGCGCCTGGTGCTCTGCTCTGAGGATTGGCCCGCCCAGATCGCCGGGCAGCGGCGGCCCCAGTTGCGGTACCTCGGGCGCAGGTGGAGGCGGCAGCTGCGAGTAGTCTGCCGGCAACTGCTCCAGCCCCTCGGAGCGTGCTACGCGGTCGACGTTGTATAGCTCGTTCGGCTCGGCGCCCTGGCGGCGCTGCTGCGGCTGCAGCGACCACAGCATGGCTCCGAGTACCGCAGCCGATAGGCCGCCGACCACTACCGCCAGCATGCGCGGATTGAGGCGAGTGACCGGGCGCGGCTTGGCGCGCAGCTCCAGCGACTCCGGCGCTTCCTTGGGCGGTAGCGAGGTTGCGGCGGTTTGTTTGTCGTCCTTGGCCGTCATGCTCAGGGCCTCCGTGCCACGCCATCGGTGCGCTCAATCCGCACCACGTCACCCTTGTCGGCACCCAGGCGCAGCTCGGCCGCACCGAACAGGCGGTCGACGATGTAGTAAGGCGAGCGGAAGCGATAGTTGACCAGCTGTCCATCACCTTCGGGGCCAATTACAAATAGCGGCGGCAGCTCGCCTTGTGCGATGCCTGCCGGGAACTGGATATACACCTTGCGGCCGTCATCGAAAGCGCGCAGCGGTTTCCAGGGTGGATTGCTGCCGCTGATCGCATAACGAAAGCGCAGCTGCTCCAGCGTTAGGCCGGCATCCACCGGCGCTGCGGCCTGGGCGATGCTGGCGCGGTGTTGCAGGGCGAGCATGCGATCCTTCGGATAGTTCCAAGACACCGATGCCATCCAGGCGTGCTCGGTGGAGGTCAACTCGATCAGGTAGGTGCGGCGCGTGGTGGTGATCACCAAGTTGGTCTTGAGATCGATCCGCGTCGGTTTGATCAGCACGCTGGTGCGCAACTCATCGCCGCTGCCGCTGGTGGTGTCACCGACGATCCAGCGCACGGTGTCGCCAGCGGCTACGGTGATCAACTCTTCGCCGGGCTGCAGGTTGATCGTTGTGACTCGGCCCGGGCTGGCATACACCTGGTACAGCGCGCCATCGGAGTAGGGCCAAACCTGGATGGCGTTGATATAGCCTTCCCGGCTCGGCGCGACTCGAGCCTCGCGATTGGCACGCGAGACCCGCACGCGCTCATCGGCCGGTTCCTTGGCCGGCTTACTGCGCTGAGTTTCCTGCAATGGCTTGAGCTGGTCGGGCAGGGCCAGAGGTTTGGGTACTTCCACCACTTCGATGGGCTTGGGCGGCTCCGGCAGGCGCTGCGCTTCTACCGGTTCATCCAGCGCGATCACTGGCGGTTCCTGGCTGGCACAGCCGGCCAGTATGCTCAGCAGCAGAGGGCAGATTGAGAGGCTAAGGGAAGTTTTCATGGTTTCTTGGCTCCTTCCGTAGTGTCCAGCTCACGGCTCCAGGACAGGCCGTTGACGTAGATGCCGAGCGGGTTGCGGCGCAGCTTTTCCTCGGTGCGTGGAGGCTGCAGCACCAGCGAGATCATCGCGGTCCAGCGCTCCAGGCCGGAGGCTGAACCATTCACGAAGCGACGTTCGATCCAGCGCACCTGGAACGAGCTGTCGCTGGCACGTACTACGCTGGTGACTTCCACCGATACGGTCTCCTTGCCGACCCGGCTGAAGGGATCTTTGGCGCGGGCATAATCATTGAGGGTGGCCGCGCCTCGGTCGGTGGTGGAGTGATAGGCCTCCAGCCAGTTCTGCCGCACCACCACCGGATCGATCGAGAGCGAACGCACCAGATCGATAAAGCGCGCCAGGTGGTGAGCAATTTGTGCATCCTGGGGCTGGTAGGGACTGGCGGCTTCGCCGACGGCGCGCACCTGGCCGAGGTTGTCGACCTCCACCACGTAGGGCGTCACCGTCGACTGCGCCGAACGCCAGACCAGGCCGCCCGCCATCAGCAGCGCTAGGCCCAGGCAACCGAAGGCCATCAGCCGCCAGTTGCGTGCCTGCGCCAAGCTGCTGCCCATGCGCAGATCCCAGGCCTGTGCCGCTGCTTGGTAAGGGGTGACAGGTTGAGGGGTATCGCTATAGCGCACCCGTGGACGTCTGAATCGCATCCTCGTCCTCCTTTACGAATTCGATGGGTCGCGGATCTGCGGCCCAGGTGATGAACCACCGCCATCGCCACCACGAAGGGTGTGGGCGACCGTACTGGTGGCCTGTGAGAGTTGTTGCCTGCGCTGCAGGCGCCTGGCCCAGTCGGGCTGCTTGGCAGGGGCGGTTGCAGGATCGGAAGCTGCTGGGGCGCCACTTGTTGCAGCGCCGGAGGGGATTCCTGCCAGAGATCGAGCGCCGCCCATTGCCAAACGTGCTGCTCCGGGTGCCATACGTGCGCCGGCCAATACCGCGCCCCCGACACCTGCGGCGACTGCAGCCGCACCAGCAGCCATGCCCGCTGCGCCGAGTGCAGTACCGGCTGCTGCACCAGCACCCAGTTGCGGTGCGCCGGAAACCAGGCCGGTGGCAATGCCCGGGCCGAAAATGCCCAGGCCGAGCAGAGCCAGCGAGGCGAGCATGACCACCAGCACGTGATCGATGGAGGGCTCCTCCGGGACGGCCTGAAACTCGGCGAACAGCCCGCTGCCAATGCCGACGATCACCGCCAGCACCAGCACCTTGATGCCGGACGCGACCACGTTGCCCAGCACCTTCTCGGCGAGAAAGGCGGTCTTGTTCCACAGCGCGAAGGGCACCAGCACGAAGCCGGCGAGGGTGGTCAGCTTGAACTCGACTAAGGTCACGAACAGCTGAATGGCCAGGAAGAAGAAACTGACGATCACCACCAGCCAGGCCAGAAACAACACCAGGATGCTGTGCAGGTTGCTGAAGACTTCGGGAAAACCGCTGAGGCTGCTGATTTGCTCGAGCAGCGGCCCTCCGGCATCAATCCCAATCGCGGCCAATCGCCCTGGCTGCAGAAACTCCGCATGACTCAACCCGGAACCTGAGGCCAGCAGACCCAACCCGGCGAAGGAGTTGAAGACGATCTTGGCCAGGGCATTGAAGTTTCCGATGATGAAGGCGAAGGCACCGACATAGAGGATCTTGCGGATCAGCTTGGCGCTGACGTCCTCGCCGCCCATGGCCCAGAACAGTCCGGCCAGGGTCATGTCGATCACCACCAGGGTCATGGTGAGAAAGGCCACCTCGCCGCCGAGCAGGCCGAAGCCGGTGTCGATATACAGCCCGAACACCTCGAGGAAACGGTCGATCACGCTGACGTCGTTCATTGCACCTCCTCGTCGAAGCTTGGCGGGATCGCGGGCAAGTCTGTAGACCGCAGAAACTCGCCGGGCCGAGCACAGCCGGAGTAGAAGCGCTCAGTCGCATCTTCTTGCCGAGCCATGACCCCGTTTTCAGCCTGTCCGCAGGCGACCAGCACCAGCATCGGCAGCAGTGTCAGGAATCTCATGAGGGCGCCTCCCTACCGATAGAACTGCACGGGGTAGGGGGTATAGGGTGTGCCGTTGCCCATAAAGCGACGCCGCCGTTCGCGTGCCTCCTCGGCCGCTGCAGACTGCCGGGCAAGTTCCAGGGCGACGGCACGGTTCTGGGTGATCTGCAACTGCTGCGCCTGGATCGACTGCTTGGCCTGCAGGGCCAGCAACTGATTGGTAGCCTGGGCAGCCTGCAAGGCACCACCCGCGGACTGGCTCTGCTGCACCAGAGCAGCCAAGGCGCTTTCGTCCTCGGCCAGGTTCTGCGTCACCTGAGCCTGTACGCGCAGCGCCGTATGCAGCCCGTCGAGGCCCTGCTGCCAGCGCTCGCGGGCTTCTTCGGCAAGGCGTTGGCTGCTGACATCGCTGTTGTACTCGTTCGGGTAGAGACGGCTGAACTCCTGATCCAGGCGCTGCACTTCGTAGGCCAGCCCTCGCGCCTCGGCGAGCAGCCGCTCGGTATTGGCCAGGCTCGCGCGCAACTGGCTGATCACGTTGTAGTCCAGGCGCTGCAGATTGCGGGCCTGGTTCAGCAGTATCTGGGTCTCGTTCTGCAACTGGCGAACCTGGTTGTTCGTCATCTCCAGGGTGCGCACCGCAGTCAGGGTGTTCTGCACCAAGTTGGTCGGATCGATTACGGTGAAAGCGTTTACCGGCTTCACGGCTAGCAGACCCAGTACCAGCAACGTGGCGCAGGGGAAACAGTGTATAGGGGATCTCATGGCAGGCACTCCTTGCGTGACGAGGGATAAGCGGTGAGCAGGTCGGCGGCCCAGTCCAGGCCGCGGTGATGCAACCAGGCAGGGGCAAAATCGGCGGCGCCGGACGTTTGCAAAATGCGGTCGATCTCGCGCTGCTCGGCCGGGCTGGCCGAGGCAGCGAAGGCCAGCGCCACCGGCCCCAGGTCGAGGTCGAACAGGCGGTTGCCCAGGCGAGACTGGTAGTAGTAATCACGCTTGGGCGTGGCCTGGGCGATGATCTCGATCTGTTGGTCGTTGAGGCCGAAGCTTTGGTAGATGCCACGGATCTGCGGCTCGCCCGCCTGCGGGTTGGGCAGGAAGATGCGGCTGGCGCAGCTCTCGATAATCGCCGCAGCGATGCTGGAGTCCTTGATGTCGGCCAGCGATTGGGTGGCGAAGATGACGCTGACGTTCTTCTTGCGCAGGGTCTTGAGCCACTGGCGGATGCGTGCGGCGAATAGCGGGTCGTCGAGAAACAGCCACGCCTCGTCGAGGATCAGCAGGGTCGGCGCGCCGTCGAAGCGCTCCTCGAAGCGGGCGAACAGGTAGCTCAGCACTGCAGCTACCGCCGCCTTGCTGTGCATCAGTTCCTCCATCTCGAAGCACTGCACGTCGGCGCTGCCCAGCCGATCCTGATCGGCATCCAGCAATGCGGCATGGGCACCACCCAGTACATAGGGTTGCAGCGCCTGGCGCAGGGCGTTGTCCTGCAGCAGCACGGACAAACCGGTCAGTGTGCGCTGCGTCTCCGGCGCACCGGTCAGGCTATCCAGTGCCGCCCACAGCGCAGCCTTCTGCTCGGGGCCGACGGCCACGCCTTCCTGCAGCAAGCGCGCTTCCAGCCACTCGGCGGCCCAGGTTCGGTATCCCGGCTGATCGATGCGTGCGAGGGGCTGGAAGGCCAGGTCGCTATCGCCTCCGAGGTCGTAGTGCTCGCCACCGAGTCCCAGCACCGTTGCGCGTAGCGAACGCCCTATATCGAACAGAAACAGGCGCGAGCCCGGGTAGCGTCGAAACTGCAGAGCCAGGGTCGCCAGCAAAACCGATTTGCCCATGCCCGTGGGGCCAGCCACCAGGGTGTGGCCGACATCGCCAACGTGGGTAACCAGGCGAAACGGCGTTGCGCCATCGGTGCGGGTGATCACCAATGGCGGGCCATCCAGATGTTCGTTGCGTGCCGGGCCAGCCCAGACTGCCGAGACCGGCATCAGGTGCGCCAGATTGAGCGTGGAGATCAGCGGCTGGCGGACGTTGGCGTAGGCGTTGCCGGGGATCGACGACAGCCACGCCTCCACTGCGTTGAGACTCTCAGCGATGGTGACGAAGCCACGGCCTTGAATCACCCGCTCGACCCGGCGCAGCTTCTCGTCGGCGACCTGGGCGTCGGCATCGCTCACCGTCACGGTGGCCGTCACATAGCCGAAGGCGACCTGGTCGGCACCGAGCTCCTGCAGTGCCGCGTCGGCGTCGCTGGCTTTGTTTGCCGCGTCGTTGTCGAGCAGCGGGCTTTCCTGCTGGAAGATAGCTTCGCGCAGCAGCGCCAGGACGCCCTTGCGTTTGGCGAACCATTGCCGGCGCAGGCGCACCAGTTCCTTCTCGGCCTCGTCCTTTTCCAGGCAGATAAAACGGGTCGACCAGCGATAGGCGAAGCCCAGACGGTTGAGGTCGTCCAGTACGCCTGGCCACGTCGAGGTGGGGAAGCCACGAACCGACAGCGTACGCAGGTGCTGCTCGCCCAGGCGTGGCGCTAGGCCCGTGGTCAGTGGACTGTCGGCCAGCAGGGCATCGAGGTGGAAGGGCACTTCGGGCACCGCCAGCCGCTGGCGGTGGGTCGATACCGTGGCGTGCAGGTAGGTCAGCGTCTGGCTGTCGTCGAGCCAGGCGAGCTCCGGCAGTACCCCGTCCAGCAGGTCGAAGAAACGATCCGTCTCGGCGACAAAGGCAGTCAGCCGTTCGCGCCAGTCGACTCTGCGCTGCGGCCGGTGTTCGTAGAGCAGGCCGGCTGCGCGCGAGCGCGATTCCTCCGGTTGCAGGTAGAGCAGCGTCAGGTGATAACTGCTCTCGAAGTGGCTTCCGTGCGCCTCGAAGGCGGCGCGACGCTCCTCGTCCACCAGCCAGGACAAGGGTTCAGGAAAGTCGCTGTCAGGGTAGTTGGCTGCCCCTAGGCGCTCGGCCTCGATAAACAGCGCCCAGCCCGAGCCAAGGCGACGCAGGGCATTGTTCAGGCGCGCCGAGGTGGCCACCAGCTCGCTTTGGGTGGCGCTGTCCAGATCTGGCCCGCGAAAGCGCAGGCTGCGTTGGAACGAGCCGTCCTTGTTCAATACGACACCGGGTGCGACCAGGCCGGCCCAGGGTAGCCAGTCGGCGAGTTGGGCGGGGCGGCCCTGGTATTCGGTGAGGTTCAGCATGGCGGCCTCCTCACACATCCAGCAGCGACGGCTGCTTGATATGCCGGGCGAACACCTGCAGGAACTGTGGATCCAGACGGGCACCCCACACCGCCAGCGAGTGGCCGACGAACCAGAGCGCCAGGCCAGGCAGCCACAGCTGCAGGCCCAGGCCGACCACGGCCGCCAGGGTGCCGTTGAGGATCGCCACGTTGCGTGGCGCGCCTCCGAGCAGGATCGGCTCGGCCAGCGAGCGGTGCAGCGGCACCTCGAAGCCGGGGATGAGATCGCGTTCGCCGTTCATGCGATCACCGCCCCGCCGGCAAAGCTGAAGAAGCTGAGGAAGAACGACGACGCGGCGAAGGCAATCGACAGGCCAAAGACGATCTGGATCAGCTTACGAAAGCCGCCGCTGGTGTCGCCGAACGCCAGCGTCAGACCTGTGGTGATGATGATGATCACCGCGATGATGCGCGCCACCGGACCCTGCACCGAGTCAAGGATCGATTGCAGCGGCCCTTCCCAGGGCATTCCGGAGCCGGCTGCGAGAACCGGCAGGGAGGCGCTCAGGTAGAGGGCACCGAGCATCAAGGCACCGACGGAGCGCCGACGATTAGCAACGCGGGGATGGCAGGCAGTCATGGCTGTTTTCCTGAGGCAGCGAAGGAATGAATGCTGGGGCGATGGACGTGAGTTGATAGCCGCGCTCGTCATAGCCGGTGACGCGGGTGATCTGCTGGACATAGCGCGTGCTGCCACGCCCGGCGAGAAACACCACCAGGTTGACCGCCTCGGCGATCAGCGCCCGCGGCGCGGTCAGGGCGACTTCCAGAATCAGTTGCTCCAGGCGCAGTAGTGCGCCCTGTGCAGAGCCGGCATGAATGGTGGCGATACCGCCGGGATGGCCGGTGCCCCAAGCCTTGATCAGATCCAGCGCCTCACCGCCGCGCACCTCGCCGACCACCACGCGATCGGGGCGCAGGCGCAGCGTGCTGCGCACCAGATCAGCCATGGAGACCACGCCAGACTTGGTGCGCAGAGCGACGTGATCGAGGGCCGGACACTGCAGTTCGACCGTGTCCTCCAGCACCAGCACGCGGTCACCACTGCCGGCCACCTCGGCCAGCAGCGCATTGGCCAGTGTGGTCTTGCCGCTGCTGGTGCCGCCGGCCACCAGGATGTTCTGCCGCTCACGTACGGCCACACGCAGGTACTCGGCCTGCGGGGTGCTGAGGATGCCGTCGGCCACATACTGGTGTAGCGGGATGACCCCGGCTGCTCGCTTGCGCAGGGCGAAGGTCGGCCCGGCCACCACTGGCGGCAGTACACCCTCGAAGCGCTCGCCAGTCTCTGGCAGTTCGGCGCTCAGCAGCGGCTTGTTACGATGCACTTCCTGGCCGACATGCGCTGCCACCAGGCGGATGATCCGTTCACCGTCGGCCGCTGCCAGCGTACCCAGATGGGCGCGGCCAGCGGATAGGCGATCCAGCCAAAGGGCGCCGTCTGGGTTGAGCATCACCTCGACCACGTCCGGGTCATCCAGGGCGGCAGCGATCAGCGGGCCCATCGCCGTGCGCAACATGCGCGTGCGCCGATCCAGAGAAGCTGCCGCTGCACTCAGCACGGGGGAGGAGGCGACAGTCATGGACGCTCTCCCGAGACCTGAGCCTCTGCCTGAACCTCTTCGTGCACGTCTCTGACCAGGCTGCGTCCGCGATGCAGGTGACGGCCCAATTGCTCGACGAACTGGCTGAAGCGCAGCTTGCCCTGCGCGCGTGCTGCTTCCTGATGCGCCTCGGGTACCGGCGTGCTGACCGTGAGGTAGTAGCGCACATACAGCGCCACAGTCTCGATGAGGATGTGCTGGTCGCGCTCCAGGCGCTCTAACTGACGTGACAGGCGATCCAGGCGTTTGGCCATGGCCACCTCGCGCTGCTCGCCGGAGTCGGGCGACAGCCAGGAGGCCAGCGCCGCAGCAATGATTGAGGACTTCGACACGCCCTTGGTGATCGCCAATTCGTTCAGGCGCTTGGCATGCTCGGGTTGGATAAACAGGTTGAGGCGGGCTCGGCTCATAGGGCTATTCCATCGTCAGGGTCGAGGGCGGCCAGCCGGGCCACGCGCTGCAGGCGCGGGTCCGGCTGGGAGGGGAAGGGCGTGGGGATGTCGTCCTCATCGAGCAGCAGCAGGTCGCTAGTCAGCTCGTCGTGATCCGGCAACTGGGCGAGCTCCGTCAGCTCGGGCTGACGGCGTAGGCCGCCGTCCTCGACGCTTTCTACATTGGCCAAGTGAGCCGGCGCAGCGTCGGGGGCCGAAGGCACGGCCAGGTCGCTCCAATCGTCTGCGCGTGGCGACGGTGCGTCGGCATAGCGGCCCGGCTGCAAGCGCGGGGCGGGCAGCACCCGGCTCTGGAAGTTGGCGTCGGTGAAGTAGCGCAGCTTCTTCGCACGAATCGGCGCCAGGCCTGAGAGCATCACCACGGCCTCGTCGCTGGGCAGTTGCATCACCTCTCCCGGGGTCAGCAGCGGGCGTGCGGTTTCCTGGCGCGAGACCATCAGGTGGCCGAGCCAGGGCGCCAAGCGATGGCCGGCGTAGTTACGCTGCGCGCGCAGTTCGGTGGCAGTACCCAGGGTCTCTGAGATGCGTTTGGCGGTGCGTTCGTCGTTGGTGGCGAAGGTCACCCGCACATGGCAGTTGTCGAGGATCGAGTGGTTCTGACCGTAGGCCTTGTCGATCTGGTTCAGCGACTGCGAGATCAGAAAGGCGCGCAGCCCATAACCGGCCATGAAGGCCAAGGCCGTTTCGAAGAAATCCAGCCGTCCCAGCGCCGGAAACTCATCGAGCATCAGCAGCAGCTTGTGCCGGCGCTCAATGCCGTCGGATCCGTCGAGCGACTCGGTCAGGCGCCGGCCGACCTGATTGAGGATCAGGCGGATCAGCGGCTTGGTGCGGCTGATATCCGAGGGCGGCACCACCAGGAACAACGACACCGGATGCTCGGCCGAGATCAGATCGGCGATGCGCCAGTCGCAGCGCGAGGTGACTTCGGCCACCGTCGGGTCGCGGTACAAACCGAGGAACGACATGGCCGTGGACAGCACGCCCGAGCGCTCGTTGTCGCTCTTGTTCAGCACCTCCCGTGCCGCCGAGGCCACCACTGGATGCGGCGCATCGCCCAGGTGCGGCGTGGTCATCATCTGGTGCAGCGTCAGCTCGAAGGTGCAGGCCGGATCGGATAGGAAGTTGGCAACGCCGCGCAGGGTCTTGTCCTGGCCGGCGTAGAGCACGTGCAGGATGGCGCCGACCAGCAGCGCGTGGCTGGTCTTCTCCCAGTGGTTGCGCCGCTCCAGCGCGCCCTCCGGGTCGACGAGGATATCGGCGATGTTCTGCACGTCGCGCACCTCGTGGGCGCCGCGACGCACTTCCAGCAGCGGGTTGTAGGCGGCCGAGGTCAGGTCGGTGGGGTTGAACAGCAGACAGTGGGAGAAACGTGAGCGCCATCCCGCGGTCAGGCTCCAGTTCTCGCCCTTGATGTCGTGGATGACTGCCGAGGCCGGCCAGGAGAGTAGGGTGGGCACCACCAGACCAACGCCTTTGCCGGAGCGCGTCGGCGCGAAGGTCAGCACATGCTCAGGGCCTTCGTGGCGCAGGTACTGGTCGGCGAATTGGCCGAGGAATACACCTGCCGGTTGGGTCAGGCCAGCCTTGCGCACCTCATCCGCATCGGCCCAGCGCGCCGAACCGTAGGTGGTGACGCGGCGAGCTTGGCGTGCCCGCCAGATAGCCATACCGATGGCCACCACCAATGCCAGCAGACTGCTGCATGCAGCGATGCTGCCGCCGACGTTGAAGACATCCGGCGCATAGGCATCGAAGACAAACCACCACTCGAAGAGACGCCAGGGGTGATACACCGGCGTGCCCAGCAATTCGAACCAGGGCGCGCCAAGGCGAGCCTGATAACCGAGCGCGGCAGCCGTCCACTGCGTGGCACCCCATACTCCGGAGAGAGTAATGGCCAACACCACCAGCACCTGGCCGTAAAGCACCGTTGTTGCATGCATCCCTGAACCCAACCTCCCAGACAAAGCACACGGCACGTCGATGTGCCGCGGGCGAGAGGTTCGGTACTGGGAGAGGAGGGGTCAAAGACCGTTACGGTGGGGATTAAGAAGGTTGGGGCAACACTGCGGGCTATAGCGGTTGGCAGGTAAGCTCAGTAGGGCGGGGGGCAGATAACCGGTTAGCAGTTAACCATCAGGCAGGAGTCGGCCAGGAGCGGTCATTTACGACGCGTCAATCTTAGATGATGCAGACGTCGATGGAAGACCGAAGCTCGCCATCAAGCTTGTAGCAACCAAAACAGTCATTGCCACCAGCAAGGCTTGTGCCCCTAGCTTATCCACTGCGATTGCAGCCACGACGGGGCCGGTCGCTTGAGCAATCAGCATGGGGCGGGCCAGTAACCCCATTCGCGCTCCGTATCCTTCTTTGCCGAAAAGTACCAAAGGTAGAGTGCCGCGAGCGATAGTCAGAATGCCGTTGCCGGCTCCATACAGCGCCATCGCTACAAAGGCCAGCCATGGGGCGCCAGGTATTAGCATAACGATGCCAACGCCACTCAGCAGAATGGCGCCTCTTGCTGACCAAGTAGGATGCAAGTTGCGGCCTACAGAGAACTCCATGAGGCGACCCACCACCTGAGCGGGCCCGACCACCATGCCAATGGCGAGTGCGGTGACGGAGGCGATCCCAAGCAGTTTCAGCACATCAAGTAGGTGGACGGACACGGTCGAAACCACTAGCGATTGAAGCGTCAGGAGTAGTGCCAGCAAAAGAAAAAGCTGGCGGTACTCTGGTGATGGTGGGGGAACATTTTTCGCCTGCACGTGGCCGCTCTGAATGGGTGTTGAGGTTTCTTTGGGCACTACCAAGAGATAGATTGGAAGCCCGATTAATAGATGAGCCCCTGCTAGCACGAAGCAGCTATATCGCCAGCCAAGCTCGTGTTCCAAGCCTGCAATCAGAGGCCAGCCCAGAGTGCTGGCGAAGCCGCCAAGTAGAGTCAAGCCGGTCATCGAGGTGCGTGCACTGTCGCCGAGTAAGCGGCCCAGCGTGGAAAACGCGGCGTCGTATAAGCCCGCGGCCATTGCCGCCCCGATGCATGTCCAGGCCAGATAGTAGACGAGCAGATTGCCAGCCATCCCCATCAGAATTAGTCCAAGCGCCATCAACAACGAGCTGCTGGCGAGGACGGGCCGTCCGCCGTAGCGATCAATCTGGTGGCCTGCCAGCGGTGAGCAGACGCCTGCTACTAGAAGCCCCCAGGACAGGCCAGCGACTATGCTGGTCAGCGACCATCCCATGGCCTTGGAGATCGGTGTCGCCAGTACAGCCGGCAGGTAGTACGTCGTACTCCAGGCCAGGATCTGGGCGATACCCATAGCCCAGATGAGTTTGGCTCGATTAATCGTTGGCTGGTGGCTTTCGAGGTTGATCATGGAAAGAGCTCTTGTTGTTATGACTGCAAAGCAGCACCGCCCACGCCGACAGGCGCAGCCTTCAAGTAGCGCAGCAGGTGCTTCAGGTTGTATTCGATGTCGGGGCCAACCCCGCGCACCGTGGCCGAGGCGAAGTTGCGCTGTTTCGGCAAGCCAACGAAATACAGGCCGGGAACGTGGGTGGCGACTCCATGTCGTTGTAGTACGTTCCCTCGATCATCCATCATCGGCAGGCCTTCAAGGAAGGGCAGATTGGGACGGAAGCCGGTGGCGAATATCAGGCTATCAATTCGCTCTTCTTGCCCATCTGGCCAAACTACACCAGTGGGTGTGACCCGCTGGAACATCTGGCGCTGGCTGTAGCGGCCGGCCTTCAATGCCCCCCGGTAAGTCCCATCGTCCAGTACCGGCGTGCTCTGGTCGCTGAGCCAACGGCTATTTCCCAAGCCTGTCCACTTCAACCAATCATGGATGTCGACACCGAGTATGCGTTGGGGCATGAAGCGGACGGCCTCGCGCGTGGCCAGGGTAACCTGCGCTACTTGTGCTAACTCGTGAGCAATCTGCACCGCCGAGTTGGCCGCCCCGACAACCACAATCTGCTGCCCCTCGAATCCTGCTGGGTTGCGATATTGCGCGCTATGCAGGCGAGTGCCGCCAAAGCTGTCTAGCCCAAGAATTTCTGGGGTATACGGTCGGCTAAAGCCGCCCGAGGCCACTATCAGTGCCTTGGTCAGAAATTGCTGGCCATCCGCAGAGTCGACACGAAACCCTGTTTCGTCGCGACGTACTGCAGACACCCGAGTGTTGGGACGGATCGGCAGTTGGAAGCGCTCGGCATATTCCTCGAGATAACGCACCATTTCGTGTCGCAACGGGTAGTGCTTCGCTTGTCCTGGGAACGCCATGCCAGGTAGTGAAGAGTACGCCGCTGGCGAGAACAGCTTCAGGCTATCGTAGTAGTTGTGCCAGTTACCGCCTGGGCGCTGCTGTTCATCCAGGATGAGGAAATCCAATAGCTGTTGGCGCAGATGCCAGCCAGCCGCTAAACCGGATTGGCCGGCGCCAATGACGATGGCATCGAAAATTCGGATATTTTCGTTCATTTGTGTGCACCTATGCACGTATTCGGAGAAATGAAAGCTCAGAGTTGGTTGCCTGGGCAACAGAAGGGGGCAATGGCTTTGGTGTGCTGCAGGATGTCCTCCAGCTTCTTGATGATGGCCGGCCCATCGACCTCGTAAAAAACTTGGCGGCCCGACTTGGCCGAGCGGACTATGCCGACTTCAAGCAGTATCTGCAGGTGACGGGAAATCACGGAGCGCTCTTGCGGTAGCTCCGCTGCGATCTCGGTTACGTCAGCGCGCCCCAGTTGCATCACGCGTTTCAATACAGCTACTCGCGGAGGCTCGCACAGAGCCTTGAAGAAAGCGCTGTCGAGCGATTCGATGGCGGCTTCAATGGTGTGGGTTCGATATATAAGGAGACTGTCCATGCGAAACAATATATGTGCATTCTCATGCACGTGTAAAGCCGTATTGTTCTCCACGTTTGGGTGGGATAAGGGTGGTTCAGAAGTAGCAATGATCGCTAACCGGCCAATAGCTCTCGTCATTACGAAGCGTGTGCCTCGTCAGCCCTGCTCATGCTCCAGATAGGATAGTAGGTCGAACTCCCGGCCAATATCTGACCAAGCCCCATGATGCCTGCCAAGCGAATTCTATCGAACTGGGGGGAGTCAGCTTGAGGCATCTTCAAAGGTATACGTATTAGCTCGGTATCACGGCCACCGAACGGGTGGTCTGCCCTGAGGCTGATCATCCTGGCAGTCTGTAAATGCCACGTGTCATCTGTGTTCGCACACTAAAGGGCAGCGTATAGCGTTGCTCGCCTGACGCTGAAAAAAGAGAAGCCGCCCGAAGGCGGCTGCGAACTCTGGAGGGGACTATTTCCAGGCGCTCGATGATCGCTTACTTCTTCACCGCCTGCAGGTAATCCTTGAGGGTCTGCTCGTCAGCGGATTTGACAGTCATGCCATCCGGGCCGCTGCCGATGTCGGTGAACTGCTTGGCTGGCTCGCCAGTGGCCTTGAAGTCCTTCAGCTCCTGAGAGTTCTCGCGAAATACCCACAGACGGCCGTCCTCGATTTCAGTGACGAAACCAGGTCGGTCGTACTGGCTGGCCAGCGCAGTGCCGGCGAAGAGGCTGGAGAGCATCAGGGCGGTCAGGGCGATCTTTTTCATCGTTGTGCATCCTCGTGTGTTTGGGGTGGGCACACCCTAGCGAATCAAGGATGACGAACTTATTACATAATCCGCATATGCGACTAAGCGTATGTAAGATTTTATGTCAGATTGACATCTGCCGCAGATTTCACCGCGCTCAGCTCTTCTTCAGCAGCGCTTCCACCTCGGCGGGGCTGAGTACCTTGCCCATCGAAACCACCTGCTCGTCGATGGCCAGTGCCGGGGTCGACATCACCCCCATGGCCGCGATTTCGGCGATATCCGTGACCTTGACGATCTCGGCCTCGCGGCCGAGGTTGGCCAATGCGGCCCGCGTGTTGTCGGTGAGGGTGACGCACTTCTTGCAGCCCGTGCCGAGGATTTTGATGATCATGCAGGTTCTCCTGGGGAGGATGGATCAGAGGAACAGGTAGGCGAAACTATTGAACAGGTAACCGATCAGCATGATGCCGATGACCACGATGGCGAAGAACAGCGCCAGCAGCGGAGCCTTGACGACCTGCTTGAGCATGATCAGCGAAGGCAGCGACAGCGCGGTCACCGCCATCATGAACGCCAGCACGGTGCCCAGGCCGACGCCTTTACCGACCAGTGCCTCGGCGATTGGCAGCGTGCCGAAGATGTCGGCATACATGGGCACGCCGACCAGCGCCGCCAATGGCACCGACCACCAGTGATCGCGCCCGATCAGGGCGCTGATCAGATCCTGTGGAATCCAGTTGTGAATCGCCGCGCCGATACCCACGCCGATCAGGATATACAGCCACACGCGCTGGATGATCTCGGCAACCTGCTCGCGGGCGTAGCGCATGCGATCAGCCAGGCTCAGCTGTTCCTGGGGGAGATCGAGCGCCTTGTGCTGGGTGACGAACGACTCGACGTAGCCTTCCATTCGCGCCCGGCCAATCAGGGTGCCGCCGAGCACCGCCAGCACGATGCCGACGACCACGTAGGCCAGGGCGATCGACCAGTTGAAAACGCTCGCCAGCAGGATCATCGAGGCCAGGTCGACCAGTGGCGAGGAAATCAGGAAGGAGAAGGTCACCGCCAGCGGCAGCCCTGAGCTGGTGAAGCCGATGAACAGCGGGATCGACGAGCACGAGCAGAAGGGGGTGACCGTACCCAGCAGCGCGCCGGTGAGGTTGGCGCGCAAGCCGCGCATGCCGCCCAGAATCTTGCGGGTACGCTCTGGCGGAAAGTAGCTCTGCACCCAGGAAATGCTGAAGATCAGCACCGACAGCAGGATGAAGATCTTGATCACGTCGTAGATGAAGAAGTGCAGGCTGCCGCCGAGGCGGCTGCTCATGCTCAGGCCAAACACCTCTTCCACCAGCAACTGGACGAGATGGGCCAGCCAGTCCATACGCAGGAGTTGGTCATTCAGCCACTGGAAAATCTCCATGGATCCTTCCCTCAGCGCGATGGCAGGGCGCGTTCGTACCAGTTGCGACTCTTGTTGACCATGCGCACCAGCCAGAGCATCACCGGCACCTCGATCAGTACGCCGACCACGGTGGCCAGTGCGGCGCCGGAGTCGAAGCCGTAGAGCACGATGGCCACCGCCACGGCGAGTTCGAAGAAGTTGGAGGCGCCGATCATGGTCGAGGGGCCGGCCACGTCATGGCGCACTTTCAGCGAGCGGTTGAGCCAGTAGCCGAGCGCGGCGATGAACAGTGTCTGTAGCAGGATGGGCATGGCCAGAATGCCGATCACCAGCGGTTGTTCGACGATGGCTTGGCCCTGAAAAGAGAATAGCAGCACCAGGGTGGCCAGCAGGGCGAGGATGGAGAAGGGAGAGATTTTCGCCAGTGCCGCCTCGAAGGCGGGCTTGCCGCACTTGAGCAGGTGGGCGCGCACGGCCTGGGCGATGGCCAGGGGGATGACGATGTACATCACCACCGACAGCAGCAGGGTGTCCCACGGCACCGGGATCGACGATACGCCCAGCAGCAGGGCGACGATGGGGGCGAAGGCGAACACCATCACCAGGTCGTTGAGGGCCACCTGGCTGATGGTGAAGTTGGCGTTGCCGTTACACAGATTGCTCCACACGAACACCATCGCCGTGCAGGGCGCGGCGCCCAGCAGGATCAGCCCGGCCATGTAACTGTCTAGCTGGTCGGCCGGCAGCCAGTCGGCGAACAGGATCTTGATGAACAGCCAGCCGATCAGCGCCATGGAGAAGGGCTTGACCACCCAGTTGACGAACAGGGTGACGCCGATGCCGGCTTTCTGCCCGCGCACTTCATGCAGCGAGCCGAAATCGATCTTCATCAGCATGGGGATGATCATCACCCAGATCAGCAGGCCGACCGGGATGTTCACCTGGGCAACTTCCATGGCGCCGACTGCCTGGGCGGCCTGCGGCGCGAGCAGACCGAGTAACGTGCCGGCCGCAATACAGAGGAACACCCATAGGGTCAGGTAACGCTCGAAGAACCCCAGGGGCGCGCCTGCGGATTGCTTCAGGGCGGTGTCACACGCATTTGTCATCTTGTTTGCCTATCCTCGTCATGGGCGAATGGCTCAAACATATTCGCTTTACTGCATATTCGCAAAATAATATATTCGCTCATGTGCATCCTTGACGGAAATCAACATGAGTCAGAAAAAACGTGTGCTGTTCCTCTGCGTGGCCAACTCGTCGCGCTCGCAGATGGCTGAAGCGCTGCTGCGCCACACCGACTCCGAACATTTCGAAGCCTTCAGTGCGGGCACCGCGCCCACCGAGGTAGACCCGCGTACGCGCAATGCGCTGGAGCACCTCGGGGTTTCCACCGAAGGGCTGTTCAGCAAGTCCGTCGAGCAGGTGGCGGGCGAGCCGTTCGACTATGTGATCACCCTATGCGACAAGTCAGCGCTGGAGTGCCTGGCGCTGCCTGGCACCGGCGAATACATCGCCTGGAACTTCGAAGACCCGGCGACCAGCTCGCAGAAGGACGCCTATCGCAAGACCCTGCACGAGATCCACGAACGAATAAAGATGTTCGTGCTGATAAAGAGCAAGCCAGCCAGTGCTGCCAATGACGACATGACCCCCACCGAGCTGTTCAAGTGCCTGGCCGATGAAACGCGGGCGCGTATCGCCATGCTCGTTACCCTCGAGCAGGAGCTGTGCGTCTGCGAACTGACCGCAGCACTGGAAGAGGCGCAACCGAAGATTTCCCGGCACCTGGCGCTATTGCGCAGCTGCGGCCTGCTGGAAGATCGCCGTAACGGTCAGTGGGTGTACTACCGCCTGCATCCGCAGTTGCCCGAGTGGGTCAGGGACGTGCTCAAGCGCACCCTGGACAGCAATGCCGAGTGGCTGCGCCCGGATGTGCAGCGTCTGTGGCAGATGCGTGACCGCCCTGGGCGCAAGCCGGCTTGTGACTGAGAGGCGAGTACCATGAAGATTCTCTTTCTATGCACCGCCAATAGTTGTCGCAGCATCCTCTGTGAAGCCATCTTCAATGCCATGGCACCTGCCGGCATGCGCGCATACAGCGCTGGCAGTCATCCTGCCGGTGTGGTCAACCCACTGGCGCTGCAGACGTTGCAGGCAGCCGGCATTGCCATTGATGGGCTCTTCAGCAAGTCGACCGATGCGCTTGCAGAGCTGCAGCCCGAGTTGGTCATCACCGTTTGCGACAAGGCCGCTGGCGAAGCCTGCCCCGTGTTCTTCGGCGCCGCCGTTCGCGCACATTGGGGGTTGAGCGACCCATCGGAGCTGAGAGGCACTGACGGCGAGATAGCTGCCGCGTTCGATGCCACACTGGCGCGTATCCGCACCCGTATTCAGGCCTTTCTGGCCTTGCCCCTAACGCAACTCGATAGTGATGCGCTGAAGGCCGAGCTGGCTCGCATCGGCTCTATCTGACTCTTTTTGTGGAGCTACATCGTGCAAGACGATCTACCCAATGCCGACCTGCAACTGCTCGATCTGCCGACTGCGGACAAGCTCGCCATCGAGTCGGCCTCGACCCACGCGCCGCGCATTCTGCTGTTGTACGGCTCCACCCGCGAGAAGTCCTTCAGCCGCCTGCTGACCGAGGAGGCCGCGCGCCTGTTGCAGCACTTCGGCGCCGAGACGCGCATCTTCGACCCGCGCGGCCTGCCGCTGCCGGACGATGCCCCGGACAGTCATCCCAAGGTGCAGGAGCTGCGTGAGCTGATGCAGTGGTCGGAAGGCCAGGTGTGGTGCTCGCCCGAACGTCACGGCGCGATGACCGCCGTGTTCAAGGCGCAGATTGACTGGGTGCCGCTGGCCATGGGCGCGGTTCGCCCGACTCAGGGCAAGACCCTGGCGGTGATGCAGGTCTGTGGCGGCTCGCAGTCGTTCAACGTGGTCAACCAGTTGCGCGTGCTGGGGCGCTGGATGCGCATGTTCACCATCCCCAACCAGTCCTCGGTGCCCAAGGCCTTCATGGAGTTCGACGCGGAGGGGCGGATGAAACCGTCCTCGTTCTACGACCGCCTGGTGGACGTGATGGAGGAACTGGTCAAGTTCACCCTGCTGCTGCGTGACCGCTCCGACTACCTGGTCGACCGCTATTCCGAGCGCAAGGAGTCGGCCGAAGAACTGTCCAAACGCGTCAACCAGCGCGCCATCTGAACGAAGGAATTGCCCGCCATGACTCACCCCTACGACGTACTAAAGGTGCCCGGCCTGGCCGGCACGCTGATCTTCACGCCTTGCCCGGGCACCCGCGAAACCACGCTTGAAGCAGCCCTGCTGGCGCTGAAGCAGGCCGGGGCTGCGGGCGTGATCACGCTGATGCCGCACAACGAGTTGGCCGCCAACGGCGCCGAGCAGATCGCCCAGCAGTGCCAGGCCTTGGACCAGGCTTGGTATCACCTGCCGGTGGCCGACGAGCAGGTGCCGCTGGAGGACTTCGGCGAAGGCTGGCGGGCATCGCGCCAGGCCATCATCGAACACCTGCGTGGCGGCCGCTCGCTGGCCATCCACTGCAAGGGCGGCTCCGGGCGCACCGGCCTGATCGCCGCGCGCCTCCTCATCGAAGCCGGCATCGCGCGTGATGAGGCCATCGCCCTGGTGCAGGCACTGCGGCCCAAGGCCATCCAGCATCCCGCCCACGTCAACTGGATCAACCAGTTCGACGCGACCCACTGATAGAGGCATCGACATGACCATCAAAGTAGGCATCAACGGTTTTGGCCGCATCGGCCGTCTGGCACTGCGCGCCGCCTGGAACTGGCCCGAGCTGGAGTTCGTGCAGATCAACGACCCGGCAGGTGACGCCGCCACCCACGCGCACCTGCTCAACTTCGACTCGGTGCATGGCCGCTGGCAGCATGAGGCGAGCAGCGACGGCGATTGCGTGGTGATCGATGGCAAGCGCATCAAGGTGAGCGCCAACAAGGCCATCGCCGACACCGACTGGAGTGGCTGCGACCTGGTGCTCGAGGCCAGCGGCAAGATGAAGACGGTCGCCGGGCTGCAGGGCTATCTGGACCAGGGCGTGAAGCGCGTGGTGGTCTGCGCGCCGGTCAAGGAGCAGGGCGCGCTGAACGTGGTGATGGGCGTCAACCAGCACCTGTTCGATCCGGCGCAGCACCGCATCGTCACCGCCGCCTCCTGCACCACCAACTGCCTGGCCCCGGTGGTCAAGGTGATCCACGAGGCGCTGGGCATTCGCCACGGCTCGATCACCACCATCCACGACCTGACCAACACCCAGAGCATCCTCGACCAGCCGCACAAGGACCTGCGTCGTGCCCGCGCCTCGGGTATGAGCCTGATTCCGACCACCACCGGCTCGGCCACGGCGATTGCCGAGATCTTCCCGGAGCTGCGCGGCAAGCTCAACGGCCACGCCGTACGCGTGCCGCTGGCCAACGCCTCGCTGACCGACTGCGTATTCGAGGTCGAGCGCGCCACCACGGCCGAGGAAGTCAACGCGCTGCTCAAGGCGGCCGCCGATGGCCCGCTGAAGAACATCCTGGGCTACGAGGAGCGCCCGCTGGTGTCCATCGACTACCGCACTGATCCGCGCTCGTCCATCGTCGATGCGCTGTCGACCATGGTGGTAGCCGGCACCCAGGTGAAGATCTACGCCTGGTACGACAACGAGTGGGGCTATGCCAACCGCGCGGTGGAGCTGGCGCGGATGGTCGGGGCAGCCGATTGATCCGTAGGGTGGATGACGCTTTATCCATCCACCAGATAACCAAGGTGAATGAAAAAAGGCTTCATCCACTCACTCTGCCGTCGCGGCTAAAGCCCCACGGTTTACACAGGATTTGTTATGCATGCCTTATCCCGTCTGGCCCCCGAGGTGCGCCAGTACCTGCTGGTGACCGGCAACTACTGGGCTTTCACCCTCACCGACGGCGCGTTGCGCATGCTGGTGGTGCTGCACTTTCACAGCCTCGGCTACACGCCGTTGCAGATTGCCGCGCTGTTTCTGTTCTACGAGATCTTCGGTGTGGTCACCAACCTGGTGGGTGGTTACCTGGGGGCGCGGTTGGGTCTGAACCGCACCATGAACATCGGCCTCGGCCTGCAGGTGATCGCGCTGTTGATGCTCACCGTGCCGGCCGCCTGGCTGACCGTGCCCTGGGTCATGGGCGCCCAGGCGCTGTCCGGTATCGCCAAGGATCTGAACAAGATGAGCGCCAAGAGCTCGATCAAGCTCCTGGTGCCGGACAGTCAACAGGGCACGCTGTACAAGTGGGTGGCCATCCTCACCGGCTCGAAGAATGCGCTCAAGGGTGTTGGTTTCTTCCTGGGTGGCGCGCTGCTCGCCGTGCTCGGCTTCACCGGCGCGGTGCTGGCCATGGCCGCCGCGCTGGCGCTGATCTGGCTGGCCAGTCTGGTGCTGCTGAAGAAGGATCTGGGCAAGGCCAAGGCCAAGCCGAAATTCCGCGACATGCTGTCCAAGAGCCGGGCGATCAACATTCTTTCGGCTGCTCGGCTGTTTCTCTTCGGTGCGCGCGACGTCTGGTTCGTGGTGGCGCTGCCGGTGTACCTGAGCAGCGTGTTCGGCTGGGATTTCTGGCTGGTGGGCGGCTTTCTCGCTGCCTGGGTGATCGGCTACGGCATCGTGCAATCGCTTGCCCCGCGTATCACCGGCAAGCAAAGCGGGCATGTGCCGGACGGCCGCGCGGCTTTCGTCTGGGCCGCGCTGCTGGCCGGTCTGCCAGCGCTGATTGCCTTGGGGCTGAGCACTGGCTGGTCGGCGCAGGTGGTCTTGCTTGGCGGGCTGATGCTGTTCGGCGTGCTGTTCGCGGTCAACTCCTCGCTGCACAGCTACCTGATCGTCAGCTATGCCAAGGAAGACGGCGTGTCGCTGGATGTGGGCTTCTACTACATGTCCAACGCCCTGGGCCGGCTGATCGGCACGCTGCTGTCGGGCTGGGTTTTCCAAGCCTATGGGCTACAGGCCTGCCTGTGGGTCTCCAGCGCCTTCGTGCTGGCTGCCGCGCTGATTTCCATCGCCTTGCCCAGGCATCGCGATGCCGCTAGGCAGATCTGAACCGTCGGCTCAGCCGCCGAGGCGTTCAGGCCTGCGCCGTGCTCAGGAACTGCTCGATTTCGGCGGCGGTGCTGCGCGCCGTGCGGGTCACCCCGATCAGGGTGGCTGATGCCGAGCCCGTCCATTCGCCGTAGCCCACCAGCCATAGCCGGGGTTCGTGGATGGCGCGCGTACCGTCGACCTCGATTCGCCCTTCATCGGTGATCAGCCCCAGGCTGGCCAGGTGGTCCAGCGCAGGTTTGAAACCGGTACACCAGATCACCACATCCACCGCGCTCTGCGTGCCATCGGACCAGACCACACCATCGCGGGTGAAGCGTTCGAACGGGCGTACCGCGTGCAGCACGCCGCGCTCCCGCGCCTCGACCACGGGCGGCACCATCACCACATCGCCGAGCCCGCCCACCGGCTGGTCGATGACGCGACCTTCCTGCTGGGCTTTCCAGCGCTCGGTGGCGCGTTCGAACAGCACGCGGCCGTCGACATCGTCGGGCAGGAACAGCGGCTCGGTGGGCGTCACCCAGGTGGCGTCGGCCACTTTCGACACCTCTGCCAGAATCTGCGCCCCGGAGTTGCCGCCGCCCACCACCAGCACCCGTTTACCCGCGAACGGTTGCGCCTCGACATAGTGGGCCGAGTGCAATTGCTGGCCGCCAAACAGCTCGCTGTCTGGATAGTGGGGGATATGGGGATGGCTCCAGGTGCCGGTGGCGCTGACCACTGCCCTGGCGTCCCAATACTGATGCTCGGCATGCACGCGCAGCGACCCCGCGCGGCGTTCCACCGAAGTGACCCGCACAGGGCGCTGCACCCTAAACTGGTAGCGATCCTCATAGCGCGTGAGGTAATCGACGACATGATCGCGCGTGGGGTAGCCATCCTCGACTGGCGGCATCATCCAGCCGGGAATCGAACTCCAGGTCGCCGGGGAGAACAGCCGCAGGGAGTTCCAGCCGTGACGCCAGGCGCCACCGGGGCCGTCCTCGGCATCGAGCATCACCAATGACAACCCGGTGCGCCGCAGAAAGTATGCGGTGGCCAGAGCGGCCTGGCCGCCACCGATAATGACGACATCTATCGGCGAATCAGCGTTTGTTTTCATATGGTGGTTCCTGCGTCTCGGCGGAAGGAATCTACATGCCTATTGGCCATTGAAGGCGGCGTATCGCTAATCGAGCCGCCCCCATTGTCGAGCTGCTATTGGCCGAAACTTGCGGGCCACCTCAGAGTTTAATATCCAAATTTCAGTATCTTCACACACAGAATTGTTCGGCACTCCTGAGTTACTCCTTGGAGGAGTTCTTCTGGCGTTAAAGAGCCCGCTGCATTTACCATCTACGCCAGTTCGCGAATGAGTTCTGGATGCCTGCTCAGGATGCGGATCAGAACGGTGGCTTGGTCGTTAGGCTTTGAGCGGTTCTGCTCCCAGTTCTTTAAGGTCGCAGGCTTGGCGTGAATGGCCTGCGCAAATACACCCTGGGACATCTGCAGCTTTTCGCGCAGTGCGACGATTTCCGCACCTGTCGCGGGTTCGATTGGCTTGTATTCGACCTTGTGAGTACGCAGCGTACGCTTGCCTTCTCGTGCTGCGGCCAAGTCGTCGAAGCCTTCGATCAGCTCGGAAAAAATATCGCGTTTGGTCATGGTGCTTGCCTCGCCTTCACTTCGCGCTCAAGGAGCGCTTTCAACTGCCTACGCTGGTCACTGCTCAGGTCATCAAGTTCGTCTTTGTCATACAGGGTGAAGAGCCAGAACTGCAGACCGCTGTGCCAGTAGTAATAAATCACCCGAACGCCACCTCGCTTTCCCTTGCTGCGCCTGACCGATCCGAAGCGGACCTTCCTCAGACCACCGCTGTTGGCGATGACTGCGCCCGCCTCTGGATTGGCCAAGAGCATTTGCTGGAATAGCGAGTATTCGCCGTCATCCAGGTGGGCTTTTCGGTTGCGCTCAAAGGGTGGCAGTTCAACGAACAATGCTTTCATATATGTGCGCTATTTGCGTATATTTAATGGTGAGTGTCTTCTTGTCAAGAAAGGGGCTTTTGGCCAGATACAACAAATGCGGCAGCCTGGCTGGGCTGCCGCTAAGACGCTCTTCTGAGAGGGCTCGCCGCGAGGGGGAGATCTAGTTACTGGGACGATCAGGCTATTTCCTTCTGTGATGTGTGATCCGGCAGCAACACCTGGGTTTCCGCCGGGCTGACCCGCCCGATAAACCGGGCCAGTTGCTCGGCCGGATCGCCTTCGCGCCTTACCAAGTAGGTGGTTAGCATCGATGCGCAGCCGTCTAGCGGCCGGGCCACAACGTCTGGATTGTTGAGTTCGTTGATGCGCGCCAGGCTGGAGAAACCCAGGCCGTAACCCGCCGCGACCAGTGCCATCATCAGATCCAGAGTGGGAACGCGGTCGGCAATGGTCAGCCGAGTGTCCACGGCGCCCAGCACCCGCTGCAGCTGTTGCCAGAAGCCTTGGCAGACCTGCGGATCGCAAAGGATCAGTGGGTAGCGCACCACCTCGTCGAGCGGTACGCGTCGATAGGTCAGGAGCGGGTGGCGAGCCGGCACCGCCACCACCAGCGGATCGAACCAGACCGGCTCGGCCACCAGCCCTTCGCCAACCTCGTCGGACTGTGCGAGCCCGATGTCGAACAAGTCATCGTTCAGGCCTCTGACCTGTTCGCTGAGGGTGACTTCCGACAGACAGATCTCGACCTCCGGTTCCTCCTCGCGGCATTGGGCGAGCAGGGTGGCCAGGCGTGCCTGCGGGATGCCATCGGATAGCGCGACGCGAATACGCCCACGGTAGCCGGCCGCCGCGCTTTTGACGCTGGCCTTGGCCTGATCGACCACGGCCAGCACTCGACGCGCCTCTTCCAAGAGCACCTTACCGGCCCAGGTCAGCCGCGTGCGCCGCGTGGTGCGCTCGAACAACTGCACACCCAGGCGGTACTCCAGTTCCTTGATGATCCGCGAGAGAGGCGACTGTTCGATATGCAGGCGCGCGGCGGCACGCGCAAAGTGCAGTTCTTCTGCGACGGCGATGAAACAGCGAAGGTGGCGCAGTTCCACGGCCTTTCCTCCGTCAGTTGTGGGGTTCGGTTTGCACGTCGCCGTTCCAGCTTGGCTGGCGACGCAGGTTGATGATCTGCAGCAGGGCGCCCAGTGCGGCGACGCCACCGGCACTGGCAGCCAGAGTCCAGGTGGGCAGTTGCAACAGCAGCACGAAGCCGCCGGCTGCGGCGCCGATGGCGCTGCCCAGGTAGAGCGCCGACTCGTTCAGGGCGATGGCGAGGTTGCCGTCGCCTTGGGCCTGGCGCGCCAGGATCAGCTCGTTGTTCTGCGGCACTTGCAGCGCCCAGCCGACCGCGCCCCACAGGGCGATGGGCAGCATCACTAGCCAGGTGCTGAGGGCCGCCGCCAGCGGCAGCACGAACAGCGACACGGCGAGGATCAGCATGATGGTGAATGTCAGCACCGTGCCTTTGATGCGATCCACCAGTGGGCCGATCAGGAAGCTGCCCAGCACGCCGCCGATGCCCCAGACCCACAGATAGGGCGTGACTGAGCGCACCGCGCCGTAGGCCGGGTCAGCCAGCAGTGGGGCGATGAAGGTGTACATGCCCAGGCTGGCGATGGCAGCCAGCAGCGACACCAGCAGGATGACCAGCACATGACCGTCGCCGAGGATCGCCAGCTTCTGGCCCAGCGTTGTGGCAGTGGCCGCCGGCAATGAAGGGAGCTTCAGCAGCAGGCCGAAGAAGGCCACCAGGCCAAGCAGGGTGACCAGCCACAGGGCAGCCTGCCAGCCCAGCTGTTCGGCGATCAGCAGACTGAGTGGCACGCCCAGCACCACGCCGCTGGCCATGCCGCCCATGATGATGGCGATGGCCTTGCCGCGGCGCTCCGGGGTGGACACGGCGGCCGAGGCACCGATGCCCATGGCCAGGTAGACGCCTGCGCCGATACCGGCGATGGCACGCCAGGCCATGAGCACGGTGAAGCTCTCGGCCAGTGCACTGGCGGCGTTAGCAATGACGAACAGGCCCAGGGCTAGCAACAGGCCGGCGCGCTGACGATTTGCTGGGGTCAGGGCCACGAAGATCGGCGAACCCAGGCCGTAGGCCAGAGTGAAGGCGGTGACCAACTGTGCGGCCACCGCGACGGAGACCGCGAACGAGGCCTCGATCATCGGGATCAACCCGGCGGTGACGTAGGAGGCCATGCCGAGGGCGAAGGCCCCCAGCGCTATTAGGTAGATGGGGGATTGGTTGGGCGTGTGCATGCTCGGACTCGCTTGCGTTGCAGGAACGCGTGGGTGGTACAGCGGAGGGATGCGACCCCGCACCGGGGCCGCATCCGGTTGGAGACTAGAGTTCGAGGCTGACGTCGTACTCGTTCAGCCAGGTGTTGAGGCCGACCGCCAGCTCCATGCCCATACGCTCGTACATGGGCGAGACGCTGCCGAGTGGCTTGGCCAGGGTCTGCTGGATACGGCCGCTGTCGAGCAGGGGCGTGACTGGCGCATTGCGATCCGCCTGGATGGCGGCCAGGGCATCACGCAGCGCCTGCTCGTAGGCCGGATCCTGCGTCGAGGGGTAAGGGCTCTTGACCCGCTCGCTGATCGATTCGGGCAGCAGGTCGCGGGTCGCCGCGCGCAGGATGCTTTTCTCCCGCCCGTCGAAGGCCTTCATCGCCCAGGGGATGTTGAAGGCGTACTCGACCAGGCGGTGGTCACAGAAGGGCACCCGCACCTCAAGGCCGACGGCCATGCTCATGCGATCCTTGCGGTCGAGCAGGGTTTGCACGAAGCGGGTCAGGTTGACGTAGCTCATCTGCCGCATGCGATGATCCACCGCGCTTTCACCGGGCAGTAGCGGCGCCTCGGCGATGGCCTGGGCGTAGCTGTCGCGCAGGAAACTGTGCATGTCGAGCTGGGCCAGCAGGCCCGGGTCGAACAGGGTCTTGCCGTCGAAGTACTTGCCGGTGACCGATGTCAGCCAGGGGAAGGTGTCGGCCTGGATCGCTTCCGGATCGTGGAACCAGCGGTAGCCACCGAACACCTCATCCGCGCTCTCGCCGGACAGTGCCACCGTCGAGTGTTTGCGCACCTCCTGGAACAGCCGGTAGAGCGATGGCCACATGTCGCCCCAGAAGGCCGGTGGCAGGTCAAGGGCGCGAACGATCTGCGCACGCAACGCCGGATCGGCCAGCTCACGGCTGTCGAGGACGATCTCCTGGTGGCTGGAGCGGATCTTCTCCACCAGGTCACGCACGAAGGGCGCATCCGGCGTGCCGCGCACGGCATCGCCGGTGAAGCCGCTGCCGTGGTCGACGAAGTCGACGGAGAAGGAGCGGATGTTCTCCTTGCCGGCGGCCAGCAGCTTCTTCGACGCCAGCGCGGTGATGATCGAGGAGTCCAGGCCGCCCGAGAGCAGGCTGCACAGCGGTACGTCGGCGACGATCTGGCGATTTACGATGTCCTCCAGCAGGTCGCGGGTATGGCGGATGGTCTCGTCCAGCGTGTGCTCGTGCTCGCGCGCCTGCAGCTTCCAGTAATGGCGACGGCCCAGGCCCTGGCGGTTGATGCGCACGATCTCGCCCGGCATCACCTCGCGCATGCCATCGAACACGGCATGGCCTGGCGTCTTCACCATCTCCAGAATTTCGCGTAGGCCGTCTGCTCGAACCTTGCGCGGCACCAGCGGGTTGGCCAGCAGCGCCTTGGGCTCGGAGCCGAACACCACGCCGTCGGAGGTGGGGAAGTAATACAGCGGCTTGACGCCCATACGGTCGCGGATCAGAAGCAGCTCCTGTGAGCGCAGATCCCAGATGGCAAAGGCATACATGCCGTTGAGTTGCTCTACGAAGGCCTCGCCCCATTCGACATAGGCGCGCAGCACCACCTCGGTGTCGCTGCGGGTCTCGAAACGGTGGCCAAGTCGTTGCAGTTCGGTGCGCAGCTCGCGGTAGTTGTAGACCTCGCCGCTGTAAGTGATCGCGGCGACCTCGCGCGGGCCACCGTGCATCGCTGTCATCGGCTGGCGGCCGCCCTCCAGGTCGATGATCGATAGGCGCCGATGGCCCAGGCCGACCGGGCCGTCAATCCACAGACCGCCTGCATCCGGCCCGCGCAGGGCCATGGTGTCGGTCATGCGCTGCAGGGTGTCGCGTTGCGTTTCCAGGTTCTGGCTGTAGGACAGCCATCCAGCGATTCCACACATAGTCGTTCTCCTTGTGATTGGGTTACCCGAGGCTTTCCAGGTCGCTGTCCTCGGCCAGCAGCACGCGCGTCTCGCCATGGACGTAGCGCGCCGGTGCTGGGGTTTGGGCATGGGTTTCCATGTCGTTGAGTAGTCGCTGCAGCGCCACTGCGGTGTCGAGGCCGGCGAAGGGCTGGCGGGGCGGTTCCTTGAGCGCCACGGCGCGCACCACCTGACGGCACAGCCGCGACAGCTTGTGCAGGGTGTCCAGTCCGGGCTCGTCGGGGGTGGTGGCGTACTCGTGGAGCAGCTCCTCGGCGCCGTTGGCACCGCGCGTCCAGATGCACAACTGGTCGTGATCCCAGCGCGGCGTATCGAATACCAGGCGTGCATGGATCAGCCGGGCATCGCGGTCGACGAAGCTGAAATCCACGGTGCGCTGACGCACGATGTTGACGAAGCTGGCGTAACCGGTGACCCGTGCTTTGCCCAGGCTGGCGGTGAGCTGAACGGTATCGAGCACTTCGCTGCCTGAGATGGAGAAGTCCGAGCGCACTCCGAGCACACCATCGAGCTTGAGCTGGCCGGCGCGCGGGCAGATCCAGCCCACCAGATCCAGGGCATGGATCACCTCGCTGGTTACACCGCAGGTGGGGCGGTAGTCGTTGATGCGATCCTTGCCCCAGTGGAAGTTGGCACGCACCAGTTGCCAATCGCGGCGCTCGACCCACTCGCGCAACTGCCGGGTCGCGTCCGAGTAGCGCTCCACCAGGTCCAGGGCAAAGCCGCCGACCTGCTCCAGTGCGCCAAGCAACTCGTCCAGGTTGTCGCCCGGCGTGACCAGCGGTTTCTCGCAGAGCACGAATCCCCTGTAGCCGGCCAGTTGCTTGAGCACAGGCGCATGGCTGTGGTCGTTGACACTGACCACCACGATGTCCGGCTCGAACACTTGCAGCGCCCGACCGACGCTGTCGAAGTAGGGCAGCTCGGTCGTCTTCTGCCGACGCCCGACATAGGCCAGCGACAGCAGCAGGCCGGTACTCGTGGCGATATGCTCGAAGGCGCGGCGGTAGCGGTTGCCGGCGTAGCCCAGGCCGATGATCAGGATCTTCATGCCAAGGCCTCCTGACGGATCAGCAGGCGCTCGTCGCTGACGGCGAAGCCGAGGGTCTGGTACAGCGTGCCGGCATCCGCGGTGCTCTGCAGCACCACGCAGCCGACGCCGCGGTTGGCGAACCAGCGCAGCAGGTGTTGCATCAGTTGCTTGGCGATGCCACGGCCCCGCCACTGCGGCTCGACCACCACCGACTGCACCCAGCCGGACAGGCCGTTGAGAAAGCCCGGCGCCGGCGCGCGTTGGTCGATGATAGCTGTCGCGCAGCCCAGCACCTGGCCGGATTCCTTGTGCTCGGCGGCGAGGATCTGCACGCAGTCACTGTCGTTCAGGCGGCTGCTCAGCCAGGTACGGTAGGCCGCCCGCCAGCGCGCCGCGTCCTCCGGCGTCTTGCTCGAATAGCTTGCGTTGGTGCCGTCCAGCAGATACGCGCGCAGTTCAACCAAACTGGCCAGGTCGGCCTGGGTCGCCGGACGTACTGTGAAGAAGGACTGTTCCATCTCACGCCACCTCCGCAGCAAACACCTCGGACGCCAGCGGGATGCTGAAGTGGTCGAAGGTCTCGCGTAGCGACAGCGCCAAGTGCTCGATCTGCGCATCGCTGTGGTTCGGCGTGGCATTGACGCGAAAACGCTCGGTCCCTACCGGCACGGATGGATAGTTGATTGGCTGCAGATACACGCCATGGTTATGCAGCAAGCGTTCGGCCGCTGCCTTGCAGCGCTTGGCTTCACCTACCCGCACCGGTAGCACGTGGGTCTGCGAGCAGGGCATCACCGGCACGTCATGGTGCTTGAGCCGCTCGCGCAGCTTGGCGGTCTGGGCATGCAGGCGATCACGCTCGGTACTGCTGGCCTTGAGGTGCTCGACGCTGGCCAGGCAGCCGGCGGTGATGGCCGGCGGCAGTGAGGTGGTGAAGATGAAACCTGTGGCGAAGGAGCGCACCGCATCGACGATCACCTGGGTCGAGGCGATATAGCCGCCGATCACGCCGATGGCCTTGGCCATGGTGCCCTGGATGATGTCCACCTGATCGGCCACGCCCAGCTCGGCGGCGATACCGGCGCCACGCGGGCCGTACATGCCCACCGCATGCACCTCGTCGAGATAGGTGAGGGCGTTGTAGCGCTTGGCGATCGCAACGATTTCGGCGATAGGGGCAATGTCCCCGTCCATCGAGTAGATCGACTCGAACACCACGATCTTCGGCTGGCCCTGAGGGTAGCTGGCGAGGATCTGCTCCAGATGCTCGACGTCGTTATGGCGGAAGATCTTGCGCTCGTTGGGCGTCGAACGAATGCCGTTGACGATGGAGGCGTGGTTCAGTTCGTCACTGATTACTACGCAATCGGGAATGCGCCGCAGCAGGCACTGGAGGGTGGCGTCATTGGAGCCGAAGCCGGTGGGGAAAACCAGCGCCGCTTCTTTGTCATGCCAGTCAGCCAGGCTTTCTTCCAGGCGGGCATACACCTCGTGCGAACCGCCGATATTGCGCGAGCCGCCGGAGCCCGCTCCGTAGGTCTCCAACGCATCGTGCATTTGTTCGCGCACTGCAGGATGTTGCGACATTCCGAGGTAGTCGTTGCTGCACCAGACCACCACGGGTTCCTGCTCGCGGCCATCCAGCTTGGCCAGCGGGTACTGGCCGCAAATACGGCTCAGGGTGGTGAAGGTGCGGTACTGGTTGGAGGACTTCAATGTCTCCAGTTGTTCCCGAAGAAGTGCTTGGTACATCCGTTTATCTCCTTAGCGAGTTGATGACACGTCTCTGTGTGGTTCCTCATCAAGCGAGAGCCCTGGCACGGGTAATTGCGGCCAGGTCGGGCTATTCTTCTCGGGATTTATAGGGGTTACAATTTGACTGTTTATCCTAGTACTGGAGGTAACCGGATGAGCGCGCCTCGCACAGCTGAACGCACTCGGGTAGAGCTGGCCGAATTCCTGCGTAGTCGCCGCGAACGCATTTCGCCGGCGGATGTGGGGCTGCCTTCAGGTGGCCGAAGACGCACGCCTGGGCTTCGCCGCGAGGAGGTCGCGGCCCTGGCCGGGGTGGGGTTGTCCTGGTATACCTGGCTGGAGCAGGGGCGGGACATCAGCGTGTCCGCGACCTTCCTCGACAACCTTTCGCGCACGCTAAAGCTGGATGCCACCGAGCGTCGCCACCTGTTCCTGCTCGCCCACCAGCGTCTGCCGCCAGAGCCGGGTAAGACCTGGTGCACGGTACCTGCGCTGATTCATCGCCTGATGGGGGATCTGCCGTCACGTCCGGCCTACGTGCTCAACCTGCGCTGGGATGTGCTGGCCTGGAACGCTGCAGCAGATAGGGTGTTCGGTTTCTCCGCGCTGCCGGCGGACCGCCGCAACCTGTTGTGGATGCTGTTCACCAGCCCGGCCATGCGCGAGTTGTTCAACCCTTGGGATGAGCAGGCGCTGCAGATCCTCTCCAGCTTCCGCCGCGACTTCGTTCGGGCGACCCAGGATCCGGATATCGCTGCGCTGGTGAAGGATCTGGAGAAGGCCTCGCCGGACTTTAGGGAATGGTGGCGGCAGCAGGACATCCACGGCCCGTGCCAGGGGATCCGGTATCTGAAGATCGATTCGGTCGGTCAGGTGGTGTTCGAACACACCACGCTGACCATCGACGAGGATCGTCACCTGCGGCTGGTCTACTACGCAGCCAAGGAAGGCATGCCGCAGAGCCGCGACTTCGAGCAGTGGCTGCAGCAGGAGCCGGCGCTGGTATAAGCCCCAGCGCCGGATGCTCAACCAATCGACGGCCCGCGCTGGCGACCCAGTTGCCAGGAGACGCTGTTGCCCTGAATCACTGCCGATACGCTCTGCCCGAGCTTCTGCTCGATCACCGGCTTCCACGGCACCAGGCTGAAGCCGATGCCGTCGTCGAGCAGGGCATAACGGCCGCTGGCCACCTGCACGCTGCGCCGGTAGATCCCGCTGACGCGCTGGCCCTCCGTCGTCGGGCGGTACTGCATACCTGTCTGCTCCGAGATCTCGCGCGCTGCCGCCGTCAGCTCCCGCCCGCGTAGCGTGGCCAGCAGGTTGCGTGCGAGCACCACGCGTTGGCCCAGGCGTTCGGCCAGCCCCTGTTCCACCAGGAAGTCGGCGCGCTGCCGCAGCGCTTCGCGCACCTCCTTGCCGAAGCCCTTGTCGACCAGCTCGCGGTTGCCGCCGATCAGCTGTTGGTCCAGCCAGGTCGCGCCGACGGCGCACACCTGCTGCTCAAGGGGCAGTGGCGTGCGAAGCTCGACGGCGACGTCGCCCAAGCGGCGGGCATCATGCTGCCGGCCTTGCTCGGGCAGGTCGGTCGGCACCCGCCAGGCGCCCTCGGCCAGCCGCTCGACGATACCGGCCCGGCGCAGGGCTTCCAGACGCCGAATATGGCGCTCAACCAGTGCCTCGGGATCCTGTCCTTCGACTGACTGTGATCGTGCCAGGGCCCGGTGATGATCGGTGCGATACAGGCCGTCCGCAGCCAGCGCCGCAATCGAGCGATCTACCGCGCGCGGCTCGTTCAGACTGCGTGTTTCCACCAGGCCGCCGATGGGGTAGTCGGCCAGTTCCGCGCGGGCAGGCAAGGCCAGGTAGTGGGCCTTGCCGTCGAGTCCGTCGACCACCAGATAACCGCGGTCGTTGAGCTCGTCGGCCAGCCCCTTGGCCACGATCCGACCGACCACAACAGAGCCATCCTTGCCCGGCTCGAAGACCGCCAGCTCGCGCTGCACGCTACCCATGGCCCGCTGCATCGTGCGCACGATATCGCCGCGTTCACCCATGGCACGCAGAGTGGCCTCGGCGTCGTCATGCAGAAGCCATTGTCCGGGCCGACCTTCATGGGCGAGTTCAAGCTTCTGCAATTGCTGCAGGCGGCCGATCAGCAACTGCCGGCGCGGATGGTTGGCGAGCGATTTCAGACTGAGCACGCCGGCCTGGCGTTCGCGCAGCAGGGTGCGATCCAGAGTGGTGAAACGCTCCTGCTGCACCTCTCGCTGCAGGCTCTGCTGGATCTCCAGCTCGGTGCGCGGGCCGAGCCATTCGGTGGCCAGCTCCGAGGCGCGGTTGCGCATGCCCTCGGCGATGTAGTCACGAGCGATCACCAGATCCTTGCCGGTGTCGTCCTTGCCACGCAACACGATATGGGTGTGCGGGTTGTCAGTGTTCCAGTGGTCGACCGCCACCCAGTCGAGACGGGTGCCGAGGTCGGCCTCCATCCGGCTCATCAGGTGGCGGGTATAGGTGCGCAGGTCGTCGAGCTGCTCGGCATCCTCGGGCGAGACGATGAAGCGAAACTGGTGGCGGTCGTCCCGGCCACGCTCCTCGAACGCATTGAGGTCGGCCTGATCGGTCAAGGGCCCGTAGGCCTGACCCGGATCGCCCTCGCGACTGACGCCGTCGCGCTCGATGTAGCGCAGGTGGCTGAGCGTCGAGCGCTTGCCGGCCTGGTGCAGGTTCACCAGGCGCGTCTTGATGGTGACGCGACGTGCGTTGGACGGCAGTTGCTGCCCGCTGAAACGGGCGGCGACATGCCCGCGGCCGAGGCGGGCGCCGGGCTGGTGGCCCGCCTTGCGCGGCTTGCCGGTGCCGGCCTTGTTGGCCTGACGCAGCACCTGGTTGACGAAGGGTTGGCCGCGTTGCTGCGGTTTGCCCGGCTGCGGGCGAAAGCGCAATTCGTCATCTGGACGGCTTCCCTTGCTCATGTTTGGACTCCTCCAAGTTGATCGCAGTACGGCGTGTCAGGCACGCTTTTAAGCCCGTGTCACTGTGGGGCGAACACGATTTCGGCACCTGGCGACGTAGGCTCTGTGTCGCCGGCACCCCCCGTGCAGACTGCTTTCTGGGCCAACGAAGTGCCGCCCCCTTTTATCTTGCCCTCCGCTTTTTCCGTGCCTTTGCGCTGCTGAGTTGGGTAATCAGTAGAGGCGGGGCGGTGACTTCCAGAGCACCTGGCTGGTATGTGAGGGACAGCAGTACCTGCAGCCAGGCGGCGCGCGAGTGCGAATATCGAGCGCATACAGTCGGCATACGGGGCGACAGGGAAACGGCCAGCTCATCGACGCGACTCCAGCCACAAGGGCTGCGCTCGACCGATCACTGCGTCGGCAGACACCGGGCCGAAGTAGCGGCTGTCGAACGACGCCGGGTTGCTGCTGAGCAGGAACAGCTCATCGCCAACCAGGCGCCGACAGGTCTGCCGGCTTGGCAGCGCGCGACCCTGTCGATCCCACTTCAAGCGCCTGGCAACAACGACGCCATCGATGCGCACCTGATTGCCCAATATGCACACTCGCTGCGGCGTCATCGCCGCCACGGTCTTCAGCAACGGTACGTTCGCCGGCAGGTAGCCGTGCTGCGCTGCCAGCGACCTTGTCTCCGGCGGCAGATGAACCAGCACTAGGTCGCCCGGCGCCAACGAGTTGGTCGGCGAAATGCGGTACCAACCGACGGGCACGCTGTCGGACGCGTTGTAGACCAGCTGCGGTGGCGACGTTGTGAGCGCTGCCCAACCCAGTGCTGCCAGGCTGCCGGCGAGCAGCGCCAGTGGCCACCGCACGCCGCGAGCACCTAACGTCATGACGTAGCCTCCGGAAACTGCCGCTCCAGCACTTCGCGCAGCATTTCCGCCATGGTCACGCCGCGGTCGAAGGCCGCCAGCTTGATCCGTGTGCGCAGCGCCGGCGTCACGTCCAGCGTCAGCCGGGCGCTGTAGCGCTCGATCTTGCCGCTGTCGACGGCAGCGCCCTGGCGTATCCAGGCTTCGGCCTGCGGATCAGCCAAGGGACGTGCACCGATACCGATGCGTTTACCGCTCATGGCGACCACCTCAGCAGCTCATCGACCAGGCTGCTGACCTCGCGCGCGGCGGCGCTGTCTGGCGCCAGTTCACGCGCCAGACGACCGGCTGCCACGCTCTCGGCGAATACGATGCGCTGGCGTACCTCGGCCTGCATCGCCGGCAGCGGTTGGTCGGCCAAAGCGCCGCGCGCTTCGCGGCCGATCACCGTGGTGCTGACGCGGCGGTTGATGGCAAATGCCGCGCGCAACGTTGGCCTGAACACCTGCGCCTCGCGGATCAGGTTGACCATCTCCGCGCTGGCCCACAGGTCGTAGGGGCTAGGCTGCACCGGGATCAATACGCGATCTGCCGCCAGCAAGGCCGAGCGGGCGAGGGCGGCGATGCGCGGTGGCCCATCGATGATCACATGATCGGCGCGACGAGCCAGCTCCGGGGCTTCCTGGTGCAGCGTCTCGCGTGCCAGGCCGACGGCGCTGAACAATCTCGGCAAACCTTGCTGGCTGCGCCGTTGTGTCCAATCCAGCGCCGAGCCCTGCGGGTCGGCATCGAGCAGGATGACGTTCTGCCCGCGCAGGGCCAGTTCGCCGGCGATATGGGTGGCCAGGGTGGTCTTGCCCACCCCTCCTTTCTGGTTGAGCAGGGCGACGATCATGGCCGGTTCCCCCCGGCAAGACCGCCCTGATCAGCATCTGTCCACACACAGACGCTGCCCCAATAACAAGTTAGAGCTTTTAAGTTAGTTAAGTTAAGGGGAGCTGAAAGGCCCGCCAGTCGTAGCCTGCAGCGCAGTTCGTGCGCCTGATAGCACGATGGGGATGCGCCTGATAGCACGAGCCCGGTTGCGCCTGATAGCACGACTGCATTCACAGCTTTTCCGCAAGTTATCCCCGTGCCGTTTACGGCACGCGCCGGAAGGCAAGCAACTCGGTCGATGGGGGCAGGTGAACGACCTCCAGGCGATACCCTGGAAGTGGCTGCCGGGCGACCAGAGCGCGCACATCCAAAGCAAAGTCCGAATAGCGCGCAGAGCTGCCGGATTTGCGGTACAGGTGGCGAAAGTCGAACTGCCAGCCGTCCTCCTGCTTGCCGCCGTGCTTTCGCACTAGGCGGTACAGCCAGCGCTCGATGCCGCCGGTGAGGCGGAAGTAGGCCGGGTCGATGGTCAGCACCAGCGCCTGATCCAGTACGCCGCTGTAGAACCAGTCCGGCAGGATCAGCTCGATGCCCAGTGGCCGGCCATCCGCCGCGGCCAGTTCCTTCCACTCGTTGATCCAGGAGAAACGGTGCAAGCGTCGGCCAGTGGTCTCTCGGATCGAGGTGGCCACGCTGGTCGACTGCAGCCGATCCATCGCCGCCTTCAGGCGCTGGTAGTCGCGCAGCGAGGTGCCGCGGCCGATGAAGCGCAGGATCTGGTAGGGCGTTGCACGCATCAGCCGCGAAGTGGGGATGCCCGCATCGCGCGCCTCGACAAGCTGGCTGGCCGCCCAGATCAGGATGTCGGCATCCCAGATTGTGGCGATGCCATGCTCCAGCGTGCCTTCCACGCGTACTCTGACCTCGCCTGAACGAAAGTCGATGGGTACGGTGCGCCGCGACTTGGCCAGCGAGAAGAACGGATGCGCCATCAGATCCTGGGCGTCGCGTGGCGCCATATCCCCCGGCAGGGCGCGGAACAGATCCAGTTGCTTGTTCTGCGGAGGCGAATCGAGGTGCTGACGACTCATGAGCGAAGGTTTCATTGATCATCACGCTGTGCTCCCGGGTGGCGGTCGATGTACTCGGGATCGAAGGTGGTCTCGAAACTGCGTTCACCGGCCCAGGCTTCTAGATCGGTAAGCGCGTACATCACCCGTCGGCCGAACTTGTGGAAGCGTGGCCCGCCGCCGATCACCCGCTGCTTCTCCAGCGTGCGCGGCGACAGCCGCAGGAAGGCCGCAGCTTCGTTGTTGGTGAGATAGCGAGGGGCAGGGCTGGCCTGTGGTGTTTGTGCCTCGCCAGCGGCCTCAACGGGCCGCATGGCATGCGTCGTCGGCCCGGCCTTGCGGTGCCGCGGGGCATCGAGATCGATGCGACGCGAGTGATGGGAAAGATTGGTTGAGTGCGACATGGTGTGTCCTCCGTTGACGTGGGAGGTGCACCGTGCGGCAGCCGTCGCGTTCGATCATGCCAGGTTGAGTCTGGGCGAATACGCAGGCAGGAGGGGCGAGGATTGATACCGGAAAGGTCTGGACGCTGACCGAGTACGCCCATCTACGCGCGTCACCGGCCATGGTGCCCAAGCACGCCAAGCTCCGCATGCGTAGCCCCACGGATATGCGGATCTGCGGCTTTCCACAAAACCGGAAAACCGCGACGGCGGATTTCTGTAAATCCGTAAAACGTAAATCCGCTTCCCCACAAATCCGTAAATACGTGGATACGGGTCTACGGATTTGGGCAAAACCGTAAGACCGTAATGGTCTCAATCAACTGGCAGCATAACGTGGTTGTTCCAGGCTGATCGCCGGGGGTGCGCACCCGTGCATCAGCCTTCCGGGCGGGGCGCGCGGGTGGCCGGCAGGACAGGGGCGCAAAAAACAAGGCACCGGGTCTCCCCGGTGTCTTCCGCTGGGTTAGCGATTCCAGAACACATGCACCTGCTCGAAGCCGGTCTCCAAAGTGAACACGTCGCCGCTGTATTCCATGTCACGGGCCATGGCGCTGTAATCGATATACATCGCCAGGTGGGGCGGAATGCTGGTGGTTTCCTCGGTCAACTCCTGGGCGTAGTCGGCCAGCGAGCTGTAGCAGCCGCAATAGTCTTCCTCGGCCGCCTTGCGCGCCTGCTCCAGGTCGTTGAAGTGAGCGAGTAGAGCGCCGCCGAACTCTGGGTACTCCTCGATGAAACACGCAATCTCATGGGTATTCTCGAGGCCCTCGTATTCGCCGAGGCGGTAGCCGTCGAAGCCCTCGAAGTCGTGGATGGCGTATTCCTCCGCACCCTCGACCGGCGAGGCCGCCAGCATGGCACTGACCTGCGCCTGGATGTCGTCCAGCTCGAGGGTGGCATCGATCCAGACGCCATGCAGATGACCGGCGTTGTAGGCGGCCAGGTCGGCAACGTAGATCCTGATTTCTTCGCTCATGGCTTTCGCTCCTTCGTCTTCAGGGTTCTGCGCTTGCGCTGCGCATGAACCCCTGCCGACTAGGGCGACTAAGGCGGTCGTGAAAAAATCAGGAAAAATCGCGGAGGCTCCATCCAGCGTAGCGGCCGGGTGGAAACCGTCTATTTTTCTTGATTTTGAGGGGGCAAGAACCCCTATTCTTGGGGGGGTAGACGTCACCATCGGCTGGTGGCTGCATCCAAAACTACCTGGCACTTACTCGGCGAGGCGAAATGCCGCGGCCATTCAAGTTGCCGGGAGTATCTATCTGGCAACCCCTGGCCAGAAGGTTGGGTTGATGCTAACCCCAGGCTATTAGACCAGCGTCAGTTGTTGAACAGGGGGCTAATAGCCCAACTCGACGAGTGTGGTATCCAGTGGACTGACAATGTGGAAGTGCTCCCTATTCCGCTAGTCCATCACCGCAGCGGATCTTCCTATCCGCTCCTGACCGTAAGCGAATGCCGTGTTGGACACTCGCGGCCGCAGCCGGCGACAGGGGTTGCCGAGCAGATTTTGAAGGGTTAAGAGCAGGTCATTGCTCCGCAGGCCTCGCAGATCAAGCTGCTGCAGTTGAAGATTTCCCTGTTCACCGAGGCGCGTGATGTTCTGCTAAAACGAGTCGAAGCACTCAGCAAATACACCCACATCGAGGATATTGAAGCGACGGACAAGATTATAACGGCAGATGCGTAGCGTTTGCTGGCGCATGTCGAGCAGGAAGCCAGCAACTTGCGCCAATAAGTGGAGCAGGCTGCATTGAAACGCGGAACTAATTTAGATTGTCCCTAGGAAAGCTAAACGAGTTGGTAAGGAACCATGATGGCAAAAAATTTTACTAAGAGAAATCACTATATACCGCAGTGGTATCAGAAGAGATTTTTCGAGAATAAAGGTCAGACGTATTTCTATTATCTAGATCTTGATCCTGGTGTAATAGTGCATAACGAAAAATACAAGTCACTTCGCGATCCAATAAAAAAATACGGGACGAATAGGGCATTCAAGCAGGATCATCTCTATACGACCTATTTCGAAGAAAAGGCCTCGGACATGATTGAGAGAGTCTTCTTCGGAAAGATAGATAAGCGTGGCGAAATGGCGCTTCCGTTATTCAGTGCTTTCACGCCTTCGGCGGAAACTAAAAACCACTTCCTGCCTTTCGTTAGGTATTTATGCGCGCAACTGTTTAGAACGCCAAAAATGCTTGAGATTTTCTCGAAGACGTCAGATCGAAACTTTAATATAGTCGCAATGTTGATGGCAAGGGAGCTGTATCTTCATAACTGGGTGTCTAGCATTTGGGAAGTGGTTTCTTGTGAGAATAGTGCTACAAAGTTCATAATTTCCGATGCGCCGGTAACCACCTACAATCGTAAGGTATTTCCTGCTTCAAAAGATGTATTAAAAGCCGGTCATGCTGTTATTGGTAGAGTGGGTACCCGGACTTTGTTTCCGTTGAGTTTGGATAAATGTCTTATCATCAGTCCTGCAGAGCTGATAATGAAGCCGAAGGGAGATCCTTTAAGAATGGAGGATCATATTAATTATTATAAGGAGGCGATGTTCAATATTAAAAACATAATCCATGGTCGACAAATTGATGAGGCGGAAGTTTTGGCAATAAACTTCATCTTGAAGACTCAGTCAAAAAAATACATTGCTTCTACGCGGCTCGACTGGCTTTATCCGGAAAAACATATGTCTTCTACAGTTTGGAGTAATCTGGGTGATGATTTCTTTCTACAGCCTGATCCGAGGTCAGTGGATATTAATGAGCTCCTGCGTCTAGTCTCGCAACCTGCCGCAATCAAGCAGGCTGCAAACAGCAGGAAAGCAGATTACAGAAAGGCTAATCTCATCAGAAGTTTCAAAGAGTCACTCAGTCGCTGGGAGTCTCATAAGTCCAAATCCAGCCAATCTGAGGATATCTATAGTCTATCGGCTTTGCGAGCCAAGCAGGCGGACTATTTTGTGCGTATTACTTATGAGGATGACCTCATGAAGTTGCTCGCCAAGCTTAAGCTAACTCTGAAGGAGGGGGGGCGCTTTCTTAGACACTCTCCAAACTCTGGATCTGGCCGTGCAGGCGTTCGGCTATGACGTGACCGCCCGGGACGGCAGCACTTGGTATCAATCGTCCGTTTTGATAGTTGTGAGAGAAAATCACTGCAGCGGCATTCGATAAGGCAGTTTGCCTGGTGATTGTGGTTCTAGCAAAGCTCCAGCCTTGCTGGTGGCACGTACCTAGAGTTACCAATGTAATCGCTGATTGCCGTGCCGGCAGTAGCCGTGATGCTATTGGCTCAACTGGGATCATTCGATAGGAGCAAGGATGGGAGTTTTCACGCCGGCAGGAGAAACGCGTGTAGCTGTTTTGGTGGATTGCGACAACGTATCGCCCGAGATTCTGGAGCACGCCTTGCGTGTGGTCGCCCAGTTCGGCCGCGTCGTCCTTAGACGGGGGTATGGCAATCACGGCACCCTGGCCAACAAGTGGCAGGAGGCGCTCGTTCGACTAGCTTTCACGCCATGCCTGCAGTACCAGTATGCAGCCGGTAAGAATACTTCCGACATCGCCTTGGCTCTTGATGCAATGGAAGCGCTCTTCGATCACCGTGCGGATACGTTCTGCCTGGTAACCAGTGACTCCGATTTCGCCTACCTGTGCCGCAAGCTTAGAGAACGTGGCGCTACGGTCTGCATCGTCGGTGAACCCAAGACCCCCGACGCACTGCGCAACGCCAGCGACCAGTTCTTTGAATGGCGCCGAGAGGAACACTCCCAAGAGTCTGTTGCAGAGCATGCCGAGAAGCCTGCGGCCAAGGCTGAGTCGAACTGCAAGCAGGAAACCACTAAGCCTGAACCCGGCAAGCCAGTCGTCAAGCGGCGACCAAGGTTTGTAGTGGATGCCGTGTCTCTGCTTGCAGGCGGAACCAGCGAAGGCAAGGTCACCCTGAGCGCACTTGGGCAGTATCTCAAACGTACCGATCCGGCATTTTCGCCAAACGCCTACGGCCACTCTGGTCTACTCGACATGATCAGAACCTACGACCTGCTGCACCTGATCCAAGAGAACGGCGGGCACTGGACTGTGGGGCTGGCAGCCAAGGAAGAGGAGCCGGCTGAACACCCCACACACGCCTGAAATGGGGCTCAGCCCCATTGATTGATAGCAAACCGCGCTAAGCGCGCGTAGCTCAGGAGGGGGCTCCTGTGGCCGAAGTAGTCGCGGCTGTGCAGGGCTTATACTTGATTGGCGAGCGCCGAGCTAAAGGCGCAACTATAGGTGGAAATTACCCGCTGCCTCCGGCTGGTAGAGCACTTTCCTGATCTTGATCCGTCGGGTTCGATCTGAAATCCGCCAGTCGATGGTGTCTCCCTCTTGGTACCCCAGGATGGCGGCGCCGATGTCTGAACATATGGAGTGCTTCCCAGCACTGCTGTCTGCGTCGTCAGGGTAGACCAAGGCTACTTCAATCTCTTCATCATCCAACTGCAACAAGGCCCTGGAGTTCATCGTGATGACGTTGTGCGGCACCTGCTGCGGTTCGACCACAACGGCTCGCTCAAGCTCATGTTCGAGCTCGACAATGGCCGGGCCTTCCTCGAGCGTGATAAGGCTCTCGAGCCTGGCCTTGTCGATTTCAGTGACGTGAATTCCCGTGGTGTCGCCAACGGCACCTTCGCGCAAGAACTGTCGATAGCGCCCCATCGTCATGGAAAACGACTTCAGTGTCGGTGTTTCGCTCTCAAGCACAAATCCGCTGCGCTCAAAAGCTTTCAGGGAGCGCACGTTGTCCGGGTGGATTTTGGCGATGAGCTTCTCGGCTCGCATGTCGAGGAAGGCTAGTTTCATGCCTTCGCGAATCGTGCGGGCGCCAAGGTTACGGCCCCATTTGACGCTGTCACCGATGACCAGGACGATCTCGCAGTCCGGGCCGGTCTTGATGAGGCGGACAAAACCCACCGGTTCATCATGCCGGTCATAGGCCATGAAGAACCGGCCACCCCGGTTGAATAGATGGGTCAGGATTGGCAATTGCGTCCGATCGAGGGCTTGTTCGATGGAGCGGGAAACATGACGGGAGTCACTCAGATAACAAGTGACACGCTCATCCTCCAACCAATCCATCAACGTCAGCGCGTGTGCTCGAGTAATCTCAGGGCACAGCGAAATGAAAGGCTTGTTCATCTTCACCATACTCAAATGCAAAGGATGAAAGCCCTTCATGGCTTGGCCATGACGGTTCTTTCGGCAACCCGATAATTTAAGCCATAACGCGACTAAAGCCGAGGTTTACATCAGCTGCTGACTGCTTCCGAGGCTAGGAATGCTTGTATGCCTGAAATGGGGCTCAGCCCCATTGATTGATAGCAACTCAAGCTAAGCGCGCGTAGCTCAGGATGTTGGCCGACGTCAGTTGTTAAACAACGGTAGATAGCCCAGTTCGACGAGCTTTGTGTCCAGCGTACCGACAATGCGGAAGTGCTCTTTATTGCGTTCATCCATAGCCTGAGCACTGCTTACCAGAATCGTGCCGCGACTTGGTATGTCGATCAGCTCATCTGCATCTGAAAAATCGCCGGGATTTAGCAGGTGTGGGCAGAAACCAATCCAGCCGATGGTTTGACGGTCGGAGAAGGTCTGGCCATCCAGGTAGTACCTTCCGGGAGCGATTACACCCCAATCGATTTCCGGCCAGATGGATAGCGCTAAGCGAAGCATTTCCACCAACACCGGACGTGGGTTCTCAAGAGCTGAGACCAGCGCTCCGGCATCTTCGAAATCCATGCTGGAGATGGATTCCATATCGTGTGCGTCGTAGCTGAAGGCCAGGCCTCCCTGCAGCGGATCTTCCTGTCCATTCCACACGGCTACCGACAGCCATGTTGGATACTCGGCGTCGAAACTTGCTGCGGCAGCCTCGGACAACGCTTGCGGAGAGCTCAATACGTCATGGCTCAACGCGTCCTGAACAGAGGCTCCTTGCAGATACCATTTGCCAAGAAGCGGATGTAACTGGCCCAACGTACCCAGGTAGCGGTGTATGCGCTCCAACTGCTCCTCATGGGGCACCGCAGCGATCGCGCTTTTGTTGAAGCGCATCTTGAATACAAAGGAACGGAAAAAATTTGCCATGCTGGTTCCTCAGGCAATCAGATCGGGATTATCCCGGTAGTAGTCGTCGAATTCGCGTTGCTCACGCTCACGGTGTTCCTGATATTCGTCGTGCTCAGGGGTGTTCGGCATGGGATTCCAGAAGGCTGTTAGATTGGTCAGCCCCAGACGGCGATACTGGCTGGAGCAGTGCTCGTAGACGATGCGCTGTAGAAAGTGCCACTCGACTCTGACGGGGGGCGTCGGTCTTGCCTTGGCCGAGTGGCGGCGTGCTGGATCTACAAGAACTGCTTTGACCGGCGCCCATGGCTTTGGAACACCCAGCAAAGGAACGAACATGAACGCATAGTTGGCCTTGGCTTCAAGCAGAGTGCAGCGCGGTTCCTCGAATCCGTCCCACCAGGTTTCGCTCCATCGCCATTCGTAAGGCGGAGGAAATCCGGTTACCCAGGCCTGGTATCGCGCAGACAGATCCGACATGGAATGCCCTTTGCCGTTATTGGCCACCGCCATGGTGCCCTCTGTGGGAGCGCAATCAATGCACTCGTCGTCTTGTTCTGCATCACAGGTTCGTGTTCGATCCTCTGCCTTGTCAGCAGTGCGCGTTTGCGGCAGTACCTGAGGCTGCGGAATCGGGCGTGGAGCAGGGCGAGCTCCCGATTGGGGAAGTGTCTCTGGCATAGGGCGAGGGGAGGGGCGAGCTGTAGGCATTGGAAGTCGAGGAGCCGGTGGGCGGGCTAAAGGCATACCCGGCCCGAACCGAGGTGTTGCGCGAAGGCCCATAGTTGCACCGGGACTGCCCAGTGCGCTTCCTGCAGCGGTGATCAAACCCATATCAGACGACTCCTTGTCAGTTCCACGTGATGTTCTTGAGCTTCCAGACGAACGTCATGACGCTCTGATAGTCCTTGAAACGCTGCTCAGGCGAGTCGGCGACTGAACGTTTCATCCAGGACACGAACGCATCATCTTTGTGAAAACCAGGGAACATGAGCCCGTAACGCATGAAATCCTCGATGACCTGAGGGGCGGTAATGCCAAACCCCTCGGCGTGCCGCCGATATCCGGCTAGGTAGCTGGTTCCTCCTGTCAGGCCATGACGAGCAAACCAATCCGGATCTTGCGCTCGTACCTCCAGTAGCAACTTTTCGATGGTTTCGTCGCGGCGCACTGCATCAAGCTGCGCGACTTGCTCGCTCGACAGTTCAAGCATGCTGCCCCCCTTGCATATCTGCATCCAAAGGGAGGTAGCGGGACTCGAGCGGCTGCCATACCAGCCAATGCTCGATAGGTCGCATCATTTGTTGGCGCTGCTCCTTGCTCAGCACGCAATCAAGTGCCCGCCGAACGACCGGATTGTAATAACGGAAGAGTGATTTCCTGCCGTCGGGAAGCCTGGTGAACAAAAGCGAACCAAGATGCTGGGACAGCGCCTCGAAGCTCTTGGTGCTCATTAGCCATGAAACCATGGGTTCTTTGCGGTCTCGGTTTATGAGCCAGTGCTGTAAGTCGCTGCGCTCGTCCAACTGCACAAGGGCCGGGCCACCTTGCTTGATTGCATCCAGCTCTGTGCCCGCCAACAGCCATTGCCAACGGCCAGAGGCCTGAACTAACCGGGACTCCAAGGTCAGGTAGCGGGCTCCGTCGACCAGTGCGAAAAGCTTGAGCTCCGGATTATCTGCAAGACGAGTACGCCACTCGTCTTCGATACTGCGAAAACCGGCTGCCCCATTCATCTCCGGACTCCGAGTGATTCCAAAGGTACGAATGTCTGGTTACGACTGGCAGCAAGAAGTAGGCAGGGTAGGCAAATCTTTGGAACCATGGGCACAGCAAGCGGTGCCGTGAAGGCAGCAGCCGCATGTGTATTACCGATGATTACGGTTCCCGACCCACCGACTACAACATTCCCGTGATTGCCTGTGCTGCCTAGAGTTGCGACAGGTAATCCGTCAATAAACACATTGGCAACAAGGTTGCCCACCAGCGTTGAGCCGCAGGCAGTGGGGTCGCCTTGGCGGGCGGCTGGCAAACCATCGAATAGCACATCTGGGGAGCCAGAAACGATTGGATTAGTGCCGTGTCCAGGAATGGGGCAGGCAGTTGGATCCGTAACTCGTGCTGCTGGTTTTCCACTCATCTTGCAGATCCTTGCATGAGCGCAATTTCGCTTGAGGAGGATGGCCAGAGGGCGGTGGGCTGGCTGGCTCTTTTAAGAAGCCTGAACGCGACCCACACTGACCAGATTTCGCGCAGGACATTAGCAAGAATGTGTTGTGCAAAACTTTGCGCATATGGCGTCTAGCCCTCGTATTGAAAGGGCTTGCGGCGAGTGTAAGAAATTATGTCTTTCGGGAGCGGGTTTCCAATGAGGAAGAGCCGGCTGCACACGAGTGGTAAGGCACAGCAAAAAAGGGGGCTCAGCCCCCTTGGTTCATAGCAACCCAAGCTCGGCGAAAGATACGGTGCGTTGGCCAGCCACGATGATGTGATCCAGCGAGCGGACATCGACCAGCGCTAAGGCCTCTCTCAAGCGCTGTGTGAGCACCTTGTCAGCCTGGCTTGGCTCTGGATTTCCGCTTGGATGGTTGTGCGCGAAGATCACTGCAGCTGCATTCAGGCGCAGCGCTTCCTTGACCACCTCGCGTGGGTACACAGATGCACTGCCGATGCTGCCGCGGAACATTTCGACGTACTGGATCAGGCGATGCTTGGCATCCAGAAACAGCGCTGCGAAAACCTCGTGTTCAAAGCCACCCAGCTTCGCGATCAGGTACTCCTTGACCAGCTCCGCAGACGTGAAGGCTGAGCCTCGCTGAACCTTCTGATCGATCACTTTGCGAGCCGCGTCCAGGATCTGTTCTGCAGTGGCAGGCAGATAGCGACCTTGCTCGTCGCGAATCATCAGGGAAGCGTCAAAGGCGAGAGAAAGCTGCGACATGATCATGCTCCAGTTGCTCGGGCGAAATTGCCCGGAACCGGCCCAGCACGGCGCTGCGCAGCAGTCAGGGGGCGTTAGACGGCCCCGCCGCAAATGCGCGAAGCGCGTGCAGCCCTTGACGGCGAGAACGCCGTGATAGGGTGAGAGGAAACAGCAAGACCGCCATTCCACCGATCTCCCAGGCGCCACCAGCAAGCGCAGCGCGCAGGCTCTATCGATACAGCCTAAAACGCCCGGAGGCGTTGTTGGCGAGCAGTAGATCTGCGGATGTGACCTGCATCAACAACGAGACAGGAATGAGGCAGCTCGCCACTTTATAGCCAGTGCCCCATCAAAACGTTTGGCAGATGGCCGCTACCGAAATATTCTCAGGTCTCTGGGCTAACGAAGTGCAAACAGTCAGTACGCTGACCCTGCACTCCGTTAGCTCAGAACCTTCCTTCCTGGTCTGTGTAAACAGGCCACTTCATTGGCATTTGCCATGGCTCAGGTCAGCCCAGACAGCTTGCTCCGGCGAGCGTCAGGGTCTTTCTGTGGCTAAAGCAATCACCCGCGGTATAGATCTCGGCCTGCTCACCGCAGCGAAGGTGCGAGCAAATACGCTGGTGGATACGGCTCAGGAAACCCACTTCAAAAGCTCGCCTTTCAATAGCGCAGGGCAGCAGATCGCGCTCTGCGATCATCACTGCCCATAGCCATCCACTGCGGGCGTTGTCGAGCCAGGTCTGTGCCAGCTTCACGCCCTGGTCGAATGCCTCTCTGCAATCGGCAGCCCAGGTGATCTCCATACCAGGATGGCCGTCGTTAGGTGGAAGGCAGGTCATCACACCCTTGCTCATCTGGCACCTCCTCGAACGTCAGAGAGGGCGCGGCGATAGAGCACGACCATTTCATCGAGCAGAGCCAGCGCTGAGTAAGCAGCGATGCGCACGCGCAGATCCGCCGGTTGCAAGCCTTCAGGTTCAGCCAGTTGATCGAGCAGATTGCCGAGCATCACACCGCGCAGTTCAGCTGCAGCTTCAGAGGGTAGGGGAGAGCGTTCGGATTCATGCAGCGGGCTTCGCTGCAGCGGAAAAGTTACAACGCAGGATTCGAACTCAGCCATGGCGCACCTCCGGATTAGAGGTGGACAGCAAGACCTGAAGCCCAAGGCGGAGCTCTCGGGTAAAAAAGGGGTAGCGCATTCCTTATGCTCCTCGGACAGTGAGAGGAACCACCAACACCGTTTCGACTCGGTAATGGTGGCGAACCGTACGGGGGTCGAAATACCGGCGTCCGAGGGAACCGGCCAGGCAAAAGCCTGCCCCGCACGGCCCGCCATAGAAATGCAGTAGCTGGGTAAAAGGTACCTGCTACACAGCTATGAACGCTGCCGCGCCTCAGACAAAGCGGGTTTCGACTCCCGGCCGCGGGACTTACCACGACGGGCGCACTCTAGCCCGAGGGTTTCAGGATGGCAACCTACTGTGGCGTAGTTGGGGTGCGCCTCAGTGGTCGAGGTAGACGATCAGGATAGGTTCCGACCATACTGGCAGAAAAACATCGCCTGCAGCTTTCTTTAGATCGATCAGTGGATGAGATTTGATACTGCGCTGTCCTGTGAGTGGCATGGGGCTTGTTGGATATCCGCTCCGATTGGAGAGCAGCACCTCATGGTGCGACTGTCAGGGAACATCGGCAGCTAGGGAAGTGCCAAAGCCACTTCTCCTGCTCTGGTTTACAGACGCAAGAGGCATCATGTTCTGTTTAGTGAAGGATTCCGAAAGAGATGGCCTGTGTAAGCTTGTGCGCAGTGAGGGCGCGCGAGCCTTGGTTGAATATTTCGATTACCCAGGGCGCGATGGCCGGTGCCGTACGGAGGTCCCGTTTTCTTCAATCAGGCCCAAGCGATTGGGACGTAACACCCGAGTCTTAACCTACGACGAATTGAGCGACCAGTGGCGTATCGGGCGGGTGCGTGAGGACGACGGGGAGGGCCTCGAGGTCCGCTTGGCTGACAAGGTTGATGTATATCTCGGCTACGATCAGGTTTTCGTCCGATGGAAGCACCCGATTCAGGATCCAGTTGACTTCCTCGGCAACTTCGTTACCGAAACCCCACTCTTCGCGGAGGCGCGTTCCGGGTTTTTACGGAATTATCTTGATCAACGAGGTAGTGCATTTGGCATTTCTGCCCTGCTTTCGTCTTCTATTGAATTGGAGTCGCACCAAGTCGATGTTATTCGGCGCGTTTTGACCGATCACTCCCAGCGTTATTTGCTTGCGGACGAGGTCGGCCTGGGCAAGACCATCGAGGCAGGAGTCATCATCCGTCAAGCTGTGCTCGACGATTTAGGTAACCATCGGGTACTCGTGCTGGTCCCGCATGCTCTGGTGACCCAATGGCGGGATGAGTTGATCGTTCGCTTTGGGCTTAGTGAATTCATCGACATCTCGGTATTCGTTCTGGCGCAGGAAGACAATGAGCACTTGCGCAAAGTGCTGCCAAATCTATCTATGCTTGTCATCGACGAAGCGCATCACTTGGCCGATCCTCGCGCGAGCGATACTACGCAAGACTTGTACCGTCTAATAAGCGACGTGGCGCAGCGTACCGATCGCTTGCTACTGCTATCGGCGACGCCCATTTTGCGCAACGAGTCAGGCTTCCTCCGTATGTTGCATCTGCTGGATCCAGTGGTTTACCCGCTAGATGACCTAGAGAGCTTTCATGCCAAAATCGTTAATCGGCAGGCCCTCGCTGAAGCGGTTGCTGCCTTAGATCCAAGCAATTCATTCTTCATGGATGGCGTGCTTGATGATTTGATCGAGCGCATTCCGGATGACTCGCGCTTGGTTCAATTAGTAGGCGCACTCAAGGAGAAGTTACTAGAGTTGCCGGAGGAGGATGATCCGGAATTTTGCGCAACTGTACGGTATCTGCGAGCCCATATTTCCGAGACTTATCGTCTCAATCGTCGCATTCTGCGCAACCGACGAAGCCAAGTTGGGGGGCTAACTCCCGAGCGCAAAGGAGTACAAGTCTGGAAGGTCGGGGATTCGCCCATGGCGCGTCTCGAATCAGTTCTAGAGGACTGGCGTGTAAGTGCCTCTTTGTCGATCTATCAACAAGATAACGTTGCCGCGCGGACGCTGGGAGCGTTCTATTGGAGCGCGGTTTGTACTCTTTTGGAAGATCTAGGCGCGCTTCGTCAACTTTGCTTGGAACGCCAACGTAGCATCGGGATCGATTCGATCACGTCTTTTGTTGGAGAGGAAGGTCTTCTTGATGCGGTCGTTCATGCGATTGACAACGATGAGTGGATGGCGACTCGTCTCGATCAATTGTATATAGGGGTGCGATCGCTGCCGGAGTCGACTAAGGCAGTGGTTTTCTGCACCAATGAAACCGTAGCTGACAAAGTCTTCGCTCACCTAAAGAGCAACAGAATCTACGCGATTCGACACAAGATTGAGGAATCTCCTGCATGGGATAATGGGTCTAATTGGCAAGGATTTCTAACTGACCCCGCGATTCGAGTCATTGTCTGCGACCGCCATGCAGAAGAGGGCATCAACCTGCAAGGCGGGAACAAGGTCTTGGTGCATTTTGACCTCCCGTTACAGCCCAATCGAATCGAGCAGCGTATGGGGCGTGTTGACCGCTATGGTGCTGGCAGTTCGGTTCAGTCATACGTATTGCTCAATGAACGTGCTCCTATACAAGCAGCGTGGTTTGGAATTCTCGACCAGGGATGGGGCATCTTCAATCAGTCTATTTCCAGCCTGCAGTATTTGGTTGAGTCAGAGCTAAGTGATTTGAAGAGTGCAATGATCCATGGCGGCGTAGAAGCACTTGACGCGCTTCGCGAGCGATTGGCCGGTCCCTCGGGCTTAGTTGCTCGTGAACTCAAACTGATTGACCAGCAAGACGCACTGGATCAGTTGTCACCTGTGCCTGAAGCGGAGTTGGACGAACTCTTCGAAGTCGATTCGGATTGGAGGACCATACGGGACACAATGATGTATTGGATTGAGGACACCCTTCTGTTCCGCAAGGTAGTAGAACAGAGTCGGCCCGGTACACAGCCTGTGGATGAACCATTCCGATTTCATTATTTCTCGCCGGATGGCGACAATAACACTCCAACCCTCATTCCTTCGTCAGGGTTCATCGGCGACTTTTTAGGTGCCATTGACTTTGATGCGCCTGGCAGTCGTTCGACTCGGCCGCAATCCTATCCATACATTGTGCACCGCCCCACTGCAGTGAGACGAAAGGTTCGTCCGCTACGTTACGGTACAGAGTTCATTGAGGCCATCAAATCGTTTTCTGAGATGGACGACCGAGGTCGCAGTTATGCGATGTGGCGGCAAGTGTTCGATCACTTCCCGTCTTCAGAAATCCGGCTCTGCTTCCGTTTCGACTTTGTGATCGAATCTTGCTTGAACGAAGCAGTCACAATTTTGAGTGCCGACCAAGGCCAGTCGAGCCAAGCGGCACGTATTGTGCTGGCGAGACGCGGAGACTCCTTATTTGGCCCAACAGTGATGCAAGTCTGGGTGGACGAGGACGGCGATGAACTGACGCAAGATTTCATTGAGCGCTTTTTGATGCCTGAGTACGCAAAAAGGGGCGGGAGCGGTTACATCGACAAGAATCTTGAGACTCCTTACTTTCGTGCTTTTCGGAGGATGGCGCCAGATACTTTCGCCAACTGGAAGGAGCGTTGCGAACGGATGCGTGACCGCGCGCTTGCTATCGTGAGGGCCAGGCCCGAATTGAAAGGGCGGCAGCATCGCGCGCTTGAGCGGGCGCTGGCTGAAGACGAAATTCGCTATGCCCAGTTGCAGGCTCGCATCCAGTCTTTACATGGTAGGGAGGCAGAAGCAGAGGCGCGCCAACTCAAGCTTGAGCAGGCACTTAACGAAGCACTTCACCGCGGCATAATGTCACCTTCGGTGAAGGTCGACGTCGCAGGCGTGGTTTTCCTCACCAGCGAACCTGTATCAATCATCCAGCGCCACGTTCAGGAAGACGCATGAGTTTCGGTTTCGATGAGTTGCAGGCTGTCCTCGCGGCCTGGCCGAATGTTGATGCTTGGCCGGAGAAGATAGATGACAGCCTGCTGGACCGGATCTGCCAAGTACTGGATGCGGCGCAAGCCCAGCGCGATAATGCATCATGGCACGCTGACTTGCAGCCTTTGTTACGACAACTTTTGCTCCGAACCAGCAACGGCGTCGGCAAAATTATGAGGCTACGTGTGCCTGCCGGTCAGGGGTGGCCTGATCGTGCGAGTTGGGCCATCCATGGGATGGATGCGATAGAGGCGGGGTCCTCTGCCTATCTGCTGGCAGCTCGTGAGTGGCATCCCGAGTGGCTTGGTAGTGGGGAGCGTGGTGTCTTCGCGGATGCATTTTCCGATGTGAGAGTGCGCCAGGATATGGAATGCGAGGCTGACCCTTTCATTCGTGATTCCACGGGTTTCACCAACTATTCTTCCCCTGGGCAACGAGAGGCGGTCCGCGCGGCCTTCCTGATTCCCGAAGGCGATACCCTGATAGTCAACTTGCCTACGGGCTCTGGAAAGAGTCTGGTTGGGCAGGCACCGGCCTTAGTTAACAAAGAGGATGGTCATCTAACCATTTTCGTCGTGCCCACAGTCGCCCTTGCCCTCGATCAAGCTCGTGCTATGGGAAAGCTATTCCGGAGTAATGGTCTTTCCCGATCAGATTGGCCTTTGGCCTGGCACGGCGGCTTATCGCAAGAACAGCGTGCCGCGATTAGGCAGCGCTTGCGTAATGGTACCCAGCGCATTCTTTTCACCTCACCAGAAGCGCTCACTACCTCCTTGCTTCGTGCCGTGTCGGATGCTGCTACATCAGGCATGCTTCGATATTTCGTAATTGATGAAGCTCACCTCGTCACCCAGTGGGGAGACGAGTTCCGCCCGTCCTTTCAGGCCTTGGCAGGGCTGCGCCACAGCCTGCTTCGTTTATCGCCGCATGGTTTTCGTACCTTGCTAATGAGTGCCACTTTCACGGAGGAAACAGTGGACACTTTGGCGAGCCTATTCGGCCCATCTGAACGGGTGCAAATGGTATCGGCGGTGCATCTTCGCCCAGAACCTCAATATTGGTTCTACAAGGCTTCTTCGCCGCAGGAAAAACAAGAACGCGTACTGGAGTCGCTGCGCTATGCGCCGCGGCCATTTATTCTTTACGTTACGAAACGCGAGGAAGTTGCGCAGTGGAACACCATGCTTCGTTGCAGTGGTGGTCTGCGCCGCATTGCTACATTCGACGGCGGAACGCCTGACCGCGAGCGGAAGCGCATCATTGAGGAATGGGCTGCAAATCGCCTCGACGGTATCGTCGCGACCTCTGCTTTTGGTGTCGGCCTCGACAAAAGTGATGTGCGCACGGTAATCCATGCGACGATTCCGGAGACCCTGGACCGTTATTATCAAGAGGTGGGTCGCGGTGGCCGTGATGGCAAGTCGTCGGTTAGCTTGCTTTTATTCGACGATAGCGACTGGATTTTTCCGGAACGACTCGCAAGACCCAAGATTATTTCCTATGAGCTCGGCTTCAGTCGTTGGAAGGCGATGTACCAGTCACGCCAACCAACCGGTGATGAGGCGTTATGGGAAATCAATATTGACGCCGTGCGCGAAGGGTTGCCAGGGGGAAGCGAATACAACGTTAACTGGAATATGCGTACCCTCATCCTAATGGCGCGTGCTGGCCTCATAGCCCTCGACCTTGAGGTCAAGTGTGAAGATCAGGGCGCGGACCCAGGCGAGGATGCTTCGTCGATGCTAGCGGCCATGGCTAATGTGCGCGTGCGCATTCACAACGACGGCCATCAGATTCCTGAGGTCTGGGAAAGCTTGGTCACTGCCTCGCGTAACAATACGCTAGTGGCGGCTGAGCGGAACTTGCAAATGATGCGGCAACTGCTGCCGCAGTCCAGTGGGTTGGATCAGCAGATCGGCCAAGAGGTGGGCGCCACACTTGCGCAGTTGTATCGCATTCGGTCGGAGCGATGGCCGGTACAGGTTTCGCAGGTTTGCGGTGGCTGTCCGCGAGATCGCTTCGGCACTGAGAACAGTAGGCACTTTAGTGAACCTGTAGTAGTGCCGGTTAATCGTGTCTTACCATCGTCAGCATGCGAATGGCTGGATAAGTTTCCTTGGGTAGATTTTGCTTTTGCATATGTCTTCTATGATGAAAGCCGGCCTAGGCAGCAAATCCGTGATTCAATTCTGCAGTTCGCAGGTTGGCTGGTTCAATCGTGTGGGGTGCGCGAATTGGCAACTGAACCCACCTCGGATCTAGTGAGTCACTTCGAATGGAGTCGCTTATACCAGCGAGTGCGAGGCCGGATATTGCTGCAGCGGTCTCTTCAGGATTTCGATCTCGAACCTTATTCGCCTTTAGCTCGTTTGACGGTGCTTGAGCCTGACTCGCCCCCTAAAGTCGTCTGGGATATCCAAGTTCTACGGCGGCCTTTCCATATTGTTCTATTGCCTCTCGGCATGTTGGATCCCGACAACCCTTCACGTCGCCTCGCCGATGTAAGCCCGAATGCTCTGCATCTGGGCAACCTTACTCAAGTGATAAGTCAATGAGCATTCTTAACCGAGAAAATGACGGTCTTCATCCGATAGTCTTGACTCTGGCCAGATGTGTCGCCCGAGAAAAAGTCATTTCTCGCGACGAGTTGATTAGCATCTGTGTCCCGCATGCAAGTTCTGGAACGGAAGCCGAAAAAAACTCCGACAAGGGGAAAGCCAAGGCGCTGGCATCTCGGGCGCGTGCTACGTTGGCCCGCTGGGTAGCACTTGGACTGTTCATCGAGAACGATGACCAAGTTCGTTTGAACGTTGACCTGGCGCGGGGCGAGTCAGTTGATGAGTTTGCCGAGCGCTTGCCCGCCATTTGCCGAAGGCTTGCGTTGCATCAACAGCACGCCCTACCACTATGGCCCGCGGACGGCAGCGTTTCGGAAGAGGACGTTGGGCGCACTGCCGATTTTTGCCGAGGTTTGGCTTGGTGCTTGGCTCAGGATATCTACACGCTACCAAGCACGCATGGTGAAATCGAGAGTTTGATCAAGTCTCAGGTGCAAGTGGGGCGATTCATTTTTCTGAACGACACACGTTGGGCAGGGTTCCGATCTTGGGCGAGATTCCTTGGCTTTGCCACTGGAGAAGACTCCAGTTTTTTCTGCGACCCAACAGTGGCGGTGCGCACAGAGTTGAAAGAGGTGATTCAGAAGGACGAGACGGTGCTCGCAGTTGAGTTCGTTTCGCGCCTGGCTGCACGGTTACCTGTGCTGGATTTTGGTGATTATCGTCTCGAGGTAGAACAGGTGTTGAAGTCTGAGACGTGGGCCGCACCCGCTGCCAGTCACTTGTCAACAGCGCTCTCATTCGCTTTGCGGCGTTTACAGTTGCAGGGAGTGATCAGCCTAGTGGTATTAGCCGATGCTGGTTCAAAACTCACCCTTGTAGGTCAAGGTGGGCGTGCCTGGGAAAGCTTTACCCATGTTCGTCTACTGAGGGACGCTTCATGAGTCTGTTGAGTTATTGGCCTACTGATGGAGAAGTTAATCTCTGCATCAACCACGAAGCTGAAGGTGCGCACGATGCTGTCCTGTTGGCGGTACACCAACCTTCGCCTCTAAGTTACCGGCTGATCTCTTCGGGAAAGAGTATTGAGGCTAGCGAGGATGACCTCTTCAAGTACCTAATGACGAAAGATGTGCCATCCGGTTCTCATGTGGTGCCCATCACCGGCGCATCGGGTGTCGGCAAGTCACATATGGTACGCATGCTGGCGGCTCAGCTGCAAAATGCGAACGAAGATGGTCGCTACGTCATTATCCGTATTCCAAAGAGTGCCAGCCTGCGGCGGGTGGTAGAACTGATCCTGACTGAGTTGCCAGGTGAAGATTACGCATCAGTTAAGGCGGAGTTTGCTAAGGCGTTTACAGAAGAAATCAATATCGCAACTGCAGTTATTAGATTTCAAGGGCAGTTAGATATTGCGCTGGGCGAATTGGCGAATGAATTGCACGCTCAGCTTAAAGCTAATCCTAGTAATATGCTGCTGAAGGAACGTGTCGGACACGCAAGAGCGCTGCCTAAGTTTATGGGAGATCCAGAGTTAGTCGACTATTTTCGCAGCAAAGTATTCCCCAAAATCGTCAAGCGCGCCATTGCAGGACAAAGTCAGGCCGAGCAGGAGGTGCAGGTCGAAGATTTTCAGGCCGACGACTTCCTTCTTCCGGACTCAATCGATATCACTAAGGCTGCATTAACGACTCAATCGTACTATGTTCGTACCCTTCAGTTGCGCGAAGGCGAGGGTAGACGCGTTGCTGCACGACTACTCAATGAGAGCAAGGTTGTCGACCAAGCTATTCGCCAGTTATTTAGCCTGCATCAATCTCTAGGTGGTATGACATTGCAAGAGGTCATCCTTGAGATTCGCCGTTTACTGCTCCAACAGGAGCGTGAGTTGGTGATTTTTGTGGAGGACTTTAAGGCGCTGACCGGCATTCAAGACACACTGCTCAATGTACTAATCCAGGAGGGCGTGCGTGACGGCGTCAGGGAACTTGCAACGATGCGATCAGTTATAGCCGTTACTGACGGCTATTTAGCAGGCCAAGACACGATCGCTACCCGCGCGAAACGCGAGTGGATTGTGGAAAGCCAACTGTCCAGTCCCGAAGAAGTCTTTCGGCGAACCAAGGCACTGGTGGCTTCGTACTTAAACGCAGCGCGCTGGGGTTACCATAATTTGGTGCGCCACTTCGAGATGAATGGTGGTTTAAGTGGCCGGCAAGGTGCATGGATTGAGCCGTATGCCACTCCTGATGACACCAGTGACATCGATGTGTTGACTGCTTTTGGGAAGGAAAATGAGATTCCACTATTCCCATACACCGAGCAAGCCGTCGAACAGTTGGCTCGGTCTGCGCTTACCAGAAATAATACCCTAGTGTTCACGCCACGCTTCATTATTGATAATGTTCTGCGTAGCGTACTTTTGCCTGGTCGCCCCGCTTTTGAGCGTGGGCAATTTCCACCGCCGGATATTGATGCGCCGGGGACGAATGCGGAAGTCTCACAATGGTTGTCTTCGCTTCCAGTGTCGGAAGATATGCGAGAGCGATACCGGCGCCTTGTGGCGATCTGGGGTAATGCTCCGCGTACACCAGCGGATATTGGCCATATTCCGAAGGAGGTATTTGATGCCTTTAAGTTGGATCGGCCAAATATTCAATTCACCCCTAAACCCATTCCTCAACAAATTCCGACAGACAAGCCTAGTCAGTTGCCTACTGACTCACCGCCCGGACCGGACGACGCCTACCTGATCGAGGCTCTCGAGAAGTGGGTGCAGAATGGGGAGCGCCTTAACCAGACAGTGGCTAATCAAATTCGACAATCGATCGCGTCAGCTATCACTGAGCGAATTGACTGGTCGGCTGAGTGCACTATCAAATCGCCAATCAAGGCCAAACAGATATCAATTCCGAATGCTGGTGGGGAGGGCAACCTTGATTCTGACGCAATCAAGGTGGCAGATGATCATTCCGACCCGACCGGACAATTGCGCTCGGAACTGGCAGCGGTGGTTCGTTTAATTCACCTAAATGGCGGCAAGGTAAATTACGCAGGCAGCGATGATGATTTGGTCTGGATCGGTAATCTTACGGATCGACTGATGCCACAGGCATTAGCGCTCTTGCGCGCTAGCATGCGGCAGAAACTCGGCATGGCAGTACGATTGCTATCTACAAATAGCCGAATTCTCGGTCTTATAGAGCGCTACCGTACACCGGCCAGCCTTGCTGCATTTCTATTCGGATCTCAGAATATTTCCGAGCGCCCTCCTGAATCGGCACCTGCTGAATTTATTGAATGGCGCGGCTTGCAGGAGCAGGCATTACGGATACGCCCTGACTTGATCCAGCTTGTTGCATCCTACTGCGGCAGTTTCCAAGGCTCTGGCAGGACTTCCTATGCTATGGACATGGTGCGGGTGGCGGATTGCTTGCTGCCAGAGGGCGAAACGACGAATTTACACTCCCTCGACTTGGTTTCCACTGAGTTGAGGCAGGCGCTGGCGATAATGAGCGAAGCGCGTGTAAAGCTTCTGGTGCGCAAAGTGTGGCAGGGAGCGGGCAACATTCGAACCAAATTGACTGCAGAGCTTGGCGACAACTTCGACAAACAAGAAATTGCAGAGGAACTCAGGGCGCTCGCAGAGCAGTTAAAGTCTTCCGCCGTATGGAGTATGGACGAGATCGGTATTGGCCACGTGGCTTTTAGAAATTTGTGTGAGGAGTTTCGAAGAGGAGCTTTGCGAGAATCCCTATCCATGCTTGCAAACTCTGGTGAAGAGGAAGAGAAGTTGAGCGACGACCAGTTGGTCAGTCGCATGGGGCGATTTGATATCTATCCGCTCATCGTGGCGTCGCGGTTCGTCGAGGTGGCGCGTAAAGTGGTGCGCGCCTCGGATAAGCGCGCCAAGGGTCTAGAGGAACAATTTCAGGGTGTTAGCCCTAAGGAGCAGGCCAGCGAGATCCTCGGATTGTTCGAACGCCTCATGAGTGAAATGGATGCCCTGGTGGTGGAAGGAGAAGGTGCATGCTCTTAAACGATGCAAGGAGTGCTCGCGAGAGTTTGAGGCTCGCTGAAAATGCCAGTAGCGACATTGAGGAGGCTGAGGCTTTAGCGGCCAAACGAAGCGAACTGCAGGAACTTGAAGGCCGGGTTGCAACCCTAGCAAGTCGGAATGCCTTGCTCCGGGAGCAAGGTGTTCTGCTCACACCAGTTCCGGGCATCGACAAGACGAAGCAATTGATAAGCCAGATCAGCGCCCGTTTTGCCGAGTCCCAAAGGTCTGACACTTTGGTGGATAAGCAGCGCTGGAGCAGATTGATATCGATGCTCACCGAGTTCAGCGCCACGGCAGAGACTCTGCAGAAGCAGGACTGGAAAGACTACTTCAGCAGAAAACTATTTGGTGGTGTCCCTCCTGAACAACGAAAGCAGACCATCCTGCAGGCTCTACCAGAGAACCGGAAGGCCTTTGAGCGCTATACGTACCTATATCAACGCTTCAGTCAATACCGCAATATCGTTCCAAGTACTGCCGAGGTTCTGCGTGAGGTGCACGCATTTTCGAACGAGTTGGCGAGCATCCAGTTTGTTGAGAACGACGAGGTTCCAGTACCGGTAAGGGCGTTCTTTAACGCTGTTTCCTCGGGAAGCGGAGCTAGCCTCGACTTCCTGACCCAAGAGGTCATTGAATGGCTACGCACGAACAACATGGTGTCTAACTACGTAGTGCGGGCACGCTAATCGAACGGAGTCATCTTGGAAGCACGAGAACGTTTTCTTGCTTCGGTGTTGGATAGCATCGAAGAGCGTGAAGTAAGGTTGCTGGCCTGGGGCATCGTCGATGGTACCTTCAGCCATGAAGAAATCAGCGATCTACTCAACCCCTTAATTGACACTGCCATCAGTGATGGCCTCGAGGATTTCTTCTCCGTCGAGAGCGTCCTGGCAGAACTTCTGCAGCGCAAATGGATAACTGAGGTGCCCAGAAATGCTGGCGCCACAGGTTACCGATCACGCATGGCTGAAACCGTGCGCTTACTGCAGCGTTTGCGGCAGTTGTTTCCGAAACACGCAGGACCCAACGGATGGCAGCATGCCCCTAGCTTAGTCGCAGACTTTCGCTTTTTGCGTCGTCGACGTCGCTATCCGGCGCGCGACATCTCCGTCGAAGAGGCTTTGCTCATGATCGGTGAGGTGGCCTCAAGTCCAGCGCTGCTAGCAGCTGTGCGTGCTCTGCTAATGCCATCTGGCCGTATGCTCAGTCTGTCCGGCTTTCAAGTACGTGCAGCGGAGCGCATATTGCGTGCTATCGAGACAGGGGTGGATCTGGCGACCATCGTTTGTGCGGGTACTGGCAGTGGTAAGACTCTCGCCTTCTATGTACCGGCGTTAGCGTCGATCTATCGTCATCTGTTGCTGGACGACAAGTCCAAGCGCTGGGTCAAGGCGATCGCTATATATCCTCGAACAGAGTTGCTCAAGGATCAGTTGCGTGAAGTCTGTCAGCGGATACGTTGCCTACAAGCCGGTGTGCCACAAGAGGACAAGGTGTCGGTTTGCGTTGGGGCCCTCTATGGTGATACCCCGCATTCCGCAAAGTTCTGTGATTGGCCAAGAATAGGTAATGATCGAGTTTGCCCGACTCTAGCGTGCCTCGACTGTAGCGGCGAGTTGCGGTGGTTGCATAAGGATCATAGCGAGGGCCGCGAACGATTGGTGTGTGCCTGCTGTGAATCGGTGTTAGATGGCTCCGTGTTCCCGCTCACTAGGGAAGCGCTTAAAAGCTCCGTACCGGACATCCTGTTCACCACTACCGAGATGCTAAACCAGCGCCTCTCGGACAGTTCGATGATGCATCTTTTTGGCGTTGGCCCCAAGGCACTGCATGCACCGGAACTAGTGTTGATGGATGAGGTGCATACTTACGAGGGCAAGCATGGCGCTCAAGTGGCTTACCTCATGCGGCGCTGGCAACGTCTGCTTGGGCAACCGCTCCGCTTTGTTGGTTTGTCTGCGACCCTGCGCGAAGCATCCCAGTTTTTCTCCGCGCTGACCGGTTGTCGCCCTAATCTCGTAGACGAAGTGTCGCCGCGTGCTGATGAGATCGAATTCGAAGGCGCCGAATACATGATTGCCCTGCGCGGTGATCCGGTGTCTCGCAAGGCACTGCTTTCCACCACCATCCAGGCTGCTATGGTGCTACAGCGCTGCCTCGATCCCAAAGCTGCGCGACTGGAAAAGTCGGTCAGCCACGGCGCCTTCGGCCAGCGCACCTTCGTCTTCACTGACAACCTAGATGTGATCAATCGTCTGTATTTTGACTTACTCAGTGCAGAGGGGCGCAATAGCTATGGTGACCCGGACATGCGGGGTGCGCCTGACGGTGGCCTAGCGGTACTGCGCGAGGCCGGAACATCACTCTTACGCTATGCCAACGGGCAAGATTGGCGCTTCTGCCAAGACTTACATCAGGGACTCAAGCATCGCTTGGCGGTAAAGCGGGTTAGTTCCCAGGATCGTGGTGTTGATGCCGACGCAGATGTCATTGTTGCCACCGCCGTGCTGGAAGTGGGATTCGACGATCCAGTCGTCGGCGCGGTGATTCAGCACAAGGCACCGCGCGGTATGGCGGGATTCCTGCAGCGAAAGGGGCGCGGTGGCCGCACTCGTAATATGCGTCCCTGGACAGCGATCGTGCTGTCTGACTATGGCCGCGATCGCGTTGCTTACCAAAGTTACGATTTGCTGTTCGATCCGGAATTGCCGGTCCGTACACTCCCCTTGGCAAACCGATACATTACCCGCATGCAAGCGGTGTATGCCACGATCGATTACTTGGCACTGCGACTGCAGGATGCTTCTGCAGGCAGCGTTTGGAACGACCTGAGCGGTGGCCAAAAATTCAATGCGCAGCGGCGCCAGCGCTTGGTACGCGAATTACGAAATATTCTTGAAACCGAAACGGGCACCCGACGTCTCTCAGACTATCTACGTAGCGCGCTGCGTCTGTCAGATGAAGAATTATCGGCAATATTGTGGGAGTACCCGCGACCGCTTCTGACAACCGTGTTACCGACTGCGCTCCGTCGCCTAGCGACCAATTGGAGTGCAAACGGTAACCCACAACAGGACTACCAAGCATATAACACTCCATTACCGGACTTTATTCCAGGTTCACTGTTCGCTGAGCTCAACTTAGCAGAGGTTGCCATCGATCTGTCAGATCCGCACTCGACAAGCCCTTTCAATGCTTCAGTGATGTCAGTGTTCGCTGCAATGCGCGAGTTCGCACCTGGCCGCGTAAGTCGACGCTTTGGTGTGCGCTATCGTACTGAGCGGCATTGGATCGCACCGTCGCCGAGTTTCCAAAGTGAACCGGGCATGAGCAGCGATATCTTCGGCCTTGATATCGACGCCATAGGCAGTCATGTGCCGTTAGGGGAGTATCTGGTACGACGGGGCGATAAAACTGTAGCGCTGCCAGTTTACCGTCCGGTACGTTTGGCACCGCAATCACCTCCCACGGCAGTGAAGGATTCGTCGAATGCCTCGTTGGAGTGGCATAGTCAGATTATCGCCACCATCGAGCCAAGTTGGTTGACGCCGCCCCTCGGCAGCCTTTGGGCAGAGATCGTCACCCGTATCGGTTTTTTTACGCACTCACGCCACGCACCATTAGAGATACGACGCTTCGCAGTCGGGGCTTCAGCGGAAATTACTGTCGGTTCGGAGAAGGTTCGGGCCGATACAGTGTTCCAACGTGAAAGCCAAGCGGTGGGCCTGGGAGCGCAGTTTTCCGCCGACGGAATGGTGTTCCAGGTCCATGTACCCACGAACTTGCATTTGCGGCAGCATTCTGAAGATGGAGCGAAGTGGCGTTCTTTACGCAGTGCCCGCTTCATTGACCTTGCGTGGCGCGGTGAGCGATTAGCCATGATTCGTAGCCCCTTCATGCGCGAGTGGTTAGCGCAGATCTACCTGTCTGCCCTAACATTTGAAGCGATAGAAAGGCAGATCGGCTTGGCTGAGGCCGATGCCTCCATTCGGCACGGCCAGGCGTCGATATCGCTACCGGACGTGCTAAGCCTTCTATTCCAGTCGCAAGTGGTCGAAGTACATGGCGACGAAATGACCACAAGTAGTCCGGACAAGCTACGCCAGGAATTGGATGCATATCTGCGGGATCCCATTGTGACTGCGGAATTGCATGAGTTTGGTGCCATGCTTTGGGATCCGATCGATTCCAACTGGGAGCCGTGGCTACGCGGGGTCTACCATTCCACCCTTGCTGCTGCGCTTTTACGTTCCATTACGGACCTATGCCCGAGTGTCGATCCGGAAGATTTGACAGTGGACTTAGACCGCGGCCCCGTCATTCCCGGTCAAGCCGCTGGGTACGATTCTCAAGTAATGGAGGCTTGGTTTACTGAGCGAAGTCCCGGGGGAAACGGGCTGATCGAGGAGTTCATGCGGCGTTACGCGGAGGATCCGCGCCGTTTCTTCTCTATCGTGCGTGCCAATCTGGACATGGGGGAATTTGAGTTGATCGACCATCAACTCAAGCAAATGGTTACCCTGCTAGCTGATGATGACGGTAGCGGAGATTCGGGAAGCGCTGAGCTGGTGCGCCAATTCCGTGCTGCTGACAGCCAGGAGGAAATGGCGCGGTCCTTCCGGAGCTTACGCCGAGCGCTTATGCAGGAAGGCTTCTCACCTTTCCACGGTTTTTTGGTTGCGCTTGGTAACCGAGTATTGCGGCCTGGATCCGGCGCAGCGACCGATCTTTACCTTTCCCGAGCACTAAGTCAGTGGCAAGGCGAGGAGATGCGCATAGGCATCGAGGTTGATTTGCGTGTTTTTAGCTATTACTTGAGCCAATCGGACGGAATTGACCGTGTCGTGTCCGATATCGGTTCCCCGGCAGGTGGCGATCGCGCGGCCTGGCGCATTGGTGCTATTTCCGGCCTGCTATGGCCTCGTGGCCGGGCGACACGTCAGTCCGCACTGCAAATAAGGAATCCGTTCATTGAATTGCCCTTAATCGAGCGCCTGCTAGTTGCGGAGACGATTGGCGATGATCGTGCCTGCTTATCAGTTCTGAACGCTGATTGGTTGGGGCAGACTGCCGAGCAACTCACCAATGGCCGTCAAGTGACGCTGACCTGTCCTGAAGTCGAACGTGCTCGCCTGGCTGCGGCGCTCAATATGCTCGTAACCAATCCAATCGAGTCAGGCTATTTGCGTGCGTACGCCCGCCTCCAAGGAATCCGTCAAACCCAATCCATGATAGAGGCTGATATCGAACTGGTTGAGGCGGTGCAATGAACATTCTCTACCGGCGAATTTTCAAGACGCAGACTACTGGCGTCACAACCATCAAAGAGTTGCTACAGACCATGTTTGTGGCTGAGGTGTTGCAACCTGGCGAGGAGATTTGGGTTGTTTCACCTTGGATCAGCAATGTGGTTTTGATCGACAATCGTTCCGGTAGCTTCGATGCCCTCAATCCCGAGTGGGGAAGGCGCGAAATCCGTCTCGCCGACGTGCTTGTGACGTTGATGAACCAAGGAACGAAGGTCAACGTCGTAACCCGCAACGAAGCTAGCAACGATGCCTTCCGTACCCGGATTGCGGAGCTGGCTCGTGAGTATGGCCTGGAAGATCAGCTTGCCGTACACATTCACGACCGATTGCATACCAAGGGCATTTTGCTCACGCGCTGCTTATTGATGGGCTCAATGAACCTGACCTATAGCGGCATGGTGATCAACGATGAGTGGGTCGAATACTCGCTCGACCAGCACGACCTTGGTCGCACACGCCTTGAGTTTTTCCGCTATAGGGAGGTTGCATGATTGACTCGTTGCCACCTAAGGAACAGTTCTGGCTCGAGCGCTTTTTCTCCAGCCGCAATGCGCTGCACTGGGAAGCCATAGCCGGTAGCAAAGCTTCGGCGGCATGGCTGGAGCAGGTTGGCCCTTGGATTGTCGCTTTGGCCACCCAAGGCTCTCAATCGCCTATTGTTTTACCGGTGTTCGATGCTGACGGGCCGTCTCAGTGGTATGCAATGGCTGAGAACGAGACTACGGCAGTCGCGTTGGCGCAGGAACTGACAGCTGTTGTTGGCCCCAGTTATAGCGACTTCCTTGGCCAACCGATTCAGGTCGATTGTAGTGACGAAATCGAGTGCGCTTTGCAGGAACGTTTTGGCCGTTTCGTTTTCCGCATAAGGCCGGTGGATATGGCGGCACGTGGTGAAGTTACACAAGCCTTGCAGTTGTATCTCAGTTTGCTACGACGTCGCCCAGATATCCCGGACCGCACCCAGCGTCCGTTCGGCAAGATTCGTGCTGAGTTTGATCGGGCGCTGTTGGCCGGCAACGAAGCATGTGCTCAACATTTATACGACGAATTGATCGCTAGCGGCCGTATTGACGCGGAACAGCAGAAGTATTTGGAAATCCGTATGCTGGCCGGACTCGGCCGCCAGCATCAGTTGGCGCACAATTACTCACTGATAAAATCCGTTCTTGGCCTGTCCTTACCGACTCAGACCCTCAGCGACTTGATCGAGGCGCTTTATGCAACCTACATCTCCGCCATCGAGAATGAACCGAATGTTGACGCCATCCTCTCCGTATTTCGGGACGATATCGCTCGACACTTTGGCTCGCTGTTTCGGGAGCGGAAAGGAATACGTCAGCCCAATGTACTGAAGGCCTTTCTGCTTTATGAACTAGCACAAGATGAACCAAATATAGGTCGCTGCGAGACCATTGCTACCGCTTATCCGAACTCTGCAGGGCGCGAATTAATCACGCGTTGGTCCAGCCGCTTGGCATCCGTTCAGCCGTCCGGGACTGATACTTGTGGATTTGCAGGTCAGGCCTTGGTTGATGACGATTATGAGTTGGCCTTGCGGTTGTCGTTTGAAGCCTTCCCCGCAACATGGACGTATAGCATCATGCTACGTTGCGCGGTGGAGTTGGACGATGCTGAAATCACCCGGCGGGTGCTTGTGGCGATAAACACAGCGCCTGAGGATGTACGGACAACCTGGACAAAACGTGACTTGGCCAGACTGCATCAGTTGCAGTCGGTGGCCACCTCTGAGGAGTCAAAGGTTCCGCAAAGGCGGCCTGATACAAATTGGCTTGCTTGGGTTCGCTATGTCGAAGCCGGTCGCTACGAGTGGCCACCACTGCAAATCCTCGAGGAAGCGCTCCTGCGCTGGAGCCCAGAGGACTACGCTTCAGATCCAGAAACCTGCCGCCAGTTGGCCGAGAGGATCGGCAATGCTAGTGGCGAGGCGGAGCATGTGTTTCGCGATGCCTTCGCGGCGTTAGTTGAGTTCTTTGTCGATCGCCAGGCTCATCCAGTGCGGGGGTTCATACCTCTTTACTCAATGCTGATCCGCATCGTTGCATGGAGTGGGGTGGTTTCGGCCAATGAGCTTGAACTGGCCTCTGTTCTCATGCATGCGTTAATCAGCCTTGGTCCATCGAAGGACGATTACGTCGAAGCGCTCGATAGCTATGCGGAGATAGTTACAGCCAACAATGCACCCACTAACATCGACTGGGCACTTAATGCGGCTGAAATACTGGTCTTACATAGCTCTCCTGACAGCGAGTCGCGACTGCGCTTTTTTATGGCAGTTGTGGATATGGCACGCACCCACGCTCACCGCCTCAAGCCGGCGCAATTTGCGATTCTGTCCCTGCTGGCAAAGGATTACGGTTGTGCCAACTTACTGGAGGCCTTCCCCTTTAAGGAAGAAGATCATGCCGACACAGTTGCGCATGCAGACTTCGCCGGTCTAATCGGCATCTATACCCTAACTGAGCCAGCTGGGCAGCGCGCACGTCAATTTCTGCGAAAGATCTTACCCATGGCTCGAGTGGAGGTGAACGCTGATCTGGTGGCAACCGAAAAGCTAAAGAATCTGGCGGCGACAGCCGACATCTTCGTGTTTGCCTGGAAGAGCAGTAAGCACCAAGCTTATTACGCTGCGAAGGAAGCCCGGGGCGACATGGAAACCCTTCTCCCTACGGGGAAGGGGAGTGCTAGCATTTTGGGATGTGTCTTGAGCGAAATTGAGCGACATTGCTAAAATTTAGTATCATAAAGATCCCGGTACTACGCGCATTGTCGAGTACGTGATCCGTCAGAACAGACTTCGTGAGAAGTCACCTTCTCCAGCGGAGTACGCAGCGATCGCCGCTTGCTCGGCGCTCGATCATAACGGCGCATAGGCCTGGTATCGAATCTTCCATCTGTGCGCGAATAAAAGCACAGAGATTCTCGATAGTGCCAGATCCTAGACCTTGAACCTCATCAAGGAATCGGTGATCTAGCATTTCTTTTACTCTGGCAATTTCACCGCGCAGATAGCCAAGATCTATAAGCATCCCTGAGGTGGGATCCGGTTGACCAGCGACGGTAACCTCTGCTTCATAGGTATGTCCGTGGATACGTAGACTGCCCTCGGTCTCGATACTGCGATTCAAGGTGTGAGCTGCCTCGAAGAAAAAACGCTGGGACAGTTCGTACACGGTCACGCATTCAGTGGAGGGCTTAACAGCAACCTCAGGCAGACAATCTCTGGGCGCAGTTGCTAGCGAAGACATCAGCGGATCTCCAAGATCTTGTGTGTTTGCACGGAAAGTCGCCATTTAGTATTGGCCTGGCAATAGGCAATGGCAGAGCGGGTATTTTGTTTCTGCATTGGCCCATCCATAGGTTGCAGTAGGTAGTACTGAAAGTCGCTATCAGAGATGGTACCTGGGAGTAGGCCAGGCTGCGGATAAACGAGTTTTAATTCGTGGCCACTACGCTGCACCCAGTCGGCCCCAGCTTTAGGGCTAACACAAATCCAATCGATCCCCGCCGGTGCCAGAATGGTCCCATTGGTCTCGACAGCGATTTCGAATCCCTGATCATGCAGTGCTGCAATCAGGGTTTCATCGACCTGCATTAACGGTTCGCCTCCTGTGAGCACGACATAGCGATGCTCCTGGGCAGCAGGCCATAGTGAGGAAATTCGCTCGGCCAAGGACTCTGCGTTCAAGTACTTGCCCCCCAAGGTTCCGTTGGTGCCCACGAAATCGGTGTCACAGAACTGACAAACGGCCCTAGAGCGGTCAATTTCCCGACCACTCCAAAGATTACAACCTGCAAATCGACAGAACACCGCTGGTCTGCCAGCCCGAAGCCCTTCGCCTTGCAGGGTGTAGAAGATCTCTTTGACGCTGTAGGTCATGCGTCATTGTCTCGCTTGAATGCTTCGAAGCCGGTGCGGCGCAACTCGCAAGCAGGGCATTCGTTGCAGCCATATCCCCAGTCGTGTCTGTGTTGGCGGTCTCCGAGGTAGCAGGTATGGGTCTCTTCTTGAACTAGTTCTACAAAACTAGATCCGCCAAGGCTTTTGGCTAACTCCCAGGTTTCTTTTTTATCCAGCCACATCAGAGGAGTCTCAATAACTAATGGCATGTCCATGCCAAGGCCGAGAGAGACCTGCAACGATTTCAGGGTGTTGTCTCGGCAATCTGGATAGCCTGAGTAGTCCGTTTCGCACATCCCACCCACAAGCACGCTAAGCCCTCTTCGATAGGCAATGGCGGCAGCAAAGGTAAAGAAAAGCAGATTACGTCCGGGGACGAAGGTGTTGGGCAGGCCGTTCTCCTTGAACTCGATCTCCTTTTCAGATGTCATCGCGGTATCACTGATCTGGCCAAGAAGTTTCAGGTCAAGGAAGTGATCGTCCCTTAATTTTTCTCCCCAGCTAGGGTAGTCAGTGCGAAGGCGCTGAAGAATCTGACGCCTGCACTCAAGTTCTACATTGTGGCGTTGCCCGTAATCGAAGCCTATCGTTTCAACATGATCGTATCGATCTAGTGCCCAAGCAAGGCAGGTCGTGGAGTCTTGACCGCCGGAGAACAGAACCAGTGCGTTCTTGTGCATATTGCCTCCTAAAGATTCATATCGGTTTGTTTCTGTCGGTATTCTTTTCTGATTATTTGAGTTAAGAAATCTGAGAGTAGTGCGATATCGCTCGGTGTGTTCTGAACGCCATTCCAAGGACGAATATCACTCTCCGAAAACTTCCATTGGCCACTGGTCCAGGCCGTATGTTTTTTAAGTAAGTTTAGTCCGTCAATGAACCCATCTTTCATGGAGGTGCCGTGCTTAGCGTAAATTTCGTCCATCACGAAGCCAAGGGCAATTATTCCTGCGCCATGTTTTAATCTGGAGTGTCTTGGGCTTAGGCCGTTCCATTCGGGGCCAAATACAGTTCTTACGGCATGGAAGAAATTGTTGATGATCTCAAATGAGCGTCCCTCAAAGTCTTCGTATTGCATTAGTTTTTGAATCGCTCCATCGCTAACAGAGTTCATAACTAATTTTTGCATCGCCGTATCGCTTAACATCCCTCTTGGGTTGGTGTGCTGCTTGACTTCGCAGAAAAGCGAAGAACCAGGAGTCGAGTTAAGAAGGTCAATAATGCGTGCGGCATACTTCCGTTTAGTAAAGCGCTCTGGCAATCCATCAACTGAGGGGAGTAATTCATAGATAAGGGATTTTGGTAGTGGGCGTGCATTGTTAATAAGGACAAACTGTTGTCTCAGTTCGTTGTAGTCTTTGCAAATTAATGCGGAAACGAATACCTGGAACTCACCTTTCTCCATTGTGGCTAATGCACTTAGGCGTTGCTGTCCGTCGACCACGAATCCAGGCTTTTGCTCAGTGCTATCTATTGCCACCTCAACAATACTGTCCCCAGTATCTTTTATAGTAACTCCATCTAGAAACGCAAGAATCACAGCATTCGGTAAAAGGGCGTCCTCGCGACGAAGATAGTCACGAATTTCCTGAATATGAGAGGCGACCTGATGACGTTGAAATCCGCGTAAATGGCCTTCTTCATTTCGGCCGATCCTTTCGATTTCCGAGAAGGCAAGAATTTCTTTCGGGGTCGCGGCAAAAGTAAAGACGTCATGGTTGGGCGCTTGCTTTGCTCGGATGCCTTTAAATCGATAGATCATTTCTTGCCTTTTCTATAGTGCGTTGTAGGTGTCGATGGTATACGCCCAGATTATGGAATCCTCGACGCTTATTTCTATTGCTCGCCCTGAATATTATCGTTTCGACTCCTGCCGATTGGCAGATGGAGCATTGGCATTTTTTCCAAGGCTTATCTATAAGGGTGGGGGTTATCAGGCGGATGCTCTTGGCTACTTCTTTTTCAAGTTCTTCCGTAGATACAATCGAGCCTGAAAGTGTAAGTCGTAAATAGTTGGTTAGAGCACTGATGGTTGCCTCATAGTCAGCTAAACCTTTGTCGTAATCTCGTAAGGTCTGTAGTGCTATGGCTTCTTTTTCTTGAAGTGCTTCCGCGCTTAGAACGCCCCGTTTAATGCCTTGCATTAGTTTCGGGTTTTCTATTGCTTGAGGGATTCTAATTGCGGTGTAATAGTCTAGTTTGCTTGTTGTGTTTTCTAGGTAGTAATTCGATTTTGCGTCTTTAAAGGCTCGAATGAGAGGGGACGTCGAATCGAAGCTTGTGATGCCATAGTTAGTGAACTCGTGGATTCGCTCAGCTTTGGCAAAGCCTAGTAAGTGAATATTAGTCTCCGCCTTGATGCTCGCTCGGAGTTCCTTCAGTACTTCATGTATCTGCTCGACCTTTAGCGGGACCAAGCCACCAATAGCTAGATACCGATACCCCATATCTTCGAGCGATTTTGCAGCTGCTGCCATACTCTTGGGCGACCAGCCCTGAACCGCTCCTAGGGGTTCAAAAGGTCTGCCTGCCTCGTTCGTTAGACGAAGAAATTCTTTTGCGTTAGCAAGTGTTATATTGTAACGATAGATTATATCGTCATCTTGATCTTCTGCAGGTGGATTGCTTGAGTCACAACTAAAAATAATATGGTCAGGAGAGCAGCCGTGAGTGAAGCCTCCATCTGCATAGAAATCTACTACTTCGGCAGGAGCATAGGCTGGTGTGGGGTGTTCTACGTAAGCAAATGCACCGCAGTCACCCATTACCATGGTGTCTTTAAATTTCTGTTCATTTAGTCGAAGAAATTTGCGTGCGCCTTCTCTTAAGAAGCGTTGCTGTTCTGCTGTGGAGTAACGAACTTTAGACTTAGAAACACCGGCAGCAGGGCGTACCGCGCTCATGGATACAAGTAGTCCATCATATGGTGCGGGCGACATCATTTCATGGGCATATTGGTCGTCCCAGTATCTTTTTCTTCCTGGCGCGTTGCGGTCATTGAGGAAGTCATATTCGGGGTCAACGTAGTCTTGTGTGTCAGCGTATAAAAATTTCATGCGCGCGAGCTATTCATATATATTCGAAGTAGAGTGTCCTGCAAGTGCTTAATATCTTGGGGTGTGCTTTGCACTTCATTCCAGGAGACATTGAGTAGCGGCCACTTTCCCGAGGACCAAGCGCAATGGGGTGCTATTTTTTCAACTTCTTTGCGTATGAGGCTGTAGTTGGCGTCTTGTCCGCTTATCTTGGCGCAAACGAGATCCATGATATAGCCCATGGCTGCAATTCCTGCAGAGTGCATTAAGCGACTCTCTTTAGGGTCAAGTGCCCAGTCGTTAGGGAAGCACTCTTTAACAGATTGCCAAAATAAAACTAACAGTTGATACATTGCTTCAACGTCAGTTTTTTCTTCATCGTTTGACTTGTAAGGGTACAGGGCGCCAAGGGGGTTGGTCATGCTGGTGCGGATCATCTTTATGATGGCCGTATCTGTGACTACAGCGTCAGAAGTTTCTCTATCAGAGGAAAGTTTTATAAGTCGATAAAACGGCGAGCGAGGATCCCGGTTTAGTAATCCGCATAACTCGGCAGGCGCTTTTCGAGCGCTCAGTTCTCGCGGCAGGAGTATGGTTCCTGTTTCTGGTAGTAGTTCATTTATTAGCCTTGTTGGTAGCGGTTTGGCTTTGTTGACGAGAATGAACTGCTCTCGCTGAGTGGTTAAGTTGTCTGATACGAACCCGACAACTGGAACTGGTAAGTCCGCATTGTCTGCTTTTGCTAGTGCTAAGGCACGTTGTTGGCCGTCAACGATCCAGGCTGATCGAAGACCTTCAGCATGAAGCGGGATTCTTAAGGTGCCAGCCTGTGCAATTCCCTCATCACCTGTGGGTTTGCTACCGCGAGATGCCATAAATTTTATTTCGGGCGACAGTGCTAGAATAATTGCGTTAGGGAAAAGTACATCACCTTGGTTTAGGTAATTAATAATCCCTTTCACATGGCTGCGTATTTCGGGTCGCTGAAACCCTTTGAGGGTGTCACTGTCGTCTCTTGAAATTCGGCTAATATCAGCAATGCGCACCAAGTCAGATCCGCGAATAAAGAGTGCGTAAACATCCAGGTTATCGCCTTGGGTGGTACGCAGCGCGCGCACAACAATTTCTTGATCTTTTCCGCTCATACTTTACTCCGTAGTATGCTGCGGCTTTTTAGTTCTAGCCATAAACCCCTGAAACGAGATTGTTCGCATGCAACCAGTGCATCGTCACGCAGGTAGCGTAGAAGGCGAGAGGAACTACCCTTTTGAGCATCCCATGCTTCGATCATTAACGCCTTCACTTCTTCATCTGAAGCACGGCGCCTTTTTATAGTGCCTAGCAAAGGGAGTGCATCCATTGCTGCGATAACGGCTTGGTAATCTGCGCTGGCGGAGTTAGCAGAGGCGTCAGTGATCTCAACAAAGTGTCGCATAGCCCTTTGTGGGAAGTCGGCCCGAGTGCCGGCGAATCGCGAACTTTCAAGGCGATCGTCATAAGGCATGGCCAAAGAGCGGAATTGCTTCGGTAGTCGTTCAATGCCAGGACGTGAGGTGAAAAATCTCAGCTTGGATCGATTGTCAATCTCGATCCGTTCTAGATCGTTCGCAACGAGGTCGATGTAGTTCGCCGATAGCGCTATCAGGATGCGTTTAATGTCTGTGCGCTTAGCAAGCGTCGCTAATGGGTTGGGATGCTGCCAGTGATTATTGACCGCGTCCCACCAGTCGGAAGGGGTCAGCCCCATACGCGCTAGCCATGGGCGAATGGAGTTGGACTCTGCTGCGACAGTTAGATTGTAAGACGGGCAAGGATGTTCGTCCCTGATCAAGCCTAGGCCTGTTGAGGCGAACATCAGCTTCGCATCGAGTTTCTGGGCCACCCATTTCGCGTCTTGCACGCTCCTGCCAGTGTAAAGCGACCCAGCTGGGCGAGTGAAGGTCCTTGCCTTTACCTGCTGTATCCAGGTGGCCGCCATGGCCGCTAGCGACTGGTTCTGAGCGGTGCATAGCTCCAGTGGGGGGGGGCCCCCGAGCCGCTTGCGGTTTGTGCAGTTGGTGATGATGACGGTGCTCATGAAAACTGCTGCATCTCTGCGTTGAAGGGTTGCAGTTATTTCTGGGTATGCAATCCTACCATCGAATAACTGCATGGGGCAGCGCAATTGGTCAGTTGTGATCCCCTTGTCGGCACCAGGTGGGACTACCGCTCATCTGGCATTTAACTGATGAAATGAGGACGATGTTTTGCTCACGTTCGCCGCGATTCGGGCCCGCCAAAGCCCCAATCACCAGGTTTTTTCGTTTGCAGCGACTGCTGAGCAGATCCTGGCAATCGCTTCTATTGATCGAGTAAGGCGAGATGAGTGCGGAAACCTCTCTGGTTTCCAGCGACCGCTTGTGTCAAGGCACATCAGAGAGATACGAGACTACCTGGGGCGGTCTGACTCCGTGATGCCTAATGCTATTGTTCTGGCCTTTATCGGCGGTGTTCGGGTTAGGGGTGAAGCTGGGGCTTTGGTTGAGATTGAAGTGGATGTCTCGCAAGGACCTGTTGGATTTGTGGTGGATGGCCAGCAGCGTTTGTCTGCAATGGCGGGGTTGCCAGGACGTGATTTTCAACTACTGGTGTCAGCTCTTATTTGTGAGACATCTGAAGAATTGCGTAGGCAGTTTATTTTGGTAAATAACACCAGTCCATTACCTAAGTCGCTGATATATGAGTTGCTGCCTGCGGTTGATGGTTTGCCCAAGCGGATGACGGATCGTGCGCGAGCGGCACGAGTGGTTGAATTGCTTAATTTTGACTCTCGCTCATCATTGCTAGGGCAGATCAAGCAGCATACGAGTCCCGGGGGCGTTATTAGTGATAACGCTCTTCAAAGGCTAGTTATGAATTCGCTGTCGGACGGATACTGTCGAGAGACTATTGAGTTGTCGGATGGGGAAGATAGATGCTTTCTTGCGATAAGCGAGTTCTTTGAGGCGGTGCAAGATGTTTTTGGAACATCCTGGTATGGGCATATTCCGAGAACTTCTAGGCTTGTTCATAGCGCTGGAATAATATCAATGGGATTCGTGATGGAGGCAATTTGCGAGAAGGGGGCGCCCTGCGCCCCGATGTTTAAAATTGGTCTTCAAAAATTAGTGGGGTATACGGCTTGGACCGAAGGCTCTGGGGAGTGGAAGTTTAGGAGTGGTGCTCGGTCGTGGAATTCTATCCAAAATTTGCACAGTGATATAAATGCTCTTTCTGATTATCTGGCTAGAATCGTTAGAAGGAAATCCTTTTAGAGTCTAATTTTACAAGTCATTACAATGGTGGTGTTATGTCACAACAACTTGCCTCGCGCGCTTTGTCAGATCGGTTATTGGTTGAAGAGTTTTCTTCTCGGCTTCTAGATTTGGTTGGTATTTTTCACGCAGAACTTCAGAATATTTCCATGGCGGACAAGGCGTTTGCGGGCAGTGGATATGGTGTTTTGATGGAGGTGTACGGGTTGCGCACTCGTGCTTATATTCTGATGAACGACTCAAGGAATCACGTCGTCAACTCTTTGGATTTTTCTCAGGAGGAAATGCTGTCGGTATTTGATAGGATTTCTAAGGTTGCTCGCGTGATTGATAGCCTGAAATTCGCAAGTTCGATGGTTTTGTCCGTGGCAACGTTTACTGTATCTCTAGGAGAGGATAGGGCCAGAATTGTGAATTTTCTGTTTAATGCACTTCGCCATGATGTGGCTGAGTGGGAGGCGTTGTTCAACTGATTCAGTTCTTTCTTGTGCGAGGATGTTGTGTCAGCGTTTATCGCGAAGGCGCCTGTCTTGGCTATAATAAAGGCGCCTATCTTGGCGAGTTTGGGCAGTTACGTTAGTCCTCGTTATCCGGTTCTTCGGGTGTAGAGTCTTCACCGCTGGATTCAGAAGATCCAGCTTCTATAAGCGGGTTACCTATGCGCCAGTCGAAATTTTCCTCATCTTTATGACTGGCAATGGCCGACTTTAATCGGCGAATGGAGTCGGCAATAATTTGACGTCCACCAGATGTGTCTAGGCTTTTTAGCACCCAGTTTTCTTGCCAGAATTCTACAGGAATACCACTAATTAGGCGCTCAGTTGCCAGTCGCGCTTCAGATGCATCGTCGCCAGCAATACCTCCGGTAAAAAATGCCGGATCTAATTTGGACACCAAATATTCTATAACCATCTGGGTTATGGTTTGGATTGTTGCTTTTTTTATCAGATTTGGAAATTGCTCAGCGTTAGCCAATGTGACGCCGTAATAGTTGAAAATAGTCCTCCAGATCGTCGAGAGGACTATGATTGCGTCCGCATCGTCTTCGCGCGTCTCGTTAAAGCCAGCTTGAATTGCTTTGATGCCATTCTCAATTGCTGCGGGTGCAATAAGAGGCTTTGCATCAGGATGGCGATTGTTGACCCAGTTGACCATCTTATGGAACGGGCCTTCTGGATCCTCATTGACTAAGTCAATATGCAGGGCTAGTTTGGGTACGGTTATAGTGGCTGCGCTCAAACGATTGCGAAGATCTGTCTCAATAGAACTGAAGTTGCTAATAAGTGCTTTGAGGTTATCGGTTGGAACCTTGTGCGATTTGTTGTTAATGGTGACAAATTGGAATGCTCGTTCTAGTCTGCTCAAAGATGGAAACAAGCAGACCGGCACTAGAACTGGATAGGCGAGTTGCGACATGCCTTTTAGGCGATGTTGACCATCGATAATGTATGAGCTTTCTCGCACCGCTGATGAAAATGTAATTCTGACTAGATTGTCTTGCCCTAGATCCTGGATGTGATATGCCGGGGTGTCGTCTGTAATAAGTTGAGAGTCCGCTACTTCGGGTAAAGTGTCTGCGAAGGCTACGGTAATACTTGTGGGTACGATGTTGTCGTGATAAGAGTCAAAGAATTTTCTCACCTGCTTCCAGCGTGAGTCCACCAGTGACCGCTGAACATTGACACGGTCGAGTTTTATATCGTCGGCTTGGGACCAACTGTAGATCTCGGTGGCCGGTGCAGCAAGAAGAATAAAGCTAATGTTTGAGTCCTGACGTTGTTGGACTCGAATGCCGAGGTAGCTATGCACGGATTTTAACTCCTTCCAGCGATTGGTTGTGATTGCACTTTAGGCAGACTATTTGCAGGTTAAGAAAGTGCAATGGTTGACTTTTTTCGCGCTGAACCAAGTACATGGTCTCGCTTTCAATGTCATAGAAGTGTTTTTCGCAGAATCCACAACGGCCACCTTGCTTCCAGATCAGTGCAAAGCGATACTGGTGATTGATTGCAGAACTTACGCTCTTTACATCCCTTGCGTTGGTCGTGGCCTGTTCAATCGGAAGATCGACAAAGCTAATGAGGTGAGATTTCAGTTTGTTGCAAGCTTTACAACAAGCGGCAAGATTCTTTTGAGATCGAGAACCACCACGTGCTTGGCCCCATATATGTTCGATTTCGAAGGATCTTTTTTCGCGTTTTTTGTCTATCGACTCTTCTAGATCAGAACCATATGGTCGACTTTCTCCGTAGTGAAGCTCTACTCCACATATATAGCAGCGATGGCCATTGTTGATTGCAAATTTACGAATGGCTTTGACTTGAGTGCTGTTAAGTTTTGATTGTTTGCATGTTACGCGAACACAGATGCGTGACATTAAATAGGCAATTCTTTGTTCCACATCTTTGTTCGGTACATCCAGAACCTCTCTGAGAGCAATTAGCATGCCGTCAACTAACTGCAGAGGGTCGTCTGGAGTTCCATTGTTATCAAGCCAATAACAACCTCCTATCACTAGACGAGAAAAGGTGTAATTGACTAAGCGTTCAGACAGGATAGAAGACAGCACATCGATGTCTCGCAGACATTCGACGCTCACAGACGGTGAAAGTAAGTGGCTAAGCGCGTTCCAGAGGTCTTCCGATAACTCTTCCGTTCTGTGTTGCTCGGACTCCTTTATTCGGTATGTTCTGTTAAGAACTGTCCTAGTCGGTGTAGCGTGCATTCGATTTTCCCTATTCAACTACCATATTCAATTGCCGCTCCTTTCGCCATTTGCGGGCAGATAGCCCAGAAAGGAATCGCTCCAGACTGGTATGGACGCGTTACTATCGGGTACTGGTTCAGCAGTTGCAAGAGATGAGGAAGTCCCTGACTGCCATCGACTACTCCAATTGTCTTGCCGCTGAATCGTCCCGGTCACCCGCTGTTCCGTTGAGTGATAGTGTGGCTGGAGAGCATCGCATCACATCGGATCTGGCAACGCGTACTGCTTAGGCTGTCGTCCAAGGTCGCAGGGACTTTTGCGGGAAATCGTGGATAACCGTCGGATAGAGTAGAGCAATGGCTGCAGCGAGCGCTCAAATTTATCCTAATAAAATCAATGCCTTATAAGGTCGACCTCCGGCATGGGGTGCAAGGGGTCGAGTGTTCGAATCACTCCGTCCCGACCAAAAAATCCCTACATTAGAGCCTGGTCAGTGATGACCAGGCTTTTTTGTTTCCGGGACTTTTGTGGGGCTTTTTATCCTGCGGGTCGAAGATGAACCATGTTTAGACCGAGGCTTCATGTCCTGATGAGGATTTGACAGTGGGGAATTAGCGTCTAGGTTGAAAAATGAGCCTAACGTGCTCGTTTCTACTCACCTACATGGAACGTTAAATGATGAAAAACTACCTCCCATCCATCCTCTTCGTGCTTCTGGCCTCTTTCTCCTTCGCCGTGTCTGCAGTTGAAACCGGAAAAACCGAGGCCGGTGAAGCGACCTCCGCGCAAGTCAGCCAAGCTGTGAGCGTCAATCTCAATACCGCCGATGCCGAGACGCTCCAGCGCGAGTTGGCGGGTATTGGTGCGACCAAAGCCCAGGCAATCGTGGCCTATCGCGACGCTCACGGAAACTTCGCTTCGGTTGACGAGTTGCTTGAGGTCAAAGGTATCGGTGAGGCAACTCTGAACAAGAATCGCGACAAACTGGTAGTCGACTGACGCTGGTATGTGGCGCTCTCGAGGCCGGTCACTGACCGGCCTTTTTGTTATTTGAGCGTGTTCGAACGCCTCGAATCGCTCGTGAGGGCGGGACAAGGTCTCACCTCTTGATTAAATGCTGGCAAACTTGCGCTTCGATTTTCGACAGGAGTCAGTCGATGCCCGCCAGCCCGGAGCTGTCCCCCGGCCTTATCGTCATTCACGGCAACCACCTCGAAGAGCTGCGTGCGCTGGCGGTGCAGTGGATGCGGCGCTATCCGCTGCGGCCGCTGGAGAACGAGGTGCTGCTGGTGCAAAGCAATGGCATCGCCCAGTGGCTCAAGCTGGCGTTGGCCGAGCGTGATGGCTGTGGCATCGCTGCGGCGCTGGATGTCGATCTGCCGGCGCGCTTTCTCTGGCAGGCGTACCGCAACGTATTGGGTAAGGATGCGATTCCGCAGCAGTCGCCGCTGGACAAGGCGCCGCTGACCTGGCGCCTGATGCGGCTGTTACCGGATCTGTTGGCCGAGGAAGCGTTCGCTCCGTTGCGCCGCTTCCTCGCCGATGATCAGGATCTGCGCAAGCGTCATCAACTGGCCGAGCGTCTGGCCGATCTGTTCGACCAATACCAGGTTTATCGCGCCGACTGGCTGGCCGATTGGGCTGCCGGGCATGATCGGCTGCGCACCTCGCGCGGTGGTGAGCGGCCACTGGAGGGCGACTCCCGTTGGCAACCCGCGCTGTGGCGCGCCTTGCTGGCAGATGTTGGCGCGCAGCACCTGGCCGAAAGTCGCGCCGGCGTGCACCCGCGCTTCGTCGCCCGAATGGGCGAACTGGATGTAGCGCCGCCCGGACTGCCTCGGCGCATCACCGTTTTCGGTATTTCCTCATTGCCGGCTCAGGTGCTGGAAGCGCTGGCGGCCATGGCGCGTTTCAGCCAGGTCATGCTCTACGTGCACAACCCTTGTCGGCACCACTGGGGCGATATCGTCGAAGACAAAGATCTGTTGCGCCACGAATACCGCCGTCAGCAGCGCAAAGGCAAACCAAGCGCCCAGATCGGCTTGCTCGAGCAGGAAGACATGCACCAGCACGGGCAGCCGCTACTCGCGGCGTGGGGTAAGCAAGGGCGCGACTATATCAACCTGCTGGATCAGTACGACGAGCCGCAGCGCTATCGCGAGCAGTTCGAACGCATCGACCTGTTCAGCCCGGCCAGCGAGGACAGCCTGCTCGGCCAGTTGCAGAACGATATCCTTGATCTGCGTCCGCTGGCGGAAACGCGCAGAACCTGGCCGCCGGTCGACCCGGCACGTGATCACTCGCTGCGTTTTCATATCGCCCACAGCGCTCAGCGCGAGGTGGAGGTGTTGCACGATCAACTACTGGCCAGCTTCAGCGAGGATGCTACGCTGCGACCGCGCGACGTGATTGTCATGGTGCCGGACGTCAACGCTTACACACCGCATATCCAGGCGGTGTTTGGCCAGTTTGCCAGCGATGACCCGCGTTTCATTCCCTTCACCCTGGCCGACCAGGGGCTGCGCGGCAAGGAGCCGATGATCATCGCGCTTGAGCACCTGTTGCGCCTGCCGGAAAGCCGCTTCAGCGTCAGCGAGATTCTTGATCTGCTGGATGTAGCCGCTCTACGTCAACGCTTCGCCATCGCCGAGGATCAGTTGCCTACGTTGCGCCGCTGGCTGGAGGGCGCCGGTGTGCGCTGGGGGCTGGACGCGACTCAGCGGCAATCGCTGGGCCTCGGCGAGAACCTGGAGCAGAACACCTGGCGCTTCGGCCTGCGGCGTATGCTGCTGGGCTACGCAGTGGGCTCGGCCGACGCCTTTGCTGGTATCGAGCCCTATGACGAGATCGGTGGGCTCGATGCTGCGTTGATCGGCCCGGTGACGCGCTTGCTGGAAACCCTCGACCGTCACTTGCAGCAACTGCGCGAGCCGGCCACGCCGACGCAGTGGGGCGAACGCTTGCGCAGTCTGCTTGATGGCTTCTTCCTGGCGCAGAACGACCGTGAAGAGGTGCTCACGACTCAACTGTTCGATGCACTGGACGCCTGGCTGGAGCTGTGCGATGCCGCGACCTTGGATGCAGCGCTGACTTTGCCGGTGGTGCGCGAGGCCTGGCTCGGCGGGCTCGATCAGGGGCGGCTGAGTCAGCGTTTTCTGGCCGGCGCGGTGAACTTCTGCACGCTGATGCCGATGCGCGCGATCCCGTTTCGTCAGGTCTGCCTGCTGGGGATGAATGATGGCAACTATCCGCGTAGCCAGGCGCCGTTGGATTTCGACCTGATGGCTGGCGATTACCGCCCCGGTGACCGCTCACGCCGCGAGGATGATCGCTATCTGTTGCTCGAAGCACTGCTGGCGGCGCGTGATCGTCTTTATATCAGCTGGGTAGGGCGCAGTATTCGCGACAACAGCGAGCGGCCGCCATCCGTGCTGGTTGGCCAGTTGCGCGACCATCTGTCCAGTGCCTGGGCGCTGGCCGGTAGCGGCGACCTGCTGCATGGCCTGACCACCGAGCACCCTTTGCAACCTTTCAGTCGCCGCTACTTCGATGGCGAGACGCAGTTGTTCAGTTATGCCCACGAATGGGCCGCCCTGCATGGTCAGGCATCGGCGGGTGAAATTCTTGCTCCCTTGCCGGCCTGGGAGGACGGGCAGCAGCTCACGCCGGAGCTATTGCAGTCGTTCCTGCGTGATCCGGTGAAGTGTTTCTTCACCCGCCGCCTCAAGGTGTTTCTCGATGAACAAGAGCAGGCGCAACTCGACAGTGAGCCGTTCGCGCTTGACGGCCTGCAGCGCTATCAGTTGCAGGAAACCTTGCTCAAGGCCGCCGTCGCTGGCGATGTGGACAGCGAAGATGCACTGAGGGCGGCAGCCGACCGCTTGCAGCGCAGTGGTGTCCTGCCGCTGGCTGGTTTCGGCGAACAGTATCGCAACGCCTTGCTGGAGCCCTTGCCGGCCCAGTTGCGGCGCCATCAGGGGCTTTGCCTGTGCTGGCCGGCCGTACTGGAGTCGCCGCAGCGCCTGCTCTTCAGCGCAGCCGGTGTTGAACTTGACGGCTGGCTAGCCGGGCTACGGCAGAAGGGCGATGGCAGTCTGGCGCGTCTGGAGCTGCTGCCGGGGGCGCTGCACAAGGACAAGAGCTGGAAATGGCATCGTCTGCTGCGGCCCTACGTGCTGCATGTCATCGCGTCGGCCTGCGGTGTGCCGCTGACCACCTTGCTGGTCGGCGAGGATCGCAGCCTGGCGTTCGAACCCTTGGCGACCGAGCATGCCGCGCGCATTCTGACGGTCTGGTTGGAATCCTGGAATGCCGGTATGCAGGTGCCTCTGCCAGTTGCGATGAAGACCTCCCTGGCTTGGTTGCAGGATAACAACGAGGACAAGGCCTGCAGTGTCTACGAAGGTGGCTACAACCTCATAGGTGAAGTCCAGGGCAGCGCCAGCCTGGCCAGACAGTTCCCTGACTATGCCTCGCTCACCGCCGATGGCCAGTTTCCGACATGGAGTGAGCGGCTCTACCAGTCGCTGCTCGACAGCCATCCCCAGGCGCTCGAGGAGGACGCAGCATGAGTCAACAGCGCCCTCTGGCCCTGACTTTTCCCCTGCACGGCAGCCGTTTGATCGAGGCCAGCGCTGGCACGGGCAAGACCTTTACCATTTCCGCGCTCTACCTGCGACTGATCCTGGGGCATGGGGGCGACGCCGCGTTTCGCGAGGCGTTGCTGCCGCCACAGATTCTGGTGGTGACCTTTACCGATGCGGCCACGCGCGAACTGCGCGATCGCATTCGCGCGCGGCTGGTCGAGGCCGCGACCGTGTTCCTCGGTGATGCTCAGGGCGATGATCTGTTGCGTGAGCTACGCAGTGATTTCGCCCAGACGCAGTGGGACGAGTGCGCCCGTCGCCTGGAGCTGGCGGCGCAGTGGATGGATGAAGCTGCCGTGTCGACCATCCATGGCTGGTGTCAGCGTATGTTGCGTGAGCATGCCTTCGACAGCGGCAGCCTGTTCAGCCAGACCCTGGAGACCGATCACAGCGAGCTGCTGGCGGAGGTGGTGCGCGACTACTGGCGGCAGCATTGCTATCCGCTGCAGGGAGCTGCGCTGCAATGGGTGGCAAGCATCTGGGGAACGCCTGATGCTCTCGGCGGCAGGTTGCGTCCCTTGCTGGGTGAGGAGGCTGAGGGCGCGATGCAGGCGCTGGGCGAGCTGCTTGATAACGCGTTGCTGCAGCGCGAACACGCACTTGCCGAGCTCAAGTCACCCTGGCTGGTCTGGGCTGACGAGCTGCAGTTGCTGCTGGATGCGGCGGTGGCGGCCAAGCAAGTGGATGGCAAGAAAATCCAGGCGCGCTTCTACAACCCCTGGCTGGCCAAGTTGCGCGAATGGGCGGGTGGCGACGAGTCGCGTCTCGATCTTGGCACAGGCTTCACGCGCCTGACTCCCGACGGCCTGGCTGAAGCCTGGAAGGGCGAGGCGCCTGATCATCCCGCGCTGGACGCGATGGCTGTACTCAAGGCGCAACTCGATGCTTTGCCTGACCCTTCTGATGCTGCCCTGCGCCATGCGGCGGCCTGGGTTCGCCAGCGCTTCGACTGGGAGAAACGTCAGCGTGCGGAGATGGGCTTCGACGATATGCTGGTGCGCCTGGACGCTGCCCTACAAGGCAGCAATGGCCCGCGCCTGGCCGAGGTGATGCGCCGTCAGTTCCCGGTTGCGATGATCGATGAATTCCAGGACACCGACCCGCTGCAGTACCGCATCTTCGACACGCTCTACGAAGTCGAGGCCAATCGCGCCGACTGCGGCCTGTTCATGATCGGCGACCCCAAGCAGGCCATCTACTCCTTCCGAGGCGCCGACATTCATACCTATCTTCGCGCGCGCCGGGCCACGTTCGGCCGGCACTACAACCTGGAAAAGAACTTCCGTTCCAGCCAGGCCATGGTCGATGCCGTCAACGGCGTTTTCCTGCGGGCCGAGCAGCGTGAGGGCGGCGAGGGAGCTTTCCTGCTGCGCAATGATCTGCCTTTTATCGACGTGAGCGCACAAGGTAGACGCGAAGTCTGGAGTGTCGATGATCAGGCGCAGCCAGCCTTGACGGTGTGGCAATTGGCGAGCGACGAGCCAGTTGCCAAGGGCGCCTATCTGGATGCCATGGCAGCCGGTGCAGCCAGCGAGATCGTGCGTCTGCTGGATTTGGGGCAGCGTGGGCGGGCCGGCTTTAGCAAGGAGGGTGCGCTCAGTACCCTGCGACCCAGCGATATTGCGGTGCTGGTGCGGGATTTCAACGAGGCGCAGGCGATTCGCGGCGAGCTGTCGGCGCGCGGCGTGCGCAGTGTCTACCTCTCTGACAAGGATTCGGTGTTCGCCGCCCAGGAAGCACGCGATCTGCTGCTGTGGTTGCGTGCCTGTGCCGAGCCCGATCAGGATCGCCCGCTACGCGCAGCGCTGGCCAGTGCGACCTTGGGGCTGACGTTGAGCGAGCTGGAGCAGCTCAACCTCGACGAGCGTACCTGGGAGCGCCGCGTCATGCAGTTCCGCGACTATCGCCAGCGCTGGCAGCGCCAGGGCGTGCTGCCGATGCTGCGTCAGTTGTTGCAGGACTTCGAGCTGCCGCAGCGGTTGATGGGACGTGACGATGGCGAGCGGGTATTGACCAACCTGTTGCATCTGGCCGAACTGCTGCAACAGGCCGCCGCCGAACTCGATGGCGAGCTGGCGCTGATTCGGCATTTGAGCGAACTCCTGGCCGGCGAAGGGCAGGCGGCTGACGAGCAGGTGCTGCGCCTGGAGAGCGATGAGGCGCTGGTGCGCGTGGTGACCATCCACAAATCCAAGGGGCTGGAGTATCCCCTGGTATTCCTGCCGTTCATCTGTGCGTTTCGCCCGGTGGATGACAAGAAGCCGCTGCAGATCCATGACGGCGAGCGTCGACGATTGGTGCTCAAGCCTGATGAAGATAGCCTGGAGCGTGCTGAACGTGAGCGCCTGGGGGAGGACTTGCGCCTACTTTACGTGGCGCTGACCCGTGCCCGTCATGCCTGCTGGCTGGGCGTGGCAGATCTGAAAATCGGTAATGGCAAGAAGTCGCGCCTGCATGAGTCGGCTTTGGGCTACCTGCTCGGTGGCGGCGCATCGCTGGCCACCAGTGGCGAGCTCGCCAGTTGGCTCGCACCCTTTGCCGCCGGGCTGGAAAGCACCGTGGCGCCGGTGCCACCCGCCAGCGAGCAGCGCTATCGCATGATCGAAGATGAGCGGTTCGAGCCACAGTGGCGCACACCAGCACGACGCGCCGCCGAGCATTGGTGGATCGCCTCCTATAGCGCGCTGCGCCTGGACGAGGAGGCGCCCAGTCAAATCAGTCGGCATGAGGATGCCGCGCCTGACAGTCCGGCGATGCAGAACGCTATCGACGATGAAGACCCTTTGCTGGCCATGGCGCCACTGCCGGCATCTGCTCAGGGGCTGCATCGCTTCCCGCGAGGGCCGAACCCTGGCACCTTCCTCCATGGTCTGCTGGAAATGGCGGCGCAGGAGGGTTTTGCAGCCCTGGCAGAGGATCCGCCGAGGCTACGCGAGGCGTTGGCCAGACGCTGTCAGCGTCGCGGCCTGGAAAGCTGGATCGAACCCTTGCAGGACTGGCTGCTGGCTCTGCTGACCCAACCGCTCCCGCTGGCGGGCGCGGATAGTGTGGTGTTGGCGCAACTGACCCAGTATCAGCCTGAACTGGAGTTCTGGTTCGAAGCGCGTGGGGTGGACGTCAGGCTGCTGGATCAGTGGGTGCAACAGTGCGAGTTGCCGGGTGTCGCCCGGCAGCCGCTGCGGGCCGACACCCTCAATGGCATGTTCAAAGGCTTCATCGATTTGGTATTCGAACATCAGGGGCGTTTTTACGTGGCGGATTACAAATCCAACTGGCTCGGCAGCGACGACAGCGCCTATACCCGTGACGCGATGGAAACGGCCATCGCCAGCCACCGTTATGATCTGCAATACGTGCTCTACGTGCTCGCACTGCATCGGCAATTACGCCTGCGCCTGCCGGATTACGACTATGACCAGCATGTGGGGGGCGCGCTCTATCTGTTCCTGCGTGCGCCGCAGCAGGGCGCTTACCTGGCACGACCGCCGCGCGAGCTGATCGAGCGTCTGGATGCGCTGTTCATGGGCGAAGCAGAGGAGGGCGCAGCATGAGTGCGGTACTGGCCCCGGCGCTGCGTGACCGCGCCGAGCTCTTCGCCCTGCTTTCCACCTGGAGCGAGCGTGGCTGGTTGCGCGAGTTGGATCGGGCGCTGGCGCAGCTGTTCGCTGAGCTGGAGCCGCAGGCTTCACCGCTGCTTCTGCTCGGTGCCGCGTTGGCCAGCCACCAACTGGGCCAGGGACATGTCTGCCTGGATCTGTCGGCCACGCTGGCCAGCCCGGACTTCAGCCTGTCTCTGCCGCCAGAGGGGGAGGACGCGCAAGCAACGATGATCCTGCCTTCCCAGGTGCTGGCCGGACTCAGTCTTGAGTCCTGGCTGGCGGCCTGCGCTGGCAGCGCACTGCTGGAGTCCGAAGGGGCGCCGCTGGTGCTGAGTGGTAGTTGCTTATATATGAAGCGTTACTGGAACTATGAGCAGCAGGTGGCCGGCAACATTGCCCAGCGTCTGCAGGCGAGCGCGGCAGCGCCGACCGATCTGGCCGCGCGCCTGGCTTCACTTTTTCCAGAACCGCTGGTAGTGGGTGGTAAGCGCCAGACCGACTGGCAGAAGTTGGCCTGCGCCATGGCGGCTCAGGGGCGCTTCACCTTGATCACCGGAGGGCCCGGAACCGGCAAGACGACTACGGTGGTGCGTCTGCTTGCCCTCTTGCAGGAAGCTGCCATGGCCAACGGCGAACCGCTGCGCCTGAGCCTGGCAGCACCCACCGGCAAGGCGGCCGCGCGGCTAACCGAATCCATCGGCGCGCAAGTGCAGTCGCTGGCGTTGGACGAGCGGGTGCGTGAGGAGATTCCGACACTGGTGACGACGTTGCACCGCTTGCTGGGGAGTCGTCCCGGCAGTCGTCATTTCCGTCACGATGCAGCCAATCCCTTGCCGCTAGACGTCTTGGTGGTGGATGAAGCATCGATGATCGACCTGGAGATGATGGCCAGCCTGCTGGACGCACTACCGGCGCATGCGCGTCTGATTCTGCTGGGTGACAAGGATCAGCTCGCCTCGGTAGAGGCTGGCGCTGTGCTGGGTGATCTCTGTCGGGAGGCAGAGAGCGGTGGCTACAGTGAGGCAACGCGGGTTTGGCTGGAAAGCCAGACCGGCGAACAGGTAGAAGATCCGGCATTGGTGTCCGGTGACGAGGCTCTGGCACAGCATATCGTCATGCTGCGGCACTCACGCCGCTTTGGCAGTGGCTCGGGTATCGGGCGTCTGGCACGCGCGGTAAACCAGGGCGATGCGCAAGCTGCTCGTACAACCCTGGCCGCAGGCGCGGACGATCTACATGTGCTGCGCCTGTCGGGGGAGCAGGATCGCGGATTGGAGCGTCTGCTAATCGACGGACAGGGGAGCGGCGAATCGCATCCGCAGGGGTATGCCCATTACCTGCAGTTGATGAAGACGCAGCGACCGGCTCCTGATGCCGGTGAGCAAGCCTGGGATGATTGGGCTGGCAGGGTTCTGGCGGCGTTCGATCAGTTCCAGTTGCTCTGCGCCGTTCGTAAGGGCGCCTGGGGTGTCGAGGCCCTCAACGAACGCATTGCCCAGGCGCTGGTGCGGCGAGGTCTGCTCGAGCAGATGCATGGCTGGTATGAAGGTCGGCCTGTACTGGTAACGCGCAATGACTACAGTCTGGGATTGATGAATGGCGATATTGGCATTGCGCTGCGCTTGCCCGAGCTGCCTGAAATGCCTGGTGCACCGATGCGTCAGGTCTTACGGGTGGTATTCCCGCGTAATGATGGCAGCGGCACCTTACGCCATATCCTACCCAGTCGCCTGAGTGCGGTGGAGACGGTGTTCGCCATGACCGTGCACAAATCCCAAGGCTCCGAGTTTGCCCATTGCGCGCTGATTCTGCCCGACAGCCTCAATCCAGTGCTGACCAAGGAGCTGGTGTATACCGGTATCACGCGTGCCCGCCACTGGTTCAGCTTGATTGAAAGCCGAGCAGGCATCTTCGAGCAGGCCGTACAGCGACGTGTGGAGCGGCGTAGCGGTTTGCGTGAGGCGCTCGAAGCGCTGTAAGTAACAAAACTGCAATTAAAGCTTGACGCGCATTCTGCTGGATGTAGAATGCGCGCCACTTCAGCGATGAAGCGCTTCAAAAACTTCT
>NZ_JBMDJU010000017.1:0-103655 GCF_057809355.1 Pseudomonas sp. FG29 | reverse complement strand
GGGTACGACTCACCCACATAGGTGACAAATCGGTTCAAGCACATGGGTAACAGTTTTTAACCTGGCAGAGGACTCCTCAGGAGGGTGACCTCATGCCTTGGCGAGAACTGAAACCTATGGACGAAAAAGTGATGTTCATTGCTGATTACCTCCGGCAGGTAAACAGCTTCACGGGGCTATGCGAGCAATTCGGCATCAGCCGCAAGACGGGCTACAAGTGGGTTGAACGCTACAAGCGGTCAGGAATGAACGGGCTTGTTGAGCGGAGCCGGCGTAGGCATGAGCAAGAACGGATTCCCTATGTAATCCGTGAGTACATCATTGATCTGCGGCGACGCTCCACAGTTGATCTTGGCCCGAAAAAGATCCAGGTCTTGGTTGAGCAGCGTTACCCCGAGCAAAGCCCTTCCAGAACCACGATCTACACAATCCTCAAAGAGGCTGGGCTCATTACGCCCCGGAAAGTTCGCCGACGGGTACCCAGTTATCCAAAACCCCTGCAGGCCGCTGATGTACCCAATGAACTGTGGAGTGCCGATTACAAAGGCCAGTTTCTGACGCGTGACGGCAAGTGGTGTTATCCCCTGACCGTCATGGATCACGCCAGTCGTTACCTATTGGCCTGCGAAGGCATGCCGGGGACGCGTCTCGAGGAGACCAAGGCCGTCTTCGAGCGCCTGTTTCGTACATATGGATTACCCATGCGTCTAAGGACTGACAACGGCGTTCCCTTCGCCAGCACAGGCAAGACAGGCCTGACTCAGTTATCGATCTGGTGGTTGCGCCTGGGGATCATTCCAGAACGGATCGCGCCAGGAAGGCCTGAGCAGAATGGGCGGCACGAGAGGATGCACCGAACCTTGAAGCAGGCTGCTATCCAAACAGCAGCGTCGCATATGACGGAGCAGCAAGTGTGCTTCTATCAATTCATCCAGTACTACAACGAGCTACGCCCCCATGAGGCCCTGAATCAGCAGACACCACGGCAGTGCTATCAGGAGTCACCGCGTGCTTATCCAGAACAACTGCCCGAGTTGGCGTACCCGAGCCACATTGAGGTCTACAAGGCCGACTGCAGCGGTATCCTGAACAGAAGAGGGTTACGGATCTATGTGGGGCATTTGCTCAAACATGAGCGGATTGGGTTGGAACAGATAGGCGAAGAACTTTGGGCTGTTCACTTCGGCCCGGTTGTAATCGGTCGGCTTGATGAACGAGAGCAGCGGGACGGGTATCTAACCCTGCAGGTGTCACCCATGTGACTGAACTTTTTTGTAACCCATGTGAGTGACTCGTACAGCCCCACCATCCGGGTCTCGCTGCGCTCGACTTCCCTCACTCCATCGTCGCTCCGAGGGCCCGCCGCGAAGGGCCGTCCCTGGCCCATCGCGGCTCTCGCGGCATCCATGCCGCTCAACCCTCTACGCAACGATTCCGTTCGGCCTTCTGAACGGGGCAATTGGTGCAGGACTGAGATATCGATGCGCTACCAGACATGGTGGACAAGCTTCGCGTTGTCCACCCTACTTGCTGGCGGCTCTCAATTAGGTGCAGCGTGGATTAATTAGCCAAAGGCCGCACGAAGTGCGGCCTGATAATCGATCAATTATTGGAAAAAGTTGACCATGTCCTGCCTGTGCTGCAAGAATTGTTCACTATTGCAGCCAAGATAAGAGGCAGCAGAGTCGGCCGAGATAAGACCAGAGTCATACGCCTGAACTACTACGCTCACAAACCTCCCTCTCCGCGAGTAAGGAACCTCCGTAACGGGGAAATAATCAAGCGTATAATCTTCTCTAGCTCTCCAGTCTTCAGAAGGTTGGGTGTCAATTCGACCGAACTTGAAATCTGACGCTATAGTTTTTGAGTTAATTAGCTGCCAGCGCGCTGCAGTGAAACTTACGCCGTAAAAATCCATTACAGCGATCATTCCCTCGTCAGGGTCGCTATAACTACTATATACCTCCACTACGCCATTCCTGGGTGCAATAAACTCAACGGCAAAACCGTTGGCACGTACCTCTACAGGATCCTTCCTAACTGGATCGTTGCTTTGAAAATCTTCAAAGTCAGAAAACTCATCCACTACCAGCTTGTTCAACCTCTGGCCCGGATCCCACAGAAGGTGCCCTAATTCATGTGCCAAAGTATTTCGCCGGATCCAAACATTCTGATTTTGACCATCAGTATTTAGTACAACACCTCGATCCTCGTCACCTGTCGCAATAGTTGCACCAGCAAATTTCTTATTAAACTGTGCCTGAACTACGGGGATGCAAAGATTATCCTCTACAAGGACTCGCATGCTTTCGATTGCATCATGAGGGCCGATTCCCAGTGCGGTGCGCGTAAGGGCTGCTAACTCGAAACCGCGGCGCCAGGCAGGGTATATATAATTATTGTCCGGTTTGATTCCGAGCGATCTTATGGCCTCGACCTGAGAACGCCCGAGCTTAACCTGTAGCGCATTCTGACGTTTTATTACCCATGCGGCATCGCTCAAACGCATAACCATTTGAGGGGTGAATGAGTTCAGGTTTTGATCGGCAGCTCCAAGGAATTCTCGCAAACGTACGCCAAGTGCGTAATCTCCACCGGCACCTGGTTGATGACCTAAAAGAGATTCATCCAATACCAGGGTCCTAGCAATACTTTCTATAGTACGGAATGGGAGTATGCTTTGAGAGTTCTCAAAATCCTTGAGAGCTTGTTCGTCAATATGTACCGCTCTCGCTACATTGTCGAGCGAAAGCGCCATATTAATTCGGCGTTCTTTTATGGTCTTGCCTGGTTCTAGAGCGTCCAATAATATTGGGACAGCATCATTCTCAGTCAATCCATAGAGAATTTCTTCACCAAAGGTGTCTAATGCCTCTTTGGCATTTATTTTGCGTCCTTTAGCTCGTTCATTGTCAAACCCTATTTGAATTTGACTGCGAACAAAGAGACGACGCGATGTTGCGGCACGCTCTTCTAAGGTGCTACCAGAACTTTCAGTCCCGAAAACTCTTGATAGCTCTTTATCAGTCCACTTCACATCCATTTTGGCTCACCAACTAATACCGTACATGGATAACCGGTTTCTACATCAAAGCCTAGCGAGGCAACTTCAAATCCTTCGTTCTTAAACGCCAGAGCTACATCGGTCATTTCTTGTTCACTTTTGGGTCCATAGCGCCCGGATGAAGCACTCAGCAGCAAGCGCCCCTCCGCTATAAACCACAATTCTCCGCCGCAATGAGCACTCTCGCCTCCAGTCAGGTTTGTGTGCTTGATTTTTCCTGTCTCAAGTCCCTGACCAAAAGGAGCACTTTCTAACGCAAAAGGGACGTCATTAGCTGCAACCACCCAGAGGTATAGCTGTCCCCGCTCGGAATGGCTACGTGGAACAGAGCTAATTATCACATCGTCTGAGGCATCTTTAGGGAACTGAAGCAGTCCTAATCTTTCGTTTGGGGGCAACAGAACCAGTTCATCTTCGTTCTTAATGCACTCCGCTTTCGGCTCGCGGAGAGGGTAAATTTCCCTAAATGCAGCAAAATCCATTCCATTTATCCCTAAAGCAACCAAATACGACAGACGGAAAAACCTTTGGATTCTACGCGATACAAGGATGCTTGCCAAACCTGATGGCATCGACCTGTGCCTGCATCATCTCTGTAGATTCTTTAAGGTACTGAGCATGGTTATAAGCAGCGCTAGGCTTACTCGTTTAGGCGTGAGCTCGCTGGATTTCTATCACTGCTGGACGCCATTTTTCTGACTCATAGCAAATACCCCGGACAGTCATAAGGTGGACAACACAACGCTTGTCCACTTTTTCATTGGATTCGATAAGGCTTTTGGCGATAGCGACCGGCGCGCTATCCGCATCGATCAGAATAGTGGGGAGGGCTTGCTGGCCATGGTGCATCCTTGCGAGGGCGATGCACCGACCTTACTGCGAAATGATGGCTCTGCGCCATAGCCCGAAAGGCTATGGCGCTTTGCGTTGAATCAGCCGTTGCGGCTGCTCAGTTGCCAGGCACCTTTGCCATCCAGGTCGAGCTGGTGGCTGTGGAAGGCGGCGAGGGTGTGGCGGTGGCCGACGCTGATCAGCAGGGTGTCGGGCAGTTCGCGGCGTAGCAGGATGTAGAGCGACTGTTCCAACCCTTCGTCCATCGCCGAGCTGGATTCGTCGAGGAAGGCCACCGCCGGGCGGTTGTAGAGCAGGCGGGCGAAGGCCAGGCGTTGTTGTTCACCCAGGGACAGTACGCGGCTCCAGTCACCGGGTTCGTCCAGGCGACCTGCCAGGTGCGGCAGGCAGACTTGTTCCAGCACCTGTTGCATACACTCGCGGTCGTCGCCTGCTTCGGCGGGGTAGGCGAGGGCGCTGCGCAGGTCACCCAACGGCAGATACGGGCGTTGCGCGAGGAACAGCGCCTGGTGCCCGGTGGGCCGCGCTACCTGGCCGTCGGCGTAGGGCCAGAGGCCGGCGAGGGCGCGCAGCAGGGTGGTCTTGCCACAGCCGGAGGGGCCGCGCACCAGCAGGGCCTGGCCGGGGTGCAGATCAAGGTTGAGGCCATCGACCAGCAGTTGGCCGTCCGGGCGTTGCAGGTGCAGGTTCTCGACTTTCAGGCCGCTGGCCTGGGTGCTGGTGGTGACATGCGGCAGCTCGCGGGCCTGCTGATTGGCATCGAGCAGGCCGCTCAGACGGTCGAGGGTGGCACGGTACTGGGCGAAGGTGTCGTAGCTGCTGCGGAAGAACGACAGGGCGTCCTGCACCTGGCCGAAGGCCTGCGCGGTCTGCATCACGTCGCCGAGTTTGATGGCGCCGCTGAAGAAGCGCGGTGCCTGGAGGATGAAGGGGAAGACCACGGCCACCTGGCTGACGCCGAGGTTGAAGCCGTCGAACTTCAGGCTTCGATAGACCAGCGCCCAGAGGTTTTCCACCAGTGCGCCGAAGCGGCCGAGCAGGGTGCGCCGCTCGACGTCGCGGCCCTGGTAGAAGGCGACGTTCTCGGCGTATTCACGCAGACGCACCAGGGCGTAACGGAAGTTGGCCGAGCGTTGTTCGTTGAGGAAGTTCAGGCGGATCAACGGGCGGCCGAGACGGAAGGCGATCAGCGTGGCGATGATCACGTAGATGTACACGGCGAACACCATCGCCCGTGGGATCTCCACGCCAGCGACCGTCAGCGGCGCGGACAGCCCCCAGAGAATGGCGCTGAAGGCTACCAGCGAGACCAGCGAGCTGACCGCTCCGAGCGAGAGCTTGAGCGAGCCGGAGACGAAGGCGGCGACGTCCAGTTCGATGCGCTGATCCGGGTTGTCGATCGGTTGGTCGAGGAACTGGCCACGGTAGTAGGCGTCGCCCTTGAGCCAGTCATCGGTCAGGCGCTGGTTGAGCCAGGTGCGCCAGTGGATGCTCAGCGCCTGGCTGACGTAGAAGTCGAACAGCGCCCGCGTCACATGGATGGCGGCAAGGATGGCGAAGATCCCCAGCATGAACCAGAACGCCTTCTGATCCAGCTCCTGCAAGGCGCTGTAGAAGCCGTTGTACCAGAAGGAGAACAGCACGTTCATGCGCACCGCGAACAGCGACAGCAGCAGGAGCAGGGCGAAGGTCGCAAGCGGTCGCCAACTGTTGCGCGGGCTCAGGTAGGGCCCGGCGATCTGCCAGAATTGCCGACCCCAGCGGGTGAACCGCACCAGGGCGAAGGCGGTGAGGCTGAAGCCGACAAGGGTGCACAGTGACGCGATGGCCAGCCAGATCAGGCTGTCGGTAAGGGCTTGGTGCCAATCCATAAAGTGTGGGTTCCGCGATGCTTCGACAGGGAGGGGCCGAGACTACAGGCGTGAGTTATACGCCTGTGTTGCAGACTTTTCGCCGTTTCGTTGGTTCCTGCGCTGGCTGCCTTTGTAGAGGTCGGACGGCTGCCGTTCAGGTTGCTAACAACCGCTGCTATTGCGTCTGCTTCAGCGCCTCTTGCAGGCGCTGATTGTTGGTTGCGTTGGCCTGGTCGATCTGCTGCTTGAGCTGCTGCATCTGCTGCTGGGCCTGTTGCGCCTGCTTGGCTTGCAGGCTGGCGGTGGCGGCGGTTTCACCCGCGCCACAGGCGCCAAGGTTGAGCAGCAGGGCAAGGGTGCAAAGATGGGGCAGGCGCATGGTGGGCTCCAGGTGAGTGGCAACTGCAATAGAGTCGCCGATTTCGCCTGATTTGTATGTGCCACCATGCGTAATCTGTCAGGCCAGCGCGGTGCGTTGCCGGCCTTCCACGCGCCGTTTCAGTGCGGCGCCTTCGACGATCTCCAGGTCGCCGCCCTGGGCGCGGGCCGAGCGGCCCCAGTCTTCCAGCAGTTCCATGCAGGCGTGGTCGATATAGCTGACCCGCGCCAGGCTCAGGTGCAGGCGGGTGCCGGGTTCGACGCTGGCCAGCACCTTGGCCAACTGCGGTACGCGCAGGAAGGTGGCGGCGCCGCTCATGCGCAGCTCGGCGTTTTCGGAGCCGGTCGGCACCAGCTTGATGCGCAGGCGCGAGGCGTTCCACACCAGCTTCAGCAGGGTCAGGCCGAAGCCCACCAGCACGCCGGTCAGCAGGTCGGTGAAGACGATGCACAGCGCGGTGGCGATGTAGATGAACACCGGCGCGCGCCCGTACTGACCGAGGCTGCGCATGGCCTTGGGATCGACCAGCTTGCAACCGGTATACACCAGCACCGCGCCGAGGCTGGCCACCGGGATGCTTTGCAGCACGCCGGGCAGCAAAGCGACTAGGGCGAGCAGCCAGGCACCATGGAGGATGGTCGAGGTACGGCCACTGGCACCGGCCTGCACGTTGGCCGAGCTGCGTACGATCACGCCAGTCATCGGCAGGGCGCCGACCGCACCGCAGAGGATGTTGCCGATGCCCTGGGCGGACAGCTCCCGATTGAAGTGCGCGCGCGGGCCGTCGTGCATGCGGTCGACAGCGGCGGCGGACAGCAGCGTCTCGGCGCTGGCGATAAAGGCCAGGGCCAGGGCGGCGACCAGCAATTGCGGATCGGCCAGGCTGGCCAGCCCTTGCGGGGTGATCCAGTCGATGGCGTCGCCAAGGTTGGCTGGCAGTTCCACGCGCTTGACCGGCAGTGCCAGCCACAGGCTGGCCAGGGTGGCCAGCGTCACGCCGACCAGGGCACCGGGCAGAAAGCGCAGGGGCGCCGGACGGAAGCGTTCCCACAGCCAGATGCTGGCGATGGTGCCGAGGCCGACCGCGCCGGCGATCATGGCGTTACCACCGGCCAGGCTCAGCGCATCGAGCATGGCGCCGGGGAAGGCCAGCAGGTTGTCCAGGCCCGATGCCTGGGGCGAAGCATCGATCATCACATGCACCTGCGACAGCACGATAAGAATGCCGATACCGGCGAGCATGCCGTAGACCACCGCCGGTGCCGTGACGCGAAACCAGCCGCCCAGGCGTAGCGTGCCGGCGGCGAGTTGGATCAGGCCGGCCAGCAGCAGTACGGGGCCGAGCGCGGCCATGCCATGGGTGCGCACCAGCTCGAACACCAGCACCGCGAGGCCGGCTGCCGGGCCGCTGACCTGCAGCGGTGCGCCGGCGAGAAAGCCGACCACCAGGCCACCGATGATGCCCGTGATCAGGCCCTTGGCCGGCGGCATGCCGGAGGCGATGGCGATGCCCATGCACAGCGGCAGGGCGACGAGAAAGACCACCACTGACGCCAGCGCGTCCCGTGGCAGTGTGCGAAATACATTCATGGTGTTATCTCTCCTTGCCCAACGCGTGGGCAAACGCAGCCCGTGCCCGCGCCTTGATCGGCGCAGGCATAGGGGAATTGGTGGGATCAGGCGTTGGCGTAGCGCGGTTGCGGGGTGGCGCAGGGCTGCTCGTCGCCGTCGAGCGCCAGGAACTTGCCCGAGGCCGCGTCGTAGGCGCGGATACCACCGCTGTCGATGTCGTAGACCCAGCCGTGGATATGCAGTTGGCCGCTGGCCAGGCGTGCGGCGACGGACGGGTGGGTACGCAGGTGGTCGAGCTGGGCGACGACGTTTTCTTCGGTCAGCACGCCAAGGGTTTCATGGGCGCTACCGCAGTTGCAGTTGTCCGCCACCACGCTGCGTGCCACTTCGGCATGGCGCAGCCAGGCGCGCACCGTGGGCATGCCATCGAGGCTGGCCGGGTTGAGCACGGCTTTCATTGCGCCGCAGTCTGAGTGACCGCATACGATGATGTGCTGCACGCCGAGCGCCAGCACCGCGTACTCGATGGCGGTGGATACGCCGCCGTTCATCTGCCCATAGGGCGGCACCACGTTGCCCACGTTACGGGTGACGAACAGGGTGCCGGGGTCACTCTGGGTAATCAGCTCGGGGACGATACGCGAATCGGCGCAGGTGATGAACATGGCGCTGGGCGATTGCGCCGAGGCCAGACGCTTGAACAGAGCCTGCTGCTGCGGGTAGACCTCCTGGCGAAAACGCCGAAAGCCCTGAATGAGCTGGTGCAGGGCGGCCTGGGCCTGATCCTTGGGTACGGGGCGCAGGGGGATACCGGTTCGGGAAGCGGTTGAGTTCATCGTTGAATCTCCTGTCATTTTCATGAGTGACGTTCTCGACTGCTGACCAAACGCCTGTGACCAGCCGGTCACTTCCAGGGCAACGATAAGGATTCTTACTTAACCAAAACTGAACGGACCGCTCTAAAACGCCACTATGCCGGCGTTTTCCATTGGTAGGGCGCACTCAGGAGTGCAGCGAACAGTGCGCCGAGCGATGTATACGAGCGGAATTGGCCATTGCGGTGTACTGCTCGCTGGCACCCCGAGCGGCCGGCGTACCGGCCACCCCAGGAGTCAGGCGAACGTTACTGCTCGCCTTTCATGGCCGTTTGCAGGCCAAACATGAGCAGCAGCAGGTTGGCGTCCGGCTGAATCTCCGTTTGCACCTGTTTGCGGACGAGAGGGATGCTGCAGGGGATTGCGCTGCACTCGCGCGCTTCCAGAATGCGCGGGCCCGGTTGCTGCCAGGCCGCCGCGGCAACAGCCGTGATGCCAAGGGCGGCGACGAGGAATGCACCTCTAGCGATTTCTAATTTCATTTTGCTAACCCTTTGATGGCGCTGCCGAACGCTCTTTGGTAACCCTAGTCGATCACGGATCAGGTCAGAAGTTTCCTGACCAATGGTTACGGCCTGATGACAAGCCGCTCGGGGGAGCTTCAGAGGTTCTTCAGGCCACCCGGGTAGACACGGGCGTAACCATCGAGGAGCTGCTGCCAATCCTCGTCGTTCCAGGGGCTGTGCCGGCGCAGTTGGCGCAGGTCATGCTGGGCGGCGCGTACACGGCTCAGGCGTTGGCGGCTCTTCTCCAGATCGAGCAAGGCGACCTGAGGTAGATCGCCGTTCATGCGCACGAACACATGTTTGGCGTACAGGCAGCCGTGTTGCCAACGACCCAGGTTCATTCGCGCCAGGGTTGCCCCGATTTGTTGCATCAGCAGAGCATGCTTGGCTTCGCCACAGGCCTCGCGTCCGCCTTTGGCATACCACTGCTCGACCTCCTCGAAGCCTTCCAGTGCTTCGGTGACCAGTACGCCACGCCAACCCTGTACTGGATCATTGTCGATACCGCAGTAGACCAGGCGCGGCACCCGCACACCCAATTTGTTCAGGGCTAGCAGGGCGCTGCGCTCACGCAGGATGGTCAGGCGCCCGAAGGGATGCAGCAGGCTGCGGTAGACGTGGCCGACCTGGCGTTTGGCGTAGAGCACACTGCCGCGATCAGACAAGCGCTGTACGCCACTTTCTCCGCCACGACGAACGTTGGGTTCTTCGACCCACTCGCCTTGGCGTTGCCACCACGCTTGGAAGGTATCTTGGGGCATGTCGTGTGAAATGGTGGCGGGCATATTGTTGTTCTTCTTTGCTGATGTGTTTACAGGAAGCCGAAGCAAGCTAGTCGCTGAACTTAAGCAAAGAATATTCCCATGTCCATAAAAAAACCCCGCGGCAAGCGCGGGGTTCTTCTTACAGCGAGGGAGCCGGTCGGCTTACATCATGCCGCCCATGCCACCCATACCGCCCATGCCGCCCATATCAGGCATGGCCGGAGCCTTGTCGTCAGCCGCGTCGGCAACCATGGCCTCGGTGGTGATCATCAGGCCGCCGATGGAGGCAGCAGCTTGCAGGGCCGAACGGGTAACCTTGGCCGGGTCGAGAATACCCATCTCGATCATGTCGCCGTAGGTATCGGTAGCAGCGTTGAAGCCGAAGTTGCCCGAACCTTGCTTGACCTTGTCGACCACTACGCTCGGCTCGCCGCCGGCGTTGGAAACGATCTGACGCAGCGGCGCTTCGACAGCGCGACGCAGCAGAGCGATACCGACGTTCTGGTCTTCGTTGTCGCCTTTCAGGCCGTCGATGGCCTGCAGGGCGCGCACCAGGGCCACACCACCGCCAGGCACCACGCCTTCTTCCACTGCGGCGCGGGTGGCGTGCAGGGCGTCTTCAACGCGAGCTTTCTTCTCTTTCATCTCGACTTCGGTGGCAGCGCCAACCTTGATCACGGCAACACCGCCAGCCAGCTTGGCCAGACGCTCTTGCAGCTTCTCTTTGTCGTAGTCGGAAGAGGTTTCTTCGACCTGCTTGCGGATCTGTGCAACGCGGGCTTCGATGTCGGCCTGGGCACCAGCACCATCGATGATGGTGGTGTTGTCCTTGTTCAGCACTACGCGCTTGGCGTTACCCAGGTGCTCCAGAGTGGCGCTTTCCAGGGACAGGCCAACTTCTTCGGAGATCACGGTGCCGCCGGTCAGGATGGCGATGTCCTGCAGCATGGCCTTGCGGCGGTCGCCGAAGCCCGGCGCCTTGACGGCTGCGACTTTGACGATGCCACGCATGTTGTTGACGACCAGGGTAGCCAGGGCTTCGCCTTCGACGTCTTCAGCCACGATCAGCAGCGGACGGCCAGCCTTGGCAACGGCTTCCAGAACCGGCAGCAGTTCGCGGATGTTGCTGATCTTCTTGTCGACCAGCAGCAGCAGCGGGCCGTCCAGCTCGGCCACCATGGTGTCCGGCTTGTTGATGAAGTAGGGGGACAGGTAGCCACGGTCGAACTGCATGCCTTCTACGACGGACAGTTCGTTTTCCAGGCCCGAGCCTTCTTCGACGGTGATGACGCCTTCTTTGCCGACCTTGTTCATCGCTTCGGCGATGATGTCACCGATGGAGTTGTCGGAGTTGGCGGAGATGGTGCCGACCTGGGCGATGGCCTTGGAGTCGGTGCACGGCTTGGCCAGCTCTTTCAGTTGGGCAACGATGGCGGTGGTGGCCTTGTCGATGCCGCGCTTCAGGTCCATCGGGTTCATGCCGGCAGCGACGGACTTCAGGCCTTCGTTGACGATGGCTTGAGCCAGAACGGTCGCGGTGGTGGTGCCGTCGCCGGCAGCGTCGTTGGCCTTGGAGGCAACGTCTTTCACCAGTTGGGCGCCCATGTTTTCGAAAGCGTCTTTCAGTTCGATTTCCTTGGCAACCGACACACCGTCTTTGGTGATGGTCGGGGCGCCGAAGGATTTGGCCAGCACCACGTTACGGCCTTTCGGGCCGAGGGTGGCTTTGACGGCGTCGGCCAGTACGTTGACGCCAACGAGCATTTTCTTGCGGGCGGAATCGCCAAACTTGACTTCTTTAGCAGCCATGTTGATTGCTCCTCAATTCTTGATGGTTATCCGGAGATATGCGGGGATCAGGCTTCGATGACAGCGAGGATTTCGTGCTCGCCCATGACCAGCAGGTCTTCGCCGTCGACCTTGACGGTGTTGCTGCCGGAGTAGGGGCCGAATACCACTTTGTCACCGACCTTGACGGCCAGCGGACGGACTTCGCCGTTGTCCAGAACCTTACCGGTACCGACGGCAACGACTTCACCTTGGTTCGGCTTCTCGGCGGCCGAACCCGGCAGCACGATGCCACCTGCGGTTTTGGTCTCTTCTTCGCTGCGACGGATCACGACGCGGTCATGCAGAGGACGAAGCTTCATTGTCGATCTCTCCTAACAATTGAATGGCCAACTTGCCGACTCTTGGTGGTCGGCGGGTTTGTAAAGTCCGGCTAGGCCGGGAGCGGCACGCTGGGCGCACCGCGAAAGTCGGACCGCCTTCGAGGGCGGGCACCTTGCGGTGACTGCTACATGTGGGCGGGGAAAGGCATTTCAAGGGGCGGGGTGAAAATTTTTTACAGCGCGGGCGCCGCGAACGGGCGCCCGTGAGCGGGATCAGTCGCGACGTTCGTACTCGCCTTCGAGCACGTTGGGATGGGTCTTGCCGGTGCGCGCAGCGGCGTCGTCGAAGAAGGCGCGCTGGCGCAGGGCTTGTTCCTGGGCGCGGCGACGGATCTTGCCGACCAGCAGGCGGCGGGTGAAGGGGATCAGGCAGAGTACGCCGAAAATGTCGCTGATGAAGCCTGGCAGCAGCAGCAGGCCGCCGCCGACGGCGATCAGCAGGCCTTCGAGCATCTCTTGCTCAGGCATTTCGCCACGTGCCAGTTTTTCGCGGGCACGCCAGGCGGTGGCGACGCCCGCGACGCGCAGCAGGACGCTACCGAGGATGGCGGTGCCGATCACCAGCAACACCGTGGGCAGCACGCCGATGGCGCTGCCGACCTTGATCAGCACGGCCAGTTCGATGATCGGGAACAGCAGGAACAGAAACAGAAACGCACGCATGGCTTTGGGATCCTGGGCGGAAGCAAGCTTCCAGTAGGGACTAAATATGGGGTACTGGCCTGAATTCAAGCTTAAGCGTCACCAGACTCAGGCCATTTGTCGGCGCGGGCCAGCGCCACCAGGGCTTCGCGCACCTGCCCCGGGTTTTTGCAGGCCGTTGGGAAGGGCAGCCAATGCAGGCCCTGGCCGATGCGCAAGTGGAAACCTTCACAGTCGACACCGACCATCTCGGCAGGTTCATGCTCGGGCAGCCCGGCCAGTTGCACGTAATGGGCGATGGCGTTGGCATGATCGGCATTCATGTGCTCGACCATGCTGGCCTCGCTGCCATCGGTCGCGAATGGATTGTGCTGGGCGACCTCGTCGAGCCAGTGGATCGCACCAAAACCACCGATGAAACGCCAGCGCACCGGCTCCAGCCGCCAGAAATCGAAGTCATGCGCCCGATGGTAGTCGCGTGACTGGGGGAAAAAGCGGTAATAACGCTGTGCGGCCGCTTCGATTTCGCTCTCGTCATGCAACTGTCGTGCTTCGGCGAGCAGAGTGAGGCGGCCGGCTGCCTGCACATCCTCTGCGCCGCGCTCGCCGATCAGCAGCGAGCACTTGGCATCCTGCTTGAGGTTGTGGGTGTGTTGGGCAATGCGGCTGATGAGGATCAGTGGTCGGCCTTCGGCGTCCAGGCAGTAGGGCACCACCGATCCGAACGGGAAACCCGGCATGGCCTTGGAGTGGGTGCTGAGCACGCCACGGTATTCCTTGAGCAGCAATTCTCGTGCATGCTTGCCGGCTTTCACGCTCACCTTATGACTCCTCGCAGAAGATCCGTCATAAACGGACAGACGCCCTAGCATAGCGCTTCGGGGGGTCAGCGGGGTTGATAGATGCTGCACATCTAGGGGATGTAAGCGATGCAACTCAAAGACAAGGTCATCATCATCACGGGCGGTTGCCAGGGACTGGGCCGCGCCATGGGCGAATACCTGGCGGCGAAGGGCGCCAAGCTGGCGCTGGTCGACCTGAACCAGGAAAAACTCGACGAGGCCGTGGCGGCCTGCAAGGCGGCCGGTGGTGACGCCCGCGCCTACCTGTGCAACGTGGCCAATGAAGAGCAGGTCACGCACATGGTCGCCCAGGTGGCCGATGACTTCGGCGCCATCAACGGCCTGGTCAACAATGCCGGCATTCTGCGTGACGGCCTGACCATCCGCGTGAAGGATGGCGAAATGACCAAGATGAGCCTGGCGCAGTGGCAGTCGGTGATCGACGTCAACCTGACCGGTGTGTTCCTCTGCACCCGTGAAGTGGCGGCGAAGATGATCGAGCTGAAGAACGAAGGCGCGATCATCAATATCTCCTCCATTTCCCGCGCCGGTAACATGGGGCAGGCCAACTACTCCGCCGCCAAGGCCGGTGTTGCGGCTGACACCGTGGTCTGGGCCAAGGAGCTGGCGCGCTACGGTATTCGTGTGGCGGGCGTGGCGCCGGGCTTCATCGAAACCGAAATGACCGGCAGCATGAAGCCGGAAGCGCTGGAGAAAATGACGGCCGGCATTCCGCTCAAGCGCATGGGCAAGCCAGCCGAGATCGCGCACTCGGTGGCTTATATCCTGGAGAACGACTACTACACCGGTCGCATCCTGGAGCTGGACGGCGGTCTGCGCCTGTAATCCACAGCGCCGAAACGAAAAACGCCCCGACTGGTTCGGGGCGTTTTTGTGTGTGCCAGCGCTGTGTATCGCGAACCCGTAGCCCGGATGTAATCCGGGAATGGCTATATCCCGTAAACCGCCCCGGATTGCATGCGGGCTACCGGTCTCGATTAGTGCGTACGCGCGACAGCGAAGCGGCTCAACTCGACCAGCGCATCGCGGTATTCGCCGGCAGGCAGCACGTCCAGGCAGGCAATGGCATGTTCGGCGTAGTCGCGGGCGAGCTGCGCGGTGTAATCCAGAGCGCCAGCAGCATCCACGGCGGCACGGATGCTTTCCAGGTCTTCGATACCGCCCTTCTGAATGGCGCGGCGCACCAGGGCAGCCTGTTCTTCGCTGCCTTCACGCATGGTGTAGATCAGCGGCAGGGTCGGCTTGCCTTCGGCCAGGTCATCTCCGACGTTCTTGCCCAGCTCGGCGGCGTCACCCTTGTAGTCGAGCAGGTCGTCTACCAGTTGGAAGGCAATGCCCAGGTGGTCACCGAAGGTGCGCAGGGCTTCGCGCTGCGCTTCGTTGGCGCCGGCCAGGGCCGCTGCTGCATGGGTAGAGGCCTCGAACAGCATCGCGGTCTTGCCGCGAATTACTTCCATGTAGGTCTCTTCCGTGGTGCTGGCGTCGCGCACCTTGGACAGCTGCAACACTTCGCCTTCGGCGATCACGCGGGTGGCGTGGGAGAGGATCTTCATCACCGGCATGGAGCCGAGCTCGACCATCATTTCGAACGAGCGTGAATAAAGGAAGTCGCCCACCAGCACGCTTGGCGCGTTGCCCCATTGGGCGTTGGCGGTGCTGCGACCACGGCGCATGTCGGACATGTCGACCACGTCGTCGTGCAGCAGGGTGGCGGTGTGCAGGAACTCGATGGTGGCGGCCAGCAGGCGCAGGTCGTCGGCCTGGTAGCCCAATGCGCGGCCGCTGAGCAGTACCAGCAGCGGACGCAGGCGTTTGCCGCCAGCGGAGATGATATAGTCGCCGATCTTTTCCACCAGCGGCACGCGGGAAACCACCTGCTGGCGAATGATGCCATCGACGGCGGTGAAATCGTCCGCTACCACGCGGTAGAAAGCCTGGGGTTGCATCGGCGACAGGTGCTCCTTTGAGGTTGCGCGGCATGCTAGGTGGCGGGGTGGGGGCTGTCAAGGTAAGCGCCTGCGGCCCTTGCGCCGTGTCCAGTGCTTGCGTACAATCGCGCACCCTGAACTTCCCCCTGGGCATTTCCCTGCCTTACGCAATTGCAAGGGTGTCACTTCCGGCCCCAAGCAGCCATGCCAGCCAATAACCATGCTACTAAAGCGCTGGGTGAGCAGGATCAACGGAGATTTACCATGTACGCAGTAATTGTTACCGGTGGCAAGCAATACAAAGTTGCCGAAGGCGAGTTCCTGAAAGTCGAGAAACTCGAAGTCGCTACCGGTGAAGCCATCACCTTCGACCGCGTTCTGCTGGTCGCCAATGGTGATGATGTCAAGATCGGTGCTCCGGTCGTTGACGGCGCCAAAGTGGTTGCCGAAGTCGTTTCGCAAGGCCGTCACGACAAAGTGCGCATCATCAAGTTCCGCCGTCGTAAGCACCACATGAAGCGTCAGGGCCACCGTCAGTGGTTCACTGAGATCAAAATCACCGGCATCCAGGCCTGATTCGTCGGCCCCGATCCCTTTATAGGAGTATTGACTCATGGCACACAAAAAAGCTGGCGGTTCTACCCGTAACGGCCGCGATTCCGAAAGTAAACGCCTTGGCGTGAAAATGTACGGTGGCCAGGTCATCAAGGCCGGCAACATCATCGTGCGTCAGCGCGGCACCCAGTTCCACCCCGGTTTCGGTGTGGGCATGGGCAAGGATCACACCCTCTTCGCCAAAGTCGAAGGCGTGATCAAGTTCGAAGTGAAGGGCGCTTTCGGCCGTCGCTACGTGAGCGTCGTTCAGGCCTAATCGCCTACGCGCTGGAAAAGCCCTGTCCGTAGGACGGGGCTTTTTTGTTTCTGTATTCTTGGGTTCTTGCCCGATGACCCGCAATGCCGCGCAGCTTGCGTGGGGTCATCCGGCAAGGGCCTGTACGTTGTTCTGTTGACCCGCATTATTGCGGGAGGCATATCCATGAAATTCGTCGACGAAGTATCGATATTTGTAAAAGCCGGTGACGGCGGTAACGGCATGATGAGCTTCCGCCGCGAGAAGTTCATCGAAAAAGGTGGCCCCAACGGTGGCGACGGTGGTGACGGTGGCTCGGTGTTCCTCGAAGCCGACGAGAACCTCAACACGCTGATCGACTACCGCTACACCCGCAAATTCTTCGCCCAGAACGGCGAGAAAGGCGGCAGCACCGATTGCACCGGCGCCAAGGGTGAGGATCTGATCCTGCCGGTGCCGGTCGGCACCACGGTGATCGACGTCGCCACTCAGGAAGTCATCGGTGACCTGGTCAAGGCCGGTCAGCGCCTGATGGTCGCTCAGGGCGGCTGGCACGGCCTGGGCAACACCCGCTTCAAGTCCAGCACCAACCGTGCGCCAAGGCAGACCACACCAGGCAAGCCGGGTGATCAGCGTGATCTCAAGCTGGAGCTGAAGGTGCTCGCTGACGTCGGTCTGCTGGGCCTGCCAAATGCCGGCAAGAGCACCTTCATTCGCGCCGTATCGGCTGCCAAGCCGAAGGTCGCCGATTACCCCTTCACCACCCTGGTGCCGAACCTGGGCGTGGTCAGCGTCGACCGCTTCAAGAGCTTCGTCGTCGCTGACATTCCCGGTCTGATCGAAGGCGCTTCGGAAGGTGCCGGCCTGGGTATCCGCTTCCTCAAGCACCTGGCGCGCACGCGCCTGCTGCTGCACCTGGTGGACATGGCGCCGCTGGACGAGAGCGATCCGGCCGAGGCTGCGCAGGTGATCATCGACGAGCTGGGCCGCTTTAGCCCGGCGCTGGCCGAGCGTGATCGCTGGCTGGTGCTGAACAAGATGGATCAGATTCCCGAAGAGGAGCGCGAGGCACGCAAGGCCGATATCGTCGCCCGTCTGAACTGGGAAGGCCCGGTCTACGTGGTGTCGGCCATCAGTCGCGACGGCACCGAGCGCATCTGCCGCGACATCATGCATTACCTGGAAGTGCGCGGCGAGCGCATCGCCGAGGATCCGGTCTTCGCCGAAGAACTGGCCGAGCTGGATCAGCGCATCGAGGACGAGGCTCGCGCCCGTCTGCAGGCCATGGATGACCAGCGCGCATTGCGTAAATCGGGTGTGCGCAGCGTCGATGATATCGACGAAGACGATGACTTCTTCGATGATGAAGATGACGACGGCCCGGAAATCATTTACGTCCGGGATTAAGCAAATTTCCAACGCCGCTTAATTGCGGCGTTTTTGTAGGTGGGCTGGAGCCCATCGTTTTCTGGCTAAGGTTGGAAGATCATGCGTGACAAGGTGACCGGCGCGCAGCGCTGGGTGGTGAAGATTGGCAGTGCCTTGCTGACCGCTGACGGGCGCGGGCTGGATCGTGCGGCCATGGCCGTGTGGGTCAAGCAGATGGTTGCGCTGCGTGAGCAGGGCGTGGAACTGGTGCTGGTGTCCTCCGGCGCGGTGGCGGCCGGCATGAGCCGCCTGGGCTGGACCAGCCGACCTAGCGCGATGCACGAGCTGCAGGCCGCCGCTGCCATCGGTCAGATGGCCCTGGTACAGGCTTGGGAGTCGAGCTTCGCCGAACATGGCATGCGCACCGCGCAGATCCTGCTGACCCATGACGACTTGTCCGATCGCAAGCGTTACCTCAACGCGCGCAGCACCTTGCGCACTCTGGTCAACCTCGACGTGATCCCGGTGATCAACGAGAACGACACCGTGGTCACCGACGAGATCCGTTTCGGCGACAACGATACCCTGGCCGCGCTGGTGGCCAACCTGGTGGAAGCCGATCTGCTGGTGATCCTCACCGACCGCGACGGCATGTATAACGCCGACCCACGCCACAACCCCGATGCCGAGCTGATCTCCGAAGCGCGTGCCGATGATCCGGCCTTGGACGCCGTGGCTGGGGGCGTCGGTGGTGCGCTGGGCCGGGGCGGCATGCAGACCAAGTTGCGTGCCTCGCGTCTGGCTGCGCGCTCCGGTGCGTACACGGTCATCATCGGGGGGGCCATCGAGCAGGTGCTGGCTCGCCTGAAGAGCGGCGAGCGTCTGGGTACGCTGCTGGCGCCCGAGCGTGGTCTGCTGGCGGCGCGCAAGCAATGGTTGGCGGGCCATCTGCAGACCCGTGGCACCCTGGTGCTGGACGCGGGAGCGGTCAAGGCGCTCAAACAGGATCACAAGAGCCTGCTGCCGGTCGGCGTGAAGGCCGTGCAGGGCAGCTTCCGCCGTGGCGAGATGGTGGTGTGCGTCGATCAGGAAGGTCGCGAGATTGCCCGCGGCCTGGCCAACTACAGTGCCCTGGAGGCGCAGAAGATCATCGGTCAGCCATCCGATGCCATCGAGAAATTACTGGGCTACGTGGATGAGCCCGAGCTGGTTCATCGCGATAACCTGATCCTGGTTTGACCCGTTTCAATCGGAGGAGCTTGTCATGCGTTCGTTCAAGGGATATGCGCTGAGCCTGCTGATGCTGCCGACGCTGGCAGCGGCAGATACCATCGGCGAGGTGTCGACCGTGTTCAAGTGGGTGGGGCCCAACGACAAGATCGTCGTCGAGGCCTTCGATGATCCCAAGGTCGAGGGCGTGACCTGCTACCTGTCGCGCGCCAAGACCGGTGGCGTTAAGGGTGGGCTGGGGTTGGCCGAGGATCGCGCCGAGGCTTCGATTGCCTGCCGTCAGGTCGGGCCCATCGCTTTCAAGGGCAAGCTCGAGGACGGCGAGGAGGTGTTCAAGGAGCGCACCTCGCTGGTGTTCAAGACCATGCAGGTGGTGCGTTTCTTCGATCAGAAGCGCAATACCTTGGTGTATCTGGTCTACAGCGACCGGGTGATCGAGGGCAGCCCGCAAAATGCGGTGACGGCCATCCCGATCCTGCCCTGGCGTCAGTGATGAGCCAATAAAAAAACCGCCCCGAGGGGCGGTTTTTTGTGCGGCTGGCATCCTCAGACGCTGGGGGCGTCCAGTTGCAGACGCTGGTTCGATTGCGCCTGCACTTCGCGGTAACGCTCGGCGTCGGTGGCCAGCACCTTGGCCAGGGCCGGGAAGATCTCGTCCAGCTTGCTCGACCAGCCTTCGCTCTTGGCCTGCTGCGGGAAGCAGCGATGGATCAGATCGAGCATGATCGAGACGGTGACCGAAGCACCCGGCGAGGCGCCGAGCAGGGCCGCGATGCTGCCGTCCGCAGCCGCCACCAGTTCGGTGCCGAACTGCAGGATGCCGCCTTTCTTCGGATCCTTCTTGATGATCTGCACGCGCTGACCGGCCACTTCCAGGCGCCAGTCCTCGGCCTTGGCCTCCGGGTAGAAACCGCGCAGGGTTTCCAGGCGCTGCGCTTCGGACTGCATCACTTCCTTGATCAGGTAGCGGGTCAGATCCATGTTGTCGCGCGCCACCGCCAGCATCGGGCCGATGTTGTTGGGGCGTACGGACAGCGGCAGGTCGAGGAACGAGCCGAACTTGAGGAACTTGGTGGTGAAGCCGGCATACGGGCCGAACAGCAGGGATTTCTTGCCATCCACCACGCGGGTGTCGAGGTGCGGCACCGACATGGGCGGCGAGCCCACGGCAGCCTGGCTGTAGACCTTGGCCTGGTGCTGCTTGACGATTTCCGGGTTGTCGCAACGCAACCACTGGCCGCTCACCGGGAAGCCGCCGAAGCCCTTGCCTTCGGGGATGCCGGACAGTTGCAACAACGGCAGCGCGCCGCCACCAGCGCCGAGGAAGACGAACTTGCTCTTGAGCTGACGGCTGGCACCGGAACGGGTGTCCTTGATGCTGACCAGCCAGTGTTCGCCTTCACGCTTGAGGTCGGTGACCTTCTGGTTGCAGGTGACCTTGGCGTCCGGCAGGGAGCTCAGGTAGTCGAGCATCTGCTGGGTGACCGCGCCGAAGTTGACGTCGGTGCCGGCCTGCACGCGGGTCATGGCCAGTGGCTCATTGGCGTCGCGGCCTGGCAGCAGCAGTGGCGTCCAGTCGGCGATGGTGGCGCGATCCTCGGTGTATTCCATGTGCTCGAAGGCGTGATGCTGACGCAGCGCTTCGAAGCGTTTCTTGAGGAAAGCGATGCCGCTGTTGCCACGCACGAAGCTCATGTGCGGCACCGGGTTGATGAAGGACTTCGGCGATTTGATCGCGCCCTTGTCTACCAGGTAGGCCCAGAACTGTTTGGATTCTTCGAACTGGGTGTTGATGGTCACCGACTTCTTGATGTCGATGCTGCCATCGGAGCCTTCCGGGGTGTAGTTCAGCTCGCACAGGGCGGCATGGCCGGTGCCTGCGTTATTCCAGGGGTTGGAGCTTTCCACCGCGCCGGATTCACGCAGCTCCAGCACCTCCAGGGTGAGACCGGGGTCGAGTTCCTTGAGCAGCACGCCCAGGGTCGCACTCATGATGCCAGCGCCAACCAGCACCACATCTACGCTTTGGTAATCGTTATGCGCCATTAACCTCTCTCCAAGAAATACTGCACCAGATGGGCCGGCCTGCAGGCCTGCCGGGGCCATTCCGCTGGTTCAGGCTCCTCGCCTGGCCGTACGGAGGGGAGGGTTAAGGCTCCTTTCCACGGACGCCAATTCGTTCATTTTTTCGCCACACTCTTGTGAAGTTGTTAAAACCGTTTTTTATCGCGCTCTTTTGGAGCGTCGAACCTCAAAAGCTCGTCTGCCTGGGCATGTCTTCGGCTCACGCATGGCATGCATTGCAGATGTGCAACAAGCGCTTGGTGCGGGCGGAGGACGACTGGCCGGGTGGCAGACGAAGTGGGCGACTCTCTGAGGCGGGGCCGAAACCTGAGCTTCGGTGAGGGGGTGCGGCCCGATCAGGAGGCGTCCTTATAATCGGGGCGTGAGTATAACGGTGAATGAAACGAAATTGATCGCCTGACGTGACTTTTATTGCGCGCGATGACTCGAGGTGACCGCTTTCTGACGGATCGTCATCTTCGATAGCCGGCGTGTCAGGCGGCCAGCGCGCGCCCTGTGCGCGCCGGTGCACTGGGCTCCATGACATGGGCGCTGGCGGGCAGTGGCGAGCCCAGCCAGGTCATGCGCGACTCATGGACTTCGACCCAGCGCCCATTGCTGGGGCGTTCCCGACACTGACGCAAGGCGCAGCAGCGGCCTGCGGCATCGAGCAGGGCAAAGTGGCGCATCGGCTTGCTGGGGCTGAACAGGCGGCGCAGAGACAACATGGCGAAGCTTCCTATCAGGGTTCGGACTCTTTATGCCGCAACTCGGTGACAGGCCAATGACAGGAACTGGCGAGCCGGCTGGACGGTCGGATGATGCAGGTATGGCTGTCGGCGCCTGAGACTGCTGGGTATACTGCCAGCCACCTTTTTGCCATCCCTTTCGGAGAGATCGAGCATGCTGCATCGTGCGTTGTTCGCCCTGCTTGCCGCCGCCAGCCTGACGCTGGGCGGTTGTGCCCTCAGCCCTCAGCAACTCACCCCGCAACCCAAGCTCACCAGCTCGCTGACCCCGGTCGGTCAGGGCCAGCCGGTGGTCGTGCGTGTGGTCGACGGTCGTTCTTCGCCGGTACTCGGCACGCGTGGTGGTCTGTACCCGGAAACCAGCGCCATCAGCGTCAGCAGCGACTACGTGCTGCCGAAGCTGCAGGCCGAGGCTGAGGCCGCAGTGCGTCTGCTTGGCTTCACCCCGTCGCCCAATGCCTACAATGCGCCGCAACTGACCATCACTTTGGCTGACCTCAAGTACCAGTCGCCGAAGGAAGGCCTGTACGTCACCGAGGCTGATATTTCCGCCTCGATTCGCGCCGACGTGCAGAACTCCAGCCGTCGCTATACGGGCCGTTATGGTGCTTCGCTGAACCAGCGCTTCGGTACTGCGCCGAATCAGCAGACCAACACCAAGCTGGTGGGGGATGTGCTCAGTGATGCGCTGACCCGCGCGTTCAAGGATCCGACCATCGGCCAGATCCTGTCTCAGTAACAGCGCCCAGATACGCAAACGCCCCGCATCGCGGGGCGTTTTCTTTGGCGCAGGGATCAGGCCGCTTCGTGGTAAAGCTCCGGCAGGCTCATGCCGGTACGGTTGTCGATGTCCGGCAAGTCATAGTGCTCGTGTCCGCCCAGAGAGCAGTAGACCAGCCAATGCTGATCCTGAACGTTGAAAGAAAGTTCGTCGACCACGGCTTCCACGTCGTCCAGCGAGTCGATCAGGTAATCGCGGTCCAGCGGTTGCGGATTGAGCATGGCGGTGTCCTCCTCGGACTTAAAGGGTGCGGCTCCAATGCAGGTGTGACTGCTGAGTCACGTTGAGTGATTCAAACCCTAGGCCAGGCGTGTGACAGTTTTCAGACGATTTCGAGATAGCGCGCTACGTTCGTCGGAAACGAACTTTCTAAAAGCAGCCTTTCGGTAAACTGCGCGACGTTTTGCGCCGCAGCCTGGAAGGCCTTTCTCATCGTTTTGCGGCCACTTTTCCCCGTTTTGGTGCGCCTGGGGCTAGGCATGCACCATGCGGTTCACGAGGTTTTCGGCATGTCCCTGCAAGCATTCTGGGCATTGTTGCTCGCGTATCCCGCCATGGCGCTCAACGGTCTGGCGCTGTTCTTCGCGCTGGCCGGGGGTTGGCTTTGGGTGATGACGCGCTTGCGCGAGCAGCGTGGCCTTGCCCGCCTGCTGTCCGACAGTGATTGCCAGCAGGTGAGTGGCCTGTTTTCAACGCGCACGTTGCGCTTGAACCGCTTCTTCTACCGATTCGGTGGGTTATGTCTGGGTGGTGCGCTGCTGCTTTCGTGGTTCAGCACGCGCCTGTGATGCGATCCGTAGAATGAAAAACGGCAGCCATCGGGCTGCCGTTTTCGTTTGCGCCAACCGTCAGAGCGGCAGGCCGGCCTTGATCCGATACTGGTTACGCACCGGGTTGGCGTATTGCAGGATCAGGTAAGGTTTTTCCTCGTCGCTGCACGCCGCCAGGCGCTTGCGCCATTCGGCTTCGGCCTTGGCCAGTTCGTCGGCGGCGAAGATTTCGTTGGCAGCCGGCACCGGCAGCTCCGGCTCACGATCCTGCCACATGGCGTAGGCCAGGTAGTGCGCCGGGAATAGACGGTAATGGCCGAGAATCTGCCGATCCATTTCCTGGGCAAGCTGCTTGGTGTCTTCGCGCCCGGCGACCGGTGCGCCGAAGTGCAGGTGCACGCGGCCCTTGTAGCCGGTGATGCCAAGGGCAATGCTGGCATCGTCCTCGCCAGGTGCCTTGGTGTAGCTGCCGGTGGCCGCACGAATGCTCAGCTCACGCGCCTTGGCCTGGTCGCAGGGGTCGTATTCGTAGCTGATCGACACCGGAATCAGGTTGAGCGAGTCGATCACTTCGGCGAACGCTTCGTCCTTGCGGCTCATGTGGAACATCTTGAGGATGGCCGAATCGGTGCGATCATCGCCGTCCTTGGCTCGGCCTTCCGCCTGGGCAATCCAGATCGATTCGCCGTCTTCGCGGATCGACTGGTTGATGTAGGCCGACAGCAATTGGTACGCCGCCAGTTTCTCGCGCCGACCGCTGATCGAACGGTGCACGATGAAGCTCTTGTTCAGGCGCATCAGGTCGCTGACGAACGGGCGCTGCAGCAGGTTGTCGCCGATGGCGATGCGGGGGGTCTGCAGGCCGGCATGGTAGACGGCGTAGTTGACGAAGGCCGGATCCATGACGATATCGCGGTGGTTGGCCAGGTACAGATAGGGTTTGCCTGCCTGCAGGCTTTCCAGCCCCGAGTAGGTAATGCCGTCGGTGGCCTGCTCGATGCTGCGGTCGACATAGGGCTCGATCTTGTCCTGCAGCTTGGCGACCGAGTCGATCCCGGCGAACTCGCTGCGCAGGCGTGCCGCGATCAGCGGCTTGAGCAGCCAGCCGAACGGCCCGGCCAGGCGCGGGAAGCGGAAGCGGGTGAGGGTGCCGAGAAACGCCGGGTCAGCGAGCAATCGCGCCAGTACGGGGCGCACTTCGTCGTCGGAATAGGGTCGGATGGCATCGAATGCGCCCATCATGCTCTCTTGATCTAGAACGGCTAAGGTTAAAAGTGGCGAGCCTGCCAGGCAGGATCAGCAATAGACCAGCGATTATACCGCCAAGTCACAAGGAGACCGCGATGCTGGAAACCGAGGCCTATGCCTGCCCTTACTGTGGTGAATGGGTCGAGACCGTGCTCGACCTCTCCGCTGGCGATCAGGCCTATATCGAAGACTGCCCGGTGTGCTGCCGGCCCATCGAGTTCGAACTGCAGACCGATGGGGAGCGTTGGCAGCTCGACGTGCGTGCGGAGAACGACTGATGCAGCGAATCTACGAGCCGGAAAACCTGCTGGAAGGGCAAATGCTGGTGGACATGCTCGCCAGTGAAGGCGTGGTTGCGCATCTGCTCGGCCAGCATCTGGTCGGTGCCGTCGGGGAATTGCCGGCCTGCGGTCTGTTGGGGCTCGTGGTGGGTGACGCGGATGCCGAGCGGGCACGCCTGTTGATCGCCGAGTACAATGCCGCGCAACCTGTACCCGGTGACGAGCCGGAGTCCTTCCAGGGTGTGTTGCTCTGCTGACGCGCCCCTGCCTGTCGAGTCGTTTCATGTGTGGACGTTACGCCCTGTTCCGTTGGTCGCCTGCTTTCGCGGCGCAGCCCGGTTTTCCCGATGATCAGCAGCCGCACTGGAACCTGGCGCCTGGCAGCCAGGTACTGATGGTGCGTGTCGGCGAGAAGGGGGCGGAGTTGGCGCGCGGACGCTGGGGGCTGACGCCGGCCTGGTTGCAGGATCTGTCGAAGAGCCCGGCCCATGCCCGTGCCGAGAGCCTGGCCGAACAGCCCATGTTCCGTGAAAGCTTTCGCGAGCGTCGCTGCCTGATCCCGGCCAATGGCTTCTATGAATGGCGTGGGGCAGGGCGCAAGCGCCCGTACTGGATCACTGGTGAGGCATCGATCCTCTATTTCGCCGGACTCTGGGAGCGTTATCCGGTCAGCGGGCACGAATACCTGAGTGTGGCGCTGATTACCCGTGCGGCCGCTTCGCAGCGCCGTCCGCTGATTCTCAACGAGGACGAACAGGCGCTGTGGTTAAACCCGGATGCCTCGCCGCAGGCGCTGCAGGCTCTGTTGAATGCGCCTCAGGCGGCGTTGCGCGAACGTGCTCTGGCGACCCTGGTCAACGATCCCAAGCTGGATGCGCCAGAGTGTCTGACGCCTGCCTGAATGCCGCCTGATTCAAAGGCGAGGAGCCGGCGCCATGGGCTCCTGCCTGATGTTCACACCTTGAACTGATTGATCAGGCGTCGCTGCTGCTCGGCCAGTTGGGTCAGCTCGGCGCTGGCCTGGCTGGCCTCATCGGCGCCGCCGGCCACTTCGTTGGCGACCTGACCAATGTTGGTGACGTTGCGGTTGATGTCCTCGGCGACGGCGCTTTGTTCCTCTGCGGCGCTGGCGATCTGCGTGTTCATGTCGTTGATCACCGAGACGGCCTGGGTGATCGCGTCCAGCGAGCTGGCGGCTTCACCGGCATGTCGCACGCTGTCGTCGGTCTTGCTCTGGCTCTGCTCCATTACCTTGACCACGTCCCGCGTGCCCTGCTGCAGCTGCTGGATCATGCTCTGGATTTCTTCGGTGGCCTGCTGGGTCTTCTGTGCCAGGTTGCGCACTTCATCGGCGACCACGGCAAAGCCTCGGCCTTGTTCGCCCGCGCGGGCGGCTTCGATCGCGGCATTCAGGGCCAGCAGGTTGGTCTGCTCGGCGATGCCGCGGATGGCGACGAGAATGGCGTTGATGTTCTCGCTGTCCTTGGCCAGGTTCTGCACCACCCCGACGGCGCGGCTGATCTCACTGGCCAGGGCGGCGATGGCGGTGGAGGTTTGTTGCACCACCTGCTTGCCCTGATTGGCGGCCTGGTCGGCGTGGTTGGCCGCTTCGGCCGCCTGGGTGGCGTTGCGCGCCACATCCTGGGCGGTAGCGGTCATTTCATGCACGGCGGTGGCCACCAGTTCGATTTCCGCCAGTTGCTTCTGAATGCCCTGATTGGTGCGGATGGCGATATCGGCGGTGTGCTCGGACGAGTCGCTGACCTTCTGTACCGACACCACGACCTGGCCGATCATGCTCTGCAGCTTGCTCAGGAAGGCGTTGAAACCTTGTGCGATCTGCCCCAGCTCGTCGGCGCGATCGACCTTCAGGCGCACGGTGAGGTCGCCTTCGCCCTTGGCGATGTCGTCCAGCATGTTCACCATCTGCCGTAGCGGTCGGGCGATGCCCAGTGCCACCAGCCAGATGACCAGCAGGCCCATCGCCGCGATCAGCAGGCCGACCAGGGTCATGCCGAAGGTGTCAGCGTCGCGTTGTTGGGCCAGTTCGCCTTGCATCTTGTTGAGGTCAGCCATCACCACCTGCACCGGGAGCGACAGCATCAGCACCCAGCGTGCATCGCTCTGGCCGATGGCAAAACTCAGGAACAGTTCGATATGGCTGTGCTCGGGATCATCCGGGTTGTCGATGGAGTAGATCGGCTGGCCCGGTTGCAGCTTGCCCAGGTTGCCCAGTTCGTTGGCATCGAGCAGGACGGTGGCCGGCTCGCCGAGTTTGTCCGGAGCACGGGTGGAGGCGATCAGGCGGCCGTTGCCGGCGATCAAGGCCAGTTCGCCGGCGCCGTCGTAGAGCTGCGCGTCGGCTTGCTTGAGTAGATCCTGGATGAAATTGACGGCCAGGTCGGCACCGGCGATGCCGCGGAACTCGCCGTTGACCAGAATCGGCGAGGTGAACGAGGCGAGCATGGTCATCTTGCCGCCTACGTCATAGGGCGCCGGATCGATGACGCAGGGGCGTTTGCGCTCCTTGGCGCACAGGTAGTACTCACCGGCACGTACGCCGGTGGGCAGGAGTTCCTCGCTTTCCATCGAACCGATGGCATCGATGCCCAGGCTACCGTCGGCATTGCGGAACCACCAGGGCAGGAAGCGCCCGGTGCCGTCATAACCATCACCTTTCTTGCCGGCATACAGGTCGTCACTGGCATCGAAGGCGTTGGGTTCCCAGCCGATGTAACTGCCCAGCAGTTTGGGGTTTTGTGCCGTGGTCTCGTGCACCAGGCTGGCGAGCTCCTCACGGCTGATGCTGAGCAGGGGGCTGCCATTGCTGTCGGTCATGCCGAGCATGGCATTGAGGCGCGCGAGGTCGGCCGTGATTTGCAGCGGCACATCCAGCTCACGCTGGATCACGCTGGCCTGTCCCTGAACCAGGGTGATCAGGCGCTGCTCGATGGCTCGTTCGAGTAGGGCGTGCGTGCGTTTTTCCACCAGTGCCTGGCTGCGGCTGCTGGCGAAAAGAGCGTACAACACCAGTGCGGCTACCACGGCCAATACGCTGGCGCCTGCGAGCAGGGCCACGGAGAACTTGATCGACTTGAACTTCATTGCAGCTCCGGACGCAGATAGGTCTCACCACTGAATCGGCTGCGGGGGAAAAATCCTGAGCCGCAACCATTCTCTAGCACCTGCTTTCTTACATTCGCCATCACTCAGCAAAGATGGCCCGCCGCCATTGCGCAAGTCGCCAGGTTGCTCGCCTGGTCACCGCGACCTAGCATACGAACTCGTTTTCTCGGAGAGTCGTGGATGAACAAGTCACTTACCCTGAGTGGGCTGGCGGCAGCCTTGCTGCTGGCCGGCTGCCAGGCGGTCAACACCACCAGCGGTGGCGCCGTTGGCGTGGAGCGCAAGCAGTACATGTTCAGCATGTTGTCAGCCGACCAGGTCAATCAGATGTACGCCCAGTCTTATCAGCAGACGCTTAGCGAGGCGTCGAGCAAAGGTGTTCTGGACAAGACCAGCGCCAATGCCAAGCGTGTGCAGGCCGTGGCCAATCGGCTGATCCCGCAGGCGCCGCGCTTTCGGCCAGATGCGGCCAACTGGAATTGGGAGGTCAATCTGATCAAGAGCCCCGAGCTCAACGCCAACTGCGGGCCGGGCGGCAAGATCATCTTCTATTCCGGCATCATCGAGCAGCTCAAGCTGAGTGATGACGAGATCGCCGCGATCATGGGCCACGAGATGGCTCACGCATTGCGCGAGCATAGCCGCGAGGCCATGTCCAAGGCTTATGGCATCCAGATGGCCAAGCAGGGCGCGGGGGCCTTGTTGGGCCTGGGGCAGGACAGCCTGGCACTTGCCGATACCGTGGTCGAATACAGCCTGACGCTGCCCAACAGTCGGGGCAACGAGAACGAGGCCGATCTGATCGGGCTCGAACTGGCCGCGCGTGCGGGCTACGACCCGAATGCGGCGATTTCGCTGTGGAAGAAGATGGAGGCCGCCGGTGGCAATGCGCCGCCCGAGTTCATGAGCACCCACCCGTCGTCCAGCAGTCGCATCGCCTCTCTACAGGCGGCGATTCCCAAGGTCATGCCGCTCTATCAGCAGGCCAAGGCAGGTCAGTAACAGGCCAAGGCGCTGCCTCAGGGGAGCGCCTTGTCGGCAAAGGGGCGGGTTTCCAGGCCCAACTGCGCGCGAAAGCTCTCCATGTCGAACATGGTGCAGATTTCCTGGATTTCGTCGCTGTGATTCAGAGTCCAGAACGCCATGGCTGAAATACTCAGCACCCGGTCGCTGGCCGGATAGCCAAAGGCCGGGCGCTCGATCGTACCGATCATGGTGCTCCAAGTGAACACCTTGTTGCCTTCGGCAATGCATTCCTCGAGCACCACCTGAATGTCCGGCATGGCTTGGCGGACTTCCTCCACCAGATGCGCGAAGCCGGCACTGTCGAGTGCGGCGCCGGTGAAAGAGCTTTTATAGAGGAAGTCGCTGCTGTGCAGTTGCTCGGCGAGGGCCAGTCGACCTCTATTCCAGGACAGGTCGATATGCTGGCGCACCACCTTCTTGTGTTCTTCCAATGACATGCCTTCCTCCCGAGACGTGCGTGGCGGCACTGTGATGTGCTGCGCACTCTAAGTGCCCGGGAGGTGGCAGAAATTGGCCGAAATGACGTACAGGTGGCGTCAGTGAATCGTCAGATGAGCCCGCTGAGTTTCAAGGCCTGATAGCCCGCATACACCGCCAGCACGGCAAACGCGCAGGCCGCGAGGCGGCGGATCAGGGCCAGCGGCAGGCGATCGGCTGCGAAGTTGCCCGCCAGCACGACCGGCACGTTGGCCAGTAGCATACCCAGCGTGGTGCCCATGACGACCAGAACGAAATGCGGGTACTGAGCGGCCAGCATTACCGTGGCGACCTGGGTCTTGTCGCCCATTTCGGCAAGGAAGAAGGCGATCAGGGTGGTGAGGAATGGGCCGTATTTTTTCAGACCCGACTCTTCATCTTCGTCCAGTTTGTCCGGAATCAGCGTCCAGATGGCCACCGCGACGAAGCTGGCCGTGAGAATCCAGCTCAGGGTGGCGGGCGAGAAGAAGCCGGCAACCCAGTTGCCCACGGCGCCTGCTGCGAAGTGGTTGGCCAGGGTGGCGGCAACGATGCCCCAGATGATCGGCCAGGGGCGGCGGAAGCGGGCGGCCAGCAGCAAGGCGAGCAGTTGCGTCTTGTCGCCAATCTCGGCGAGGGCAACGATGAAGGTGGGGACGAACAGGGATTCCAGCATCAGGTTTCCTAAAGGGGCGGGTCGACACGGCGTATGACACGAACGACCTTCCCGCCCCGGGTGAGGTTGTGCGTGTCATAGGTCTTGTCAAACCGCGGGCCTCTCTAAGAAGGCCTTAGGTCGCATGCGCCATGCTCTGCGGAGCAAGTGTGTTGACGCATGCCGGGCGAGCAGGGCGCTCGCGGGAGACTACTCCCCTAGGACGGGCGCAATTGTGCCCAAGCGCCTGCTCAGGAGCAAGTCCATTCAGCCGCGTGCGCTGTAGATGCGGAAACCGTCGGCCTCGGCAAGGGTGTGGCAGGGGCCGAGATGACGCTCGATCAGCGGGGGATACTTGAGAAAACTATTGGCCACCAGGCGCAGCTCTCCACCTTTGAGCAGATGGCGTTTGGCCTGGGTCAGCAGGTTCTCGCTGGCCTGGTAGTCGGTGTGTACGCCTTGATGGAAAGGCGGATTGCTGACGATGGCGCTCAGCCCTTCGGGAGCCGACTCGATGCCGGTACCGGCGATGACATTGGCCTCAAGGCCGTTGCGGGCCAGAGTCAGGCGACTGCTTTCCAGGGCGAAGGCGTCGACGTCCAGCAGGCTCACTTCGCTGCTCGGGTAGCGTCGTTTGAGTGCGGCGCCGAGTACGCCAGCGCCGCAGCCGAAATCTAGCAGATGACCGTCTGGCAGGCCATCCAGGTGTTCCAGCAGCAGCGCACTGCCGCGATCCAAGCGGCCATGGGCGAATACGCCAGGCAGGGTGACGATCTCCAGCGCGCCATCGCTGAGCGGCAAAGAATAGTGTTGTGCCAGTGCGTGCAGGTCGGGATGCTCAGGAACCTGCTCCACCTCTACGCACCACAACTGACAGTGGCGGGCGCTATCCAGCTTGCGGGGGCGGCCGAAAGCCTCGAGTTGCTTCGCCGCACGCTCGATGCCTGCGCGTTTTTCCCCGACCAGGTACAGCGGCTTGCCAGCCAGGCGTGAGGCCAGGGCCTGTAACAGGTAGTCGCTCAGCTCGCGCGATTTCGGCAAAAACAGCACCGCCGCGCGATAGTCACCGGCCGGCATCTGGGTGTCGAAGTGGCTGCGACCGGGGAAGCGTGTCGCGAGCAGTGCCTGATCACCGGCATGCCAGTTCCAGCCTTGGGCATGTGGCAATACGCCGAGCAGATCGTCTGCCGGCAAGCCTGCCAGTAGCAGTTCGCCGTCGAACAATTCGGCCTGGCGCAGCAATACTTCGCTTCGCGGATCCATGAGGTGTCCTGTGCATCGGTTTACGGGAAGAAGCATGCAGCAGGCGCTATCACGCCTGCTGACAAGGGGCGCGAAGCTTACCCGACGACCCGCACTGGCGCACCGGCAAAGAAGCCTGCGGCATTGGCCACGACCTGCCCCACGATGCGTTGCCGGGCCTCTTGACTGCCCCAGGCGCTGTGCGGTGTGACGATCAGTCTGGGGATGTCGTTCGCCAGCAGCGGGTTGCCGTCTTTCGGCGGCTCCTGCAGCAGCACGTCGGTGGCGGCGCCGCCCAGATGACCACGGCGCAGCGCGTCGGCCAGCGCCTGCTCATCGACCAGCCCACCGCGAGCGGTGTTGATCAGGAAGGCGCGCGGTTTCATCAGTGCCAGCTCGCTGGCGCCGATCAGGTTGCGGGTCTGTTCGTTGAGCGGGCAGTGCAGGGTCAGTGCATCCACCTGTGGCAGCAGTTCGTGCAGGGGCAGGCGATCCGCGCGCGCCGGGCGGCCGGGCAACTGCCCGAGCAATACACGCATACCGAAGGCTTCGGCCAGGCGGGCGACTGCGCTACCCAGTTCGCCGTGGCCGAGCATGCCGAGCGTTTTGCCTTCCAACTCGACGATGGGGTGATCGAGCAGGCAGAACTGGCTGGCCTGCTGCCAGCGCCCAGCGGCGATATCGCGTTGGTAGTCGGGCAGGCGCGTGGCCAGCGCCAGCAGCAGCATCAAGGTGTGCTGCGCCACGGACGGGGTTCCGTAACCCTGGCAGTTGCATACGGTCACGCCATGTTCGCGAGCAGCGCTCAGGTCGATGTTGTTGGTGCCGGTGGCGGTTACCAATACCAGCTTCAGCTCCGGGCAGGCGGCGAAGGTGGTGGCGTCCAGCGGCACCTTGTTGCTGATGGCGACCTGGGCACCTTGCAGGCGTTCGGCGACCTGATCCGGACGCGTTTGCGCGTGCAGGGTCAGCTCGGCGAAGGCCTGATGCAGCGGTTGCATATCCAGGTCGCCCAGGTCGAGGGAGGCGTGGTCGAGAAAGACGGCGCGTGCGCTGTTGCTCATCAGCTGTACCTTTTCGCAGGTGGGTCGCAGGAGTAGATTGGCGAGCCTACCAGACCTTCCTTGTCGATGCGGAGCCGCCATGTACTGGAGCGAATTTCTCACCGTTGCCCTGATCCATCTGCTGGCGGTGGCCAGCCCCGGGCCGGATTTTGCAATCGTCGTACGGGAAAGCGTCGCTCACGGCCGACGTGCAGGTGTCTTCACCGCGCTGGGCGTCGGTAGCGGAATCCTGGTGCACGTGACCTATTCGTTGCTGGGTATCGGCCTGATCGTGTCGCAGTCCATCGTGCTGTTCAACGCACTGAAATGGCTGGCTGCGGCTTACCTGCTGTACATCGGCTTCAAGGCCCTCAGGGCGCGCCCGGCCGACCCAGCAGCAGCCGAGTTGGCGCTGACCGACGAGCCCCGCAGTGCCCGCAGCGCCTTCGTCACCGGTTTCATCACCAATGGGCTGAATCCCAAGGCCACGCTGTTCTTCCTCTCCCTGTTCACCGTGGTGATCAATCCGCATACGCCCGTTGCCATTCAGGCGGGGTATGGCCTTTATCTGGCGATGGCCACCGCCATCTGGTTCTGCCTGGTGGCCTGGCTGTTCAGCCAGCAACGCGTGCGCGCCGGTTTCGCTCGGCTGGGCCACTGGTTCGACCGACTCATGGGTGTCGTGCTTGTGGGTATCGGCGTGAAGCTGGCATTCACCGAGATGCGCTAGCCGCATCCGAGCCGTCGTGAAATGACCTGAAAGCAGCAGGCGTGGCCGTTTCCTTCGTTGCGGTCACGCTACAAATCATTCTTTGGGATGATTCTGTCATCCGCTTGCCCCACTAGAGTCGCAGCATTCCCTGATTCCTTTCGTGCATAAGAAGGTGATCCCATGCTGCAGACCCGTCTCATCCCGGCGGCGGCCAACGCCCATGACTTTCCCCTGCTGATCAAGCGCCTGCTGCTTTCCGGCAGCCGCTACGAGAAGACCCGCGAGATCGTCTACCGCGACAAGCTGCGCTACAGCTACGCGACCTTCAACGAGCGGGTGGCGCGGCTGGCCAATGTGCTCAGCGATGCCGGAGTAAAAGCCGGCGATACCGTGGCCGTGATGGACTGGGACAGTCATCGCTATCTCGAGTGCATGTTCGCCATCCCCATGCTCGGCGCGGTGCTGCACACCATCAATATTCGTCTGTCGCCGGATCAGATCCTCTACACCATGAACCATGCCGAGGATCGCTTCGTGCTGGTCAACAGCGAGTTCGTGCCGCTGTATCAGGGCATCGCCGGGCAACTGACCTCGGTCGAGAAAACCCTGCTGCTGACCGATGGCGAAGACAAGAGCGCCGAGCTGCCGAATCTTGTCGGTGAATACGAGAGTCTGCTGGCGGCTGCCAGCCCCAGTTATGCCTTCGCCGATTTCGATGAAAACTCGGTGGCCACGACCTTCTACACCACCGGCACCACGGGCAACCCCAAGGGGGTGTATTTCACGCATCGGCAACTGGTGCTGCACACCCTGTCCATGGCGGCTACGGTGAGTGCGCTCGACAGCATTCGCCTGCTCGGCAATGACGATGTGTACATGCCGATCACGCCGATGTTCCACGTTCACGCCTGGGGTGTCCCTTATGTGGCGACCCTGCTTGGGGTCAAGCAGGTCTACCCGGGCCGCTACGAGCCGGACATGCTCTGCCGGCTGATCAAGGAAGAGAAGGTCAACTTCTCCCACTGCGTGCCCACCATTCTGCAGATGCTGCTCAATGCCCCTGGCGCGCAGGGGCATGATTTCGGCGGCATGAAGATGATCATCGGCGGCAGTGCGTTGAATCGTTCCCTGTATGAAACGGCCAAGGCGCGTGGTATCCAGCTCACCGCTGCCTACGGCATGTCCGAGACCTGCCCGCTGATTTCCTGTGGCTACCTCAACGAGGAGTTGCGCGCCGGCAGCGAGGACGAGCGCACCACCTACCGTATCAAGGCCGGGATCCCGGTGCCGCTGGTCGAGGCCGCGATCATGGATGGCGATGGCAATTTGCTGCCCGCCGATGGCGAGTCTCAGGGCGAGCTGGTGCTGCGTGCGCCCTGGCTGACCCAGGGCTATTTCCGCGAGCCGGAAAAGAGCGAAGAACTCTGGGCGCATGGCTGGTTACATACCGGCGATGTCGCCACCCTGGACGGAATGGGTTTCATCGAGATCCGCGACCGCATCAAGGATGTGATCAAGACCGGGGGTGAATGGATTTCTTCACTGGAGCTGGAGGATCTGATCAGTCGTCATCCGGCCGTGCGTGAGGTCGCAGTGGTCGGGGTGCCCGATCCACAGTGGGGCGAGCGTCCCTTCGCGCTGCTGGTCGCGCGTGACGGCCAGGCGTTGGATGCCAAGGGGCTCAAGGAGCACCTCAAGCCTTTCGTCGAGCAAGGTCACATCAATAAGTGGGCCATTCCCAACCAGATCGCGCTTGTTACTGAAATTCCCAAGACCAGTGTCGGCAAGCTGGACAAGAAGCGCATTCGCCTGGATATCGCCCAGTGGCAGGAGGCGGGGAGCGCCTTCCTCTCCACCTTGTGAGGGGCATTTTGACTGGGTGGCCAGCGTGACCACTCAGTCAAACAAGCGTTTGGCTTGCTAATTGCTGTTTCCCGTCCATGCTTGACTCATCGCAGGTGCTGAGACCTGCGAGCCAGAGTGTCTGAGGGCTGCAAATCACTCTTTCGAGGGATCAAGCGGGATGACCCGCTGGCTATAGTCAAAGCATCCATAACAAAAAACACATGGAGTAGCGTCGATGACAACAAAAACAACACCCTACTGGCGCCTGGCAAAACTGCCGTTGGCCGTCAGTCTCGCTTCTACCCTCGCCGCCCCGGCATTCGGCGTCACGTTTAACATCGGTGAGATCGAAGGGCAGTTCGATTCTTCTCTCTCCGTGGGTGCCAGTTGGTCGACCGAGAAGGCTGATAAGGATCTGATTGGCGTCAACAACGGTGGCCGTGGTCTTTCTCAGACCTCCGACGATGGTCACCTCAATTTCAAACGCGGAGAAACTTTCTCCAAGATATTCAAAGGCATCCACGATCTCGAGTTGAAGTACGGCGATACCGGTATCTTTGTGCGAGGTAAGTACTGGTACGACTTCGAATTGAAAGATGAAAGTCGCCCCTTCAAAGACATCAGCGATAGCAACCGCAAAGAGGGCGCCCAATCTTCGGGGGGTGAAATTCTCGATGCGTTCATCTATCACAACTATTCCATTGCGGACATGCCAGGTAGCGTGCGTCTCGGTAAGCAAGTCGTTAACTGGGGTGAAAGCACATTCATCGGTGGTGGCATTAACGCAATCAACCCTATTGATGTTTCCGCATTTCGCCGGCCTGGGGCTGAGATCAAAGAAGGTCTCATCCCCGTCAATATGTTCTTCATCTCCCAGAGTCTGACCGACAACCTCTCTATGGAGGCGTTTTACCAGATTGAGTGGGATCAGACCGTTGTTGACAACTGTGGGACTTTTTTCTCTCAACCTGACGTGATTGCAGACGGTTGTGATAACAACCTTGCTGTTCTGCGTTCAGAGGTTGGGCTTTCCCAAGCATTGGCAGGTCTAGGCCCATTGGCCCCCGGTGTGATCGACCTTCTGAAAGATAATGGAGTGTCCTGGGGGAGCCCTGACGAAGGCGTTTTGGTCGCCCGTGGGGCGGATCGTGATGCTCGTGATAGTGGGCAGTGGGGTATGGCCTTCCGCTATCTATTCGAACCCCTCGACACTGAGTTCGGGGTCTACGCGATGAACTACCACAGCCGTTTGCCGATATTCAGTGGCGCTGCTGCCGATCCATCCGTCTATGCGCTCTTTAGCCCTCTTAATCCGGGTGGTCTCGGGCCTCAGCTGGGCGGTGTAGGTGTACCAGGTGTTGCAATTCCAGGGCTGGTCGGGCAACTGGCTCCTCTGGTAGTCGCTGGTAACTCGAAGTATTTCGTAGAGTATCCTGAAGATATTCGTCTCTATGGTCTCAGTTTTTCGACCACTCTTCCCACTGGCACAGCTTGGAGTGGTGAAGTCAGTTATCGGCCCAATGCACCTGTTCAGCTAAATACTACCGATATCCTATTCGCTGGTATTACGCCGTTGAACCCGAACGTATCGGTACTCCAAGGCAGGCCAGGCTCTGATCTTCACGGCTATCGCCGTAAAGAAATTACTCAACTGCAAACTACGTTTACCCACTTCTTTGATCAGGTAATGGGTGCTAGCCGCCTTACCTTGGTGGGTGAACTTGGTTGGACGCATGTGGGGGGGCTGGAAAGTAATAGCGAAGCTCGTTATGGGCGCGATCCCGTATTTGGCCCCGGCCCTTTGCCTAACGGTACTTGCCAGACGCTCAATGCCGGGACGCTGGGCAACGCCACTGCAGAGAACGTGAGCCGTTACTGTGAAAATGACGGTTTTACCACCGCCAATTCTTGGGGGTATCGTGCCCGCGCCATCTGGGACTATCCGAATGCTGTCGCCGGTATCAACCTGCGCCCCAGTGTGGCTTGGTCGCATGACGTCGAGGGTTATTCTCCAGGCCCTGGTGCCAATTTCGAAGAAGGGCGCAAAGCCGTCAGCCTGGGTCTCAATGCTGAGTATCAGAACACCTACACCGCTGACCTGTCGTACACCACTTTCTTTGGCGGCGGCAAATACAATACCCAGAGTGATCGCGACTTTGTTGCACTCAGCTTCGGTATGAACTTCTAAGCGGCCAGGAATTCGAGGAATGAGAATGCACATGAAAACAACAAAAACACTGTGGCAAAGCGGGGCCCTGGTACTGTCTCTTCTGGCAACCAGTGTCATGGCAGCGGTTGCGCCGGACGAGGCGGCCAAGCTGGGGCAGACACTGACCCCGCTGGGCGCCGAGATGGCCGGTAATGCCGATGGCTCGATCCCGGCCTGGAACGGTGGCCTGCCGGCCAATGCCGGTACCGTCGACAGCAAGGGTTTCCTTTCCGACCCGTTCGCCAACGAGCAGCCGCTGTTCACCATCACTGCGCAGAACGTCGATCAGTACAAGGACAAGCTGACTCCTGGTCAGGTGGCAATGTTCAAGCGCTACCCCGACAGCTACAAGATGCCGGTCTACCCGACCCATCGTTCGGCCAGCGTGCCGGCCGCTGTGGCCGAGGCAGCCAAGAAGAACGCGGTCAACACCAAGCTGGTGGAAGGCGGTAACGGTCTGGAGAATTTCCAGACCGCCAACCCCTTCCCGATTCCGCAGAATGGTCTGGAAGCGATCTGGAACCACATCACCCGTTATCGCGGTGGTAGCGTGAGCCGTCTGGTAACCCAGGCGACGCCGCAAGCCAACGGTTCCTACTCGCTGGTGTACTTCCAGGACGAGTTCACCTTCCGTGATGCCCTGACCGACTACGACCCGAGCAAGGAGAGCAACGTACTCTTCTACTTCAAGCAGCGTGTGACCGCGCCGTCGCGTCTGGCCGGTAACGTGCTGCTGGTGCACGAGACCCTGAACCAGGTGAAAGAGCCGCGCCTGGCGTGGCTCTACAACGCCGGTCAGCGCCGTGTACGTCGTGCTCCGCAGGTGTCCTACGATGGTCCGGGCACTGCAGCTGACGGCCTGCGTACCTCCGACAACTTCGACATGTACAACGGTGCGCCGGATCGTTACGACTGGAAGCTCGAAGGCAAGAAGGAGATCTACATCCCCTACAACGCCTACAAGCTCGACTCGCCGAACCTGAAGTACTCCGACATCATCAAGGCCGGCCACATCAATCAGGATCTGACTCGTTACGAGCTGCACCGCGTCTGGCACGTGACCGCAACCCTGAAAGCGGGTGAGCGCCACATCTATGCCAAACGGGACTTCTACATCGACGAAGACACCTGGCAAGCCGCGCTGATCGACCACTACGACGGTCGTGGCACCCTGTGGCGCGTGGCTGAGGCGCATGCTCAGTACTACTACGACAAGCAGGTGCCCTGGTACACCCTGGAGTCCCTGTATGACCTGCTCTCTGGCCGCTACCTGGCACTGGGCATGAAGAACGAGGAGAAGCAGTCCTACAACTTCAACTACAAGGCTTCCAGCAGCGATTACACCCCGGCGGCACTCCGCCAGGCGGGCGTTCGCTAACGCCTGATTCGCTGAGCAACACGATAGAGCCGGCCTTGTGCCGGCTTTTTCGTTACCGACTGTAGCGGAGCCTTCAAATGGGGCGTGCAAGTCGCTAGGCTGGGGTCAGGTCGCAAGTGACTGACCATAACGCTTCCAAGAATCGGCCGATGACAGACCTTTCTCGCATGCCAGGATTGCCCTACGCCCCGGCCACGCCCCTGGAGGCGCGCTTCTATCGTCCGCCTCTGCCGGCCGGGCATGTCTCTCGTCCACGCTTGTGTGAGCGCCTGGAAGATGGGCTGCAGGGGCGTCTGCTGCTGGTCTGCGCGCCGGCAGGTTTTGGCAAGAGCTCCCTGGCCATCGAGTTCTGCGAGCGTCTACCTGCTTATTGGCACAGCCTTTGGCTCGGTCTGAACGACCGTGACAGGGATCCCGGGCGCTTTCTCGAGCGTTTGCTGTTGGGCTTGCAGCAATTCTTTCCCGGGCTGGGCGCTGAGGCCCTGGGGCTGCTGAAAATGCGCCAGCGGCACCAGCCTTTCGCATTCGAGCAGTGGCTGGATGGTTTGCTGGACGAACTGACTTCGGTGCTGGATGAATCCCAGCCCCTGTTGCTGGTGCTGGACGACTACCACCTGGCACAGGGCGCCGTACTGGATCGGTGTCTGCAGTTTTTCCTCAATCACTTGCCACCTGGCATCCTCCTGCTGGTCACCAGCCGTCAGCGTCCGGATTGGCACCTGGCGCGTCTGCGCCTGTCGAGGCAGCTGCTGGAACTGAGCGAGCAGGATCTACGCCTGACCAGCGATGAGTTGAGCGCCTTGCTGAGCAGTCAGGGCGCCTGTTTCGAACGCCAGCAGGTGGCGAACATCCTGCAGCGCAGCGAGGGCTGGGTAGCGGGGTTACGCTTGTGGCTGCTGGCGCGTGACGATTGTCCGAGCGCCGCGCGCGAGCCCCTGCCGCTGCACGGTGGTGAGGGGCTGATCCGCGACTATCTGCTGGAAGAGGTGATCGAGCGCCAGCCGGCGGAGGTGCAGCAGTTTCTGATGGAAACGGCCTGTCTCGAACGCTTCTGTGCAGAATTGTGCGATGCCGTGCGGGATGCCGGTGACAGCGCCGCGATCCTCCGCCATTTGCAGGCCAACCAGGTCTTTCTTGTGCCTTTGGACGAGCAAGGGCGCTGGTTTCGCTACCATCACCTGTTCTCCGACCTGCTCAATGCTCGCCAGCATGAAGCGACCGGGTATGCGCGCGGCGGTGCCCATCTGCGCGCCTGTCGCTGGTTCGCTGCCCAGGGCCTGCTCGAGGCAGCGGTCGAACAGGCGCTGCTGGCCGGGCAGACCGATGTTGCCGCCAGCCTGGTGCAGAACCTTTCCGAAGAGCAACTGCTGGCCGAGCAGAACATCGCCATGTTGCTGCGCTGGAAGACCAACCTGCCGGACAGCCTGCTCTCCAGCACGCCGCGTCTGATCATGCTCTATGGCTGGGCACTGGCGCTGGCCTGTCAGTTGGACGCTGCGCAGGAGTTGCTCGATCAGCTCGGGCGCTTTCTGCCGGCAGCCGACCCGGTGACGCAGCGCAGCCTGCTGGCCCAGTGGCAGGCGCTGGATGGCATGATTGCCCGTGGACGTGGTGATGGTGAGCGCGCCGAGCGTCAGGCCAGCGAGGCGCTGACTGGGCTGAGCAATGATCGTTACGGGCCGCTCTTCATGTGCCTGGCCAACCTGGCCAATCTGGCGGTGGTGCGCGGCGATCTGTGGCGCGCCCGTGGCCTCAATCGTGACGCTCTGGAGCTGGCGCAGCGGGTGGGCAATCCGTTGTTCGAAGCCATTGCCTATTACGAGCGTGCGCGGGTGCTGCAGGCGCGAGGCGAGGTGCACCGTGCGCTCGACGAGGTGCACCAGGGGCAGCACTGCCTGCGTGAGTTGCCGGCACAGAGCAACTACTCCGTGCGTGCGCGGCTGCAGATCTATGAGGGTTACCTGCAGAGTCTTCTTTTGCAGCCGGACAGCGCCCTGGAGCATTTGCAACGCGGGGTCGCGGAAGCCAGGGGCTGCCGCGATGTCGGCGTGTTGATCGGTTACTGCGTGATGGCCAGTCTGGAGGGGCGCCATGGGCGCAGTGCCGAAGCGTTCGCTCTGCTGGGTGAGGTAGAGCGGCTGATGCACGTCTGGGATGTGCCGGCGATCTATTACCTGGCGATGGTCACGCTGATCAAGTGCGAGCTGTGGTTGCGCCAGGGGCAGATCGAGCTGGCATCCGCCTGGCTGCCGCAGCTGGAGGAGACCTACGGCGTGCAGGGGCGCACTACCGCCCCCGAGTTCCATCCGCAACTGGTGCTGCACATCGAGTTGCAGGTGGCGGCCCTGGAACGCCTGCAGGGTGACCTCGGCGCGGCTGAGCGGCGCCTGCGCGCGCTGGTGCAGCAGGCTCAGCCGATGGGCGTGCAGTTGGTGGGCATGATGGCGCAGGGACAACTGGCCCAGTTGCTGCACCAGACCGGCAACGCCCGTGAGGCTCGGCAGTATCTCGATGCCTGTTTGGAGGCTGCCCAAGGGGGCGCCTTGCTGCCATTCGAGGAGCTGCTGCAGCACCAGCCACATTGGCTCGCTGCCCAGTTGCGTGAGCGCCCCGCCAGCGCGGTACGCGATGCCTTGCTGGCGCGTCTGCCGTGCGCGCAGGCGAATGAGCCATCAGTCGAACTCGCTGCGCCGGCCGAGAAGCTCAGCAGCCGAGAACTGGCTGTCCTGCAGTTGATCGCACGCGGCTGCTCGAACCAGGAGATCAGCGAGCGCCTGTTCATCTCCCTGCATACGGTCAAGACTCACGCCCGGCACATCAACAGCAAGCTGGGTGTGGAGCGACGTACTCAGGCTGTCGCGCGAGCCAAGACGCTGGGCCTACTGGCCTGATGGCGGTGGCGTCAGATCCAGCACCTTGGGTTGGGGTTTGGGTGCAACGGGCTCTGCCTGCTTGACCAGCACGTCCTGGTGGATGAGGCGCAACACCGGTAGCAACGTGGCCATGTTCTCGCGCACTTGCGGGTAGCGATGTTGCTGACTGGTCTGTTCGATGCGTGTCAGCAGTTGGGCTTGCACATCGGCTGGCAGATGCACGAACAGTTCCGGCAATTGCTGGCTCAGCTCGGCGCTGTAAAGCAGCAATTCCTCGCGGCCGAAGGCCTGGGTGAGATTCAGGTAGTCCAGGGCGCTGCTGGTCAGCATCGCCGCAGCCGCCTTGGTTTCCTGCAGGCCTTGCAGGCGTATGGGTTTGCTCTGTTCGGTTTGTGACAGGGTCATCCAGAACTCGGTGGTCAGGCTGAACAGAATCGCCTGCTGGCGCAGCGAATAACTCATCAGCCCCAGGGCCTCCGCGGCATAGGGCTGCTGCTTGGCGCGAAAGTCGAAGTATAGACGCATCAGCTCCTTGAGCTGGAAAAGTACTTCGCGCGCCTCGTTCTGACGCAGTTCCAGCGGTGCGTAGATGTTCAACTGGGGGCGGAAGTTGTCCGGTGAGACCATGCGCTGGTAGATCGGCCCGGTGAACTCGCCGCTGCGCCGGGGCAGGGCGTTGGCCTGGTTGCCCTCGACTTTTTGCAGGGCCTCGAGCAATTGCTGATAGTCACTGCTGCGCCAGGGCCGGTCGAGATCCGGGATGCGCTGGCCGAGGTAGAACAGTTCGGCTGCGTGCAAGGGCCCACAGACCAGCAAAAGGATGGCCAGCGGCCAGAGCAGGCGACGTGCTAGGGTGGTCGGCACAGTGATCATCCGTAGTGGCAGTTGGCTCCAGCGTACTCAGCTCGTGGCCGCTCGTCACCCGCGCCTTGGTTGGGAGCATCGCATGGAGCAGTTGGCGGCGGTACAGGCCGTGTTCGAGGATCTCGGCGGTTACGGCGCGCTCGCCGGCCAGCGCGCGGGCGATGGGCCGCTGGTCGGGCATCTGCAGCGTACCCATATCCAGCTGGCTGCGATCGCGGTGTTCGCCCGCAAGGGCCTGGAGCAGGTTACCGTCGGTGACCTGCTGGAAGCTGCTCAGGTATCGCGGCGTACCTTCTACAAATACTTCGCCAACAAGATGGAGGTGCTCGAGGGCATCTACCAGACGGCCGTACTGCTCCTGCTGGCGCGCTTTCGCGAAATGCGCCAGGTGGCCGGCAGTTCCGATGCCTGGTTGCGGGCGATGGTCGGTCGCTTCTTCGACTATCACCTGGCCGTGGGGCCGATCATCCGCATGATGCAGCAAGAGGCTCTGCGCGCCGACTCGCCTCTGGCGGCACACCGGCAGCGTGCTCACGAGGAGATGCGGCGGCTGCTGATCGAGCGGCTGGAGCCGGCGCTGCAACCACGCGACCCGCTCGTCTACCAGGCGCTGATCTGGGCGTTGGAGGCTGCCTCTCTCGATCTGCTCGGGCGTAACGCCAGCCGTGCCGAGATCGAGCGGGCCAAGGCCGTGCTGAGTGATGTGTTGATCGCTTCGTTGTGCCCAGCCTCAACCTAGGTTGGGCAGCGTTTGCTGAGGTGCCATGTTTTCATCGGTGCCACACCAACAAGAATCGAGGTATCGCGCATGACCGCCAATAGCTTGCCCCTGCAACCCCCATTGGCTGCCGGTTTTGCCCGGCTTGGCTTCGGTGCCTTGTCACTGGAGCGACTCAAGGCGCGTTATGGCAATGCCGCCGAGGGTTCCCGCTATATCGAGCTCGATGGCTTCACGGTGCACTACCGCGACGAGGGCAGCCGCGACAAGCCGGCGCTGGTGATGATCCACGGCGTGGTCGCATCGCTGCATACCTGGGATGCCTGGGTGCAGGCCTTTGCTCCGCATTACCGCATCATCCGTTTCGACGTGCCGGGCTTCGGCCTCACCGGCCCGGCGCGGAATGGCAGATATTCGGCCGAGCGCATGCTCGGGGTGCTGGGCCTGCTGCTCGACTATTTGCAGGTCGACAAGGCCGATATCGCCGGTAACTCCCTCGGCGGCTATATCGCCTGGAACTTCGCCCTGGCACAGCCGCAGCGGGTTGGCAAATTGGTGCTGATCGATCCGGCCGGCTATCACATGGCCAAGGTGCCCTGGATGATCGCGTCCGCAGCGTTGCCCGGTGCCACTCTGGCGATGCCGCTGTGGATGCCGCGCGCGCTGATCGCGCAGGGCATCAAGGAGGTCTACGGCGAGCCAGGACGAATCAAGCCGGGCGTGGTCGACCGCTACTACGACCTGTCGCGTCGTCCCGGCAATCGCCGCGCGATGATGGATATCTTCCGTGTGCTGCTGAAGGTGAACAAGACCGAACTGGCGGGTACACCGCAGCGCGTCGCACAGATCCAGGCGCCCACCTTGCTGATGTGGGGCGAGCGTGATCGCTGGATTTCGCCTCGTCATGTGCCGCTCTGGCAGCGTGATCTGCCGGGTATCCAGGTCAAGGTCTATCCGGGGGTCGGGCACATCCCCATGGAGGAGATTCCCGAGCAGAGCGCGGCAGACGCGATGCGTTTCCTGCTGGGGTAACGGGGAGGAGGGCGTAGCCCGGACGGTGTCCGGGCTGCGGCTTCAGGCGGCACTGGCTTGGGAGGGAGAGACTTCGTCGAACTCCACACGAGTGGCGTGCAGCAGGTCGAGGTTGTCGTGCTGCCAGGGGTGGAAGCCGGGCTTGAAGAAGTCGCGGTAGGTGGCGAGCAAGGGGCGGAACACGCCCTCCTTGCCCCACATCCAGCGCAGGCCGTCACGCCAGACGCGCCAGTTCCACAGCAGGCCGTCGACCTTGAGCATGTGCGCCAGGCCGCGCGTGGTGTCGAGCACGAAGAAGAAGGTGCCCATGATCATCGCTCGCCGCAACAGCCGACGGCTACCGCATACCTGGTTGTAGACGTCGAACGCCACGGCCTTGTGCTCGGTTTCTTCCAGCGCGTGCCAGCGCCACAGGCGCGCCAGTTCAGGCTGGGCACCAGCCAGGTACTGCGGGTTGCGCAACAGGCCGTCGGCCATGATCGCGGTGATGTGCTCCAGGGCTGCGGTCGCGGCGAGCTGGCGCTGTGGCGAGAACTTCTTCTGGGTGTAACGAATACGCGCCCGCGCCCGTTTTTCGATGCGCTCGATGTCGTAGCCGAGGTCGCGCAGGCGTTGGCTGTACTCCAGGTGCTCGCGGCTGTGATGACCTTCCTGACCGATGAAACCGCGGATCTGCTCCTTGAGCTGAGCATCCTCGATGCGATCACGGAAGTGCCTGACCGAGTCGATGAAGAAGCGCTCGCCATCCGGAAACAGCACGGACATGGCGTCGAACAGATGGCTCTTGAAGGCATCGCCGCTGTGCCAGTGGCGGGGCAGTGGATTGGGCAGGTCGAAATCCATGTGCCGGGGGCGGATCTGCAGTCCTGCCGGAGTGGTACTGGCCATAGGGCCTCCCAGGTGGTGAGTAATCCACGCTCACTATGCGGGCCGCATCACCGGGCGCACAGGTTAGGAGCAGCCAGAGTTCAGGTCATATCCGGCCACGCTTTATCTCGCCAGTAAAAAGTTGGGTAAGGGTGCGCTTGTGGTGGGGCAGTGGGCGGAATAAGGTCGGTATCGGTCATATCCGGCCAGACTGCTCAGGTTCCCTCATGAGGCAAGCCTTCGATTTCAGCGCAGAGTTGGTTCCGGTCGCCTATGCCGAGGCGCTCTTGCAACTGGCCGAGGAATACGGCGTCGCGCGTGACGCCCTGTGCGTGGCGGCTCGGGTCAGGCCCGAAGTGCTTGCCAGCCCGACCGGACGCTTGTCCTTCGTCGACTTCCATCAGTTGAGTCAGGCCGCTCTGGATCGCTGTGGCGATCCGGCGCTGGGCCTGGTGCTGGGGCAACGCTTGAACGTGTCCACCCATGGCATCCTCGGCTATGCCGTGCTTTCCAGCGCCAATTTGGGAACGGCATTGCAGTTCGCCCTGCGCTATTACCGCGTACTGGGGCTGGCGTTCGAGCTGGAGATGATCGAGCAGGATGGCCATGCGGAGCTGCGAGCCGTGGAGTCCTTCCCGATGGGGGCACAGTCGCGCTTCGCTGCCGAGGGGCTGCTGACCAGCATCCATACCATTGCCCGCTTTCTCTTGGGCGACGATCTCGACGGCTTGGCTGTGGGGTTCGCCCATGCCGCACCGCCTTATGCCGAGCGCTACCGCGAGGTATTCGGTGTGCCGGCGCAGTTCGAGCAGGCCTGCCACTGGCTGCGCCTGCCCAGCCATTACCTGCAACGCTCGATGGCATTGGCCAATCCGGCCACGGTGCAGATGTGCGAGCAACAGTGCGAGGCCCTGCTGGCCAGCCTCGACGTCCAGGACGCCCTGCTCACGCGGGTGCGCCGCCTATTGTTGGCGCGACCTGGCGACTTTCCCGATCTCGACGGCGCTGCGCAGGCGTTGCACACCAGTGCACGCAGCCTGCGCCGGCACCTGTCACAACTGGGCACCAGCTACCAGCAGGTGCTCGACGACGTACGTCGTCGCCTGGCGCTGCAGTACCTCACCACGACTCACCTGCCGTTGTTCGAGATCGCTCACCTGCTGGGCTACAGCGACCCCTCCAATTTCCGCCGTGCGTTCCGCAAATGGACGGGTAAACTGCCGAGTGACTATCGTCACGAGGACATCCGATGAACACCGCTGTGCCCGCTCTGATTCGTGAAACCTTTCCCGTCGGCCCCTTGCAGTGCAACTGCACGATCATCGGTGACCCGCTGACCAAGAAGGCCATCGTGGTCGATCCGGGCGGCAATCCCGATCTGATCATGGCGCGCCTCGACGCCCATGGGCTGAAGGTGGTGAGCATCATTCACACCCACGCGCACCTCGACCATTTTCTCGCTTCCGGGCAGATGAAGGAGAAGACCGGGGCCACCTTGCACCTGCACAAGGACGATCAGTTCCTCTGGGATAACCTGGAGATGCAGTGTCAGATGTTCGGCGTCCCCTACACGCCGGTGCCGGCACCGGATCGCTGGCTGGCCGATGACGAGGAGTTGGCCTGTGGTTGTGGCGTGGCCTTGCACACCCCTGGCCATACACCGGGCTCGATGAGCTTCTGGTTCGCCGATGCCAAGCTGTTGATCGCCGGTGACACCCTGTTCCGTCGCGGCATCGGCCGCACCGACCTGTGGGGCGGCGATTACGCGACCATCGAGCGTTCGATCAGGCAGCGCCTTTATCGCCTGGATGAGGAGGCCACCGTGGTTACCGGCCACGGGCCCGATACGCGGCTAGGTGACGAGATGCGCGAGAACCCTTTTATTCGGGCCTGACAGGGCACTAAATTCGCGATTCGTGTTCAAAAGGCCATCATCCCGCCGCTCCTGGAGATGCTTCCATGTTCCGCCTGACCCTGATTGCCCTGTGCTCTTCCGCTCTGCTGATTTCCGGCTGCGCCTCGCAAAATCCGTACGACCAGAGTGGCCCGACCTCCAACCGTACCGCCACCTATGGCGGCTTGGGAGCGCTGGCTGGCGCCGCCGCCGGCGCCCTGATCAATCACGACAACCGTGGCAAGGGCGCATTGATCGGTGCCGCTGTGGCGGGCGCGGCGGCTGCAGGTTATGGCTATTACGCCGACAAGCAGGAGGCGGAGCTGCGCCGCAGCATGCAGGGCACCGGCGTCGAGGTGCAGCGCCAGGGCGACGTGATCCAGTTGGTCATGCCCGGCAATATCACGTTCGCCACCGACTCGGCGCAGATCGCCAGCAGCTTCTACCAGCCGCTGAACAACCTGGCCAACTCCTTCCGCCAGTACAACCAGAACAGCATCGAGATCGTTGGGCACACCGACAGCACCGGCTCGCACAGCCACAACATGGATCTCTCCCAGCGCCGCGCGCAGAGTGTCGCCGACTACCTGCTGGCGCAGGGTGTCGACCCGAGCCGCCTGAGCACCCGTGGCATGGGCCCGGATCAGCCGGTGGCGAGCAACGACACCGCTGACGGCCGTGCGCAAAACCGCCGTGTCGAGGTCACGCTGCGTCCGTTGCCTGGGGCTCAGTGACAGCCTGCTACTAACCAGCTTTTGTGGAGCGCCGCAAAATATGAGGGAACTTCGAGCTTCCGTCCTGGCTCGAAGTCCTTGGCTAACTGCCTGAAATCCCAAGTATTCTAAGGACGCTCCCATGAAAATCTGGCGTAATCTGGCTGCAGCAACTGCAGTCATGGCCGTACTGGCCGGCTGCACCACCAACCCCTACACCGGTGAAAGTCAGGCTGGCAAAGCCGGTATCTATGGCGGTATCGGCGCAGCGACAGGAGCCGTGATCGGGGCCGCTACATCGAGCAAGAAAGATCGCGCCAAGGGCGCCCTGATCGGCGCAGCTGTCGGCGGCGCGGCCGGTGGCGGCTACGGCTACTACGTCGACACCCAGGAAGCCAAGCTGCGCCAGACCCTGCAGGGCACTGGTGTGCAGGTGCAGCGCAATGGCGATGACCTGAAACTGATCATGCCCGGCAATATCACCTTCGCCAGCAATTCGGCGGACATCTCCAGCAGCTTCTACCCGACGCTCAACTCGCTGGTGCTGGTGTTCAAGGAATTCGACAAGAACGGTGTGAACATCGTCGGCCATACCGACAGCACCGGTTCGCAGGCGCTCAACCAGAGCCTGTCACAGCGCCGTGCGCAGAGCGTCGCCGATTACCTGAGCGGCAATGGCGTCGCTGCCCAGCGTATTTCCGCCTATGGCGCAGGCCCCAGCCAGCCCATCGCCAGCAACGCCACCGATGCCGGCCGTGCGCAGAACCGCCGCGTCGAGATCAACCTCCGCCCGCTCTGACCCTGGCTGAAGCCCCCGTTCTGCGGGGGGCTTTCCAAGCGCCTGTGGTCTCTCGTCTGGCCAAAGGCCAGTCGTCGAAAACCTGTCTAGACTGCTTTCAAGTGGTTCTGTGACGCTCGTGCACGATCGGTGCGCGGTGGTTTTGGATGACCGAGGATTATGAATGGACGACAGAGCAGTCCAGCCCCCCAAACCCTGGCTGCCGATTCTGGTAGCGCTCGCTCTGACGCTGACCCTGGGCGGTTTGCTGCTGTGGCAGAGCCGGGTGGCGCACGAACTCCAGAGCGAGGATCGCCAGAACCGCTTTCAGCTCGAAGCCAAGGATATCGGCCAGCGCATCCTGACGCGGATGCAGACCTACGAGATGGTGCTGCGTGGCGTCTCCGGGCTGATGGTGGGCAGCGATCAGGTTTCGCTCGGCGAGTGGGAGCGGGCGCTCGATCAGTTGCAGTTGCAAGATCGCTACCCCGGTATCCAGGCGGTCGCCTGGTCACGATACGTTCGCGCCAGTGAGGTCGAGGCGTTTCGCCGCGAAACGCAGGAGCGAAACCGCAGCGGTTTTCAGTTGTTCCCGGAAAACGCTCAGCCCCCACACCTGTTCGTCGACTACGTCAGCCCGCTCGACTGGCGCAACCGTCGGGTGCTGGGTTTCGACATGCTCAGCGAGAGCGTGCGCCAGGCCACCATCGAGCGTGCCATCGAAACCGGAGAGGCCAGCCTGAGCGGGCCGGTGATACTGCGTCAGGAAACCGATGTGAATCCGCAGCACGGACTGCTGCTGTTCCTGCCGGTGTTCCATACCGGTCTGCCGCTGAATACGGTCGAGCAGCGCCGTGAAGCCCTGCTCGGCATGGTGCATGGGGCGTTTCGCAGCCATGACCTGATCGAGGGCATCCTCGGCCTGCAGAGTCGCAGCTTCGATATCGTGTTGCAGGATAAGGCGCTGGATGACAGCCCTCTGCTCAGCATTACGCGGCCCAGCGGTGGCGAGTCCGCACTATTCGTCAGCCATCAGGAACTGTCGCTCTACGGCCGCACCTGGCTACTGGACGTGACCGGTACGGTGGAATACGAACGCGCGCCGGGCCAGGACAGCGGCTCATTCAACCTCTGGGCCGGTCTGGTGGCCACCGTGCTCTTTGCCTTGCTGGTGGGCGGGTATCTGTATCAGCGTGATCGCAAGGAGTATGTCGCCGAGCTGGCGACTGCGGCGTTGCGGGAGCGTGAGGAGCGTTTTCGCCTGCTCATCGAACGCCTGCCGGTAGCGACTCTGCTGTGCAACGACGCGGGGCGTATCGAGATCGCCAACCGCAGCGCGGCGGAGCTGCTGGATTGTACGGTGCATGCGTTGATCGGCGAGACGGTGTTGCGCGTGTTGCCCAGCATCGAGTCGCCCAGCGACCTGCGGCAGCACCTGGACGAGTCCGATGAGCGGGTAGTGCGTACCCTGCGTGGTGATACCGTCCCGGTCAGCATCAGCCTCAACAGCCTGCACGAGGGCAGTGGCTATCTGCTCAATCTGGTCGATCTGCGCGCACGCAAGGTGGCCGAGGAACGCTTCCGCCTGGTGGTCGAGGCCTCGCCCAATGCCATCGTGCTGGTCGACGGCCTGGGACGTATCGCCATGGTCAATCGTCAGACTGAGCTGCTTTTCGGCTATGAGCGTCAGGCGCTGTTGGGCGAGCCGGTGGAAATGCTACTGCCCAACGCTCAGCGCGGTGTTCACGTCGGTCTGCGCCGGGGTTACCAGGCCATGCCTGAGCAGCGCCGCATGGGCAGCAACCGCGAGCTGTTCGGGCAGCACCGTGAAGGGCGACTGATCCCCCTGGAGGTGGGCCTTTCGCCGATTCGCAGTGGCGACGAGAACCTGGTGCAGGCGGTGATCATCGACATCAGCGAGCGCAAGGCGGCTGAGCACAAGCTGCGCGAGCAGGCCGAGCAACTGCTGTTGGCCAACCGCTACAAATCCGAATTTCTCGCCAACATGTCCCATGAGCTGCGCACGCCGCTCAACAGCATCCTCATCCTCAGTGATCAACTGCGCCAGAACCTGGCCGGCAACCTGACGGAAAAACAGAGCAAACACGCCGACATCGTGCACCGGGCCGGCACCGATCTGCTGCAGTTGATCAACGATGTACTCGATCTGGCCAAGGTGGAGTCCGGACGCATGCAGCTCAAGCTGGAGCCGATCAGCATGCAGGACGTGCTGGTCGAGCTCGATGCCAGCCTGCGGCCGATGGCCGAGCTCAAGGGGCTGCGTCTGCATATGCAACTGGACGCCGGTGTACCACGCATGGTGCATACCGACCGTGTGCGCCTGCACCAGATTCTGCGCAACCTGCTGTCCAATGCCCTGAAGTTCACCGATCACGGCGAAGTGACGCTTACCGTCAGCTGTCAGGACAAGCTCGACGATGGGCGCGAGCTCCTGTGTTTCTGCGTGCGCGACACCGGTATCGGCATCGATCCGGCGCAGCATGAGCTGGTGTTCCAGGCCTTTCAGCAGATCGACGGTTCCACCAGCCGGCGTTTCGGTGGCACCGGCCTGGGCCTGGCCATCACGCGTCAGCTGGTGCTGGCGCTCGATGGCGACATTCGTCTGCAAAGTGCGCCGGGGCAGGGCTCGACATTCACCGTGCACCTGCCTGTGCGAACCGTGCCCAACGTGCTCGAGGCGCCTGTCGAGGGGCCACACAGGGCCGGAGAAGGGCCTGCGCTGTTGATCGTCGAGGACGATGCCAACTTTGCTGCGGTGATCGCCGAAGAGGCGCACGGCCATGGCTTCTCCAGCGTGCACTGCCGCACGGGTCTGCAGGCCCTGAGCCTGCTGCAGCAGGAGACCTTCACTGCAGTGATCCTCGACATCCTGTTGCCGGATATCAGCGGCTGGCAGCTGTTCCGCCGCCTGCGCTCGCAGCCCAGCCATCGCCACACGCCGGTGCACATCATTTCCTGTGTGCCACAGCCGGCGGGCTGGAACGATGACGGTACGCGCTATCTGGTCAAACCTATCGGGCGTGATGAACTGGAGCAGGTGTTCCTCGAATTGCAGCACGAGCAGCGCCCCGATCAGCGCCTGCTGCTGGTCGAAGACGTCGAGGTGGAGCGCGAGCATTACCGCGATGAGCTGACGCGGCTGGGCTTCGAGGTCACGGCTTGCGCCGGCGCCGACGAGGCCTGTGAGGCTTATGCACAGGGCAGCTTCTGCGCACTGGTGATCGACCTCGATCTCCCCGAACAGGATGGCTTCGGCCTGCTCGAGCGGCTCAGCCAGATCCGTACGCTGCAAGGCGCGCGGGTGGTCATCAACACCGGCGTGGATGTAACCCAGCAGGCCTTGCAGCGCCTGCGGCGCTACAGCGCGGTGGTGGTACGCAAGCATGGTGAGGATACCCAGGCGTTGTGTCAGGCCGTGCAAGGCTTTCTCGGTGACGTGCGTGCACCGGAGCGTGTCCGCGCGGCGCAGAGCATGCTGCAAGGCCAGCGCATCCTGTTGGTGGACGACGATGTGCGCAATGTCTACGCGCTGACCGCCCTGCTCGACGAGGCCGGGCTGCAGGTCAGCTCGGCCAAGGACGGTCTCGAGGCCATTGCCAGTTATCAGCGCGAACCATTCGACCTGATCCTGATGGACATGGCCATGCCCAACATGGACGGCTACACCGCCACACGTCTGCTCAAGGAGGAGCACGGCTGCACGCTCCCCATCATCGCCCTGACGGCACATGCCATGAAGGGCGATCGCGAAAAATGCATTACCGCCGGGGCGGACGACTACATGGCCAAGCCGGTCAAGCGTGACGAACTGCTGGCGCTGCTCGAGCGCTGGTTGGGCGGGGCGTCGCTACCGCCAGGCCGCAATGATCTAACCTGAGAACAGGAGTCACCGGTGCGAGGGCAGAAGGATAGAGGATTGATGATGGCCCAGCAGCAGAGCAAGACCGCCACCGTGGCCGCCAAGCAGGTATTGCTGGTGGTGGATGACCGTGCCGAGAACCTGGAAGCCATGCAGGCATTGCTGGACGAGGGTGACTGGCTGCTGCGTTGCGCCAGTTCAGGGGAGGAGGCGCTGCGCTGCTTGCTGGAGGAGGAGGTGGGGCTGGTGCTGCTGGATGTGCAGATGCCGGGCATGGATGGCTTTGAAGTGGCACGTCTGATGCGCGGCAACCCGCGTACACGGCTGATTCCGATCATCTTCGTTTCGGCCATCGCCCAGACTCAGGACGCGGTGCTGCGGGGTTACAGCACCGGCGCCGTGGACTTCGTGCTCAAGCCGTTCGACCCCACCGTGCTGCGGCACAAGATCCACAGCCTGCTCGAACATGAGCGCAATCGCTGCGAATTGCAGCTGCTCACCCAGCAGCTCGACCGTGCCCGTGCCTTCAATGCCTCGGTACTGGCCAATGCGGCCGAGGGCATCATGGTGGTCGGCGACGACGGTTTCATCCAGTTCGCCAACCCGGCCATGGCGCAGATGCTCGATGGCGAGGTCGCCGATCTGGAAGGCTCGCAGCTGTTGTCGTTCCTGCAGAATCCGGCAACCGAGGGAGGCTGGCGAGAGTCCGAGTTCTATCAGCATTTCAAGCGCGAGGCGACCTACCGTGTGCATGAAGCCATGCTGCGCACGTTCAGCGGCGGCTGCCTGCCAGTAGCGCTGTCCTGTTCGCCGCTGCAGCGTTCTCAGCAGGCCATGGTGGTGATCGCGCTGGATATGTCGGTGGTGCGCAACCTCCACGCTCAGCTCGAATCGCAGGCAGTGACCGACTCGCTCACCGGTTTGCTCAACCGACGTGGTTTTCACCAGGCTCTGGGGTCGGCGCTGGCGCGAATCGAACGCAGTGGCCAGCGCCTGGCTGTGCTGTATCTGGATCTCGACGGTTTCAAGCGCATCAACGATTCCCTCGGCCATGATGTTGGCGATCAGTTGCTGCGCCGTGTCGGTGAACAGCTCAAGGCCTGCCTGCGCCCCTATGACAGCCTGGCCCGCATCGGTGGCGACGAATTCACCGCGCTGCTCGACAACCTCGGGCACCCGGAGGATGCGGCCAAGGTCGCCGAGAAGCTGATCGAGCTGGTGTCCGTGCGGCATACCCTCGACGGAGTGGACTTCACCTTGGGCGCCAGCGTCGGCATCGCCTGTTTTCCTGAATGCGGGCAGAGCGTCGAGGGCTTGCTACGCTCGTCCGACATGGCCATGTACGAGGCCAAACGGGCCGGGCGCCAGCAGTACCGCTTCTTTTCTCCCGAGATGAACGGCCGCGCACGGTCGCGGCTGATGCTCGAGGAAAGCCTGCGCCACGCCATCGAAAACGACGATTTCGTGCTGGTCTATCAGCCTCAGGTATACCTCGACAGCGGTCGCCTGCGTGGCTTCGAGGCGCTGCTGCGCTGGCAGCACCGGGTGGCGGGTACGGTGGCGCCGAACGTGTTCATTCCACTGCTCGAGGAGACGCGGCTGATCAATCGCCTCGGCGAGTGGATCTTCCGTGAAGGCGCGGGGCAACTGGCGGATTTTCGCGGGCATTTCGGTGAAGATCTGGTGCTGAGCCTGAACGTCAGCCCGGTGCAGTTCGGCATGCCGCAGCTGGTGTCGGAGTTGCAGCGCGCGCTGGAACGTTTCAGCCTGAAACCGAGCCAGTTGGAGGTCGAAGTCACCGAGAGTGCGTTGATGCAGGATCTGCAACTGACACAGTCACAGCTACGCCATCTGCGCGAACTCGGGGTGAAGATCGCCATCGATGATTTTGGCACCGGCTACTCGTCGCTGGCCTACTTGCGGCACTTCGAGCTGGATACCCTGAAGATCGACCGGCTGTTCATCGCCAACATGCTCGAATCCCCGCGTGATGCGGCCGTGGTCAGTACCATCATCGACCTTGGCCGCCACCTGGGGCTGGAGATCATCGCCGAGGGGGTAGAAACCCAGGCTCAGCGCGAGTGGCTGACGCAGCATCAATGCACCGTGATGCAGGGCTTTCTGGTTGCGCCAGGCATCCCCCCGGGCGAAGCCCTGCAAGTGCCGGCCCTGTTGGACTGGAACGGCCTGCCGCTGCCGCGACCGAGCAAGCCGCAGTGATGCTGGCGCGGGTCAGGCTGCGCGGTGCAGGGCGTCCAGTTCGGCGTCCTTTTCCTGCCAGAGCTGGTTGACCCAGCTCTGGAACGCCTGCCGGTACGCGTCGTCCTGATCGTAGTTGCGGCCAATGAACTCGCGCGGAATGTCCACCTGCTTGAAGCGCACCCGCACGGCATCCAGGCGGCCGCAGAGCAGATCCCAGAAACCGGGTACGCCATGCGGGTAGTGGATGGTGACATTGACGATGCTGTGCAACTGCTCGCCCATGGCATCGAGGACGAAGGCGATACCGCCGGCCTTGGGTTTGAGCAGGTACTTGAACGGCGACTGCTGCTGCGCATGCTTGGCAGGCGTCAGGCGTGTGCCTTCGAGGAAGTTGAATACCGCCACCGGGTTGGTCTTGTAGCGGGCACAGGCCTTGCGCGTGGTGGCCAGGTCCTGGCCGCGCTTTTCCGGGTACTTGGCCAGGTATTCCTTGCTGAAGCGCTTCATGAACGGGAACTCCAGCGCCCACCAGCACAGACCGATCACCGGTACCCAGATCAGCTCCTGCTTGAGGAAGAATTTCAGCAGCGGCATGCGTCGGTTGAGCAGGTACTGCAGCACGAGAATGTCCACCCAGCTCTGGTGGTTGCTGGTCACCAGGTAGGAATGGCGCGTATCGAAGCGCTCAAGGCCCTGCACATCCCATTCGATCCGGCCGACCAGGCGCATCCAGAACTTGTTGATGCCGATCCAGCTCTCGGCGACGCCATGCATGACGAAGCGCAGTGCGCGTTGAATCGGCGCGAATGGCAGCAACAGTTTGAGCAGGGCGATGATGAACAGCGGCCAGCACCAGAACAGCGTGTTGAGAGCCAGCATCAGGCCGGCGAGCAGGCCGCGCAATGGGGCAGGCAGGAAGTGCAGCATCGGACGAACGTCTCCAAGGGATGACACGCCTGGGCATTCTTCGAGGCCCATGGCGATGTAAGGGGCAGCGGCAGTCCCTGCTGCAAACCGTTTCGGGCGCCAAGGTTAACGGTTGTGCACTGACCTGCAAGTGCCAGCCTTGACCAATTGGTTTCGAGGTGCGGTTCGCGCCGCAGCGAGCAGGGCCCGCTGCGGCTGCGCGCGCCCCTTCAGTGCGCCAGGTTGGCCGCCTGGATGGCCGTCAGAGCAATGGTATAGACGATGTCATCGACCAGCGCACCGCGCGACAGGTCGTTAACCGGCTTGCGCAGGCCCTGCAGCATCGGGCCGACGCTGATGCAGTCGGCGCTGCGCTGCACGGCCTTGTAGGTGGTGTTGCCGGTATTCAGGTCGGGGAACACGAACACCGTGGCGCGGCCGGCCACCGGGCTGTTCGGCGCCTTCTGCTTGCCCACGCTTTCTATGGCAGCGGCGTCGTACTGCAGCGGGCCGTCGAGCGGCAGTTCCGGGCGTTTTTCACGGGCCAGGCGAGTGGCGGTACGCACCTTTTCCACTTCCTCGCCGCTGCCGGAGTCACCGGTGGAATAGCTGAGCATGGCCACGCGCGGGTCGATACCGAAAGCCTGGGCGGAGGCCGCGCTTTGCAGGGCGATCTCTGCCAGTTGCTCGGCATTGGGATCCGGGTTCACCGCGCAGTCGCCGTAGACCAGCACCTGATCCGGCAGCAGCATGAAGAACACCGAGGACACCAGGTTGTAGCCGGGAGCGGTCTTGATCAACTGCAACGCCGGGCGGATGGTGTTGGCGGTGGTGTGGATGGCACCGGACACCAGGCCGTCCACTTCATCCAGCGCCAGCATCATGGTGCCCAGCACCACGCTGTCTTCCAGTTGCGCTTCGGCCATCGGTGCGTTCAGCCCTTTGCCCTTGCGCAGCTCGACCATCGGCTCGACATAGCGACCACGAATCAGATCCGGGTCGAGAATTTCCAGCCCTTGCGGCAGTTCGATGCCTTGGGCGCGGGCGACGGCGTGAACGTCTTCCGGCTTGGCCAGCAAGACGCAGCGGGCGATGCCTCGCGCCTGGCAGATGGCCGCGGCCTGTACGGTGCGGGGTTCGGCACCTTCCGGCAGGACGATGCGCTTGGCGGCGGCCTTGGCCCGCTGTACCAGTTGATAGCGGAAGGCGGGGGGCGACAGGCGCAGCTCACGTGGCGTGCCACAGCGGGCGCTCAACCAGTCGTGATCGATATGCCCGGCGACGAAATCGGAGACCTTCTGCGCACGTTCGCGGTCATCCAGCGGGATTTCCTTGTTCAGGCGGTTGAGGTGGGTGGCGGTGTCGTAGGAGCCGGTGCTCACGGTCATCACCGGCAGACCGCTGGCCAGGGCGCCCTGGCACAGCTCGAGAATGCGCGGATCCGGGGCGAAATCGCTGCACAACAGCAGGCCGGCCAGGGGTACGCCGTTCATCGCCGCCAGGCAGGCGGAGAGGATGATGTCATCGCGGTCGCCCGGAGTGACCACCAGGGTGCCGGGTTTGAGCAGTTGCACGCTGTTGGCCACGGCGCGGGCACACAGCACGATCTTGTTCATGCGCCGTTGCTCGTAGTCACCGGCGTTGAGGATGCGCGCACCGAGCAGTTCGGCAATGTCCTTGGTGCGCGGCGCGTTCAGCTCGTCGAGCCAGGGGATGCAGCCGAGCAGGCGAAAGTCATCGCTCTTGAGCAGGGGCGAGATTTCACCCAGGCGCGTGGTGAAGGCGGCGAGGCCATCCTCACTGCGCACTTTGTTGAGGATCACGCCGAGCACCTTGGCATCTTTCGGCCCGCCGAACTGCTGGGCCTGAATCTCGATGCGGTCGCACAGCTCGTTGAGGCTCTCGTCTTCCGGTGCGCTGACCAGAATCACGTCGGCATCTAGGCTCTTGGCCAGGTGCGAGTTGACCCGCGCCGCGTAGCTGGCCTGGCGCGTCGGCACCATGCCTTCGACGATGACCACGTCCTTGCCGGCGGCTGCCTGCTGATAGAGGCTGATGATTTCTTCCAGCAGCTCATCCAGGTGGCCATCGCCGAGCATGCGCTCGACGTGGCTGAGCGACAGCGGCTTGGGTGAATGCAGGCCGTGGGTGCGGGCGATCAGTTCGCTGGAGCGCTCCGGGCCGTGGTCACCGACATGCGGTTGGGCGATGGGTTTGAAGAAGCCGACCTTGAGGCCGCTGCGCTCCAGGGCGCCGACCAGACCCAGGCTGATGGAGGTAAGGCCGACACCGAAGCCGGTGGGGGCGATGAAGAAGGTATGCATGAAAAACCTCAGTCGAGCAGGGCAAGGGTGTCGAGAGCGATCTGCCGCTCTTCGTTGGTCGGTACCACCAGCACGCGCGGGGAGCCGTCGCTGTGGATGGCGCCAGCGACGCCGCGTACGCAGCGCGCATTGGCCTCGGCATCGAGTTTCAGGCCGAGCAGGGCGAGGTGGGCGAGGGTCTTGCTGCGAACCAGCGCCGAGTTCTCGCCAATGCCGCCGGTGAAGATCAGGCCATCGAGCCGCTGCAGCGCGCAGCTCATCGCCGCCAGCGACTTGGCCAGGCGGTAGCAGAACACCTCGATAGCCAGGGTTGCGCCGGCATGGCCCTGTTCGCGCGCCTGCTCCAGCGTGCGCATGTCGTTGGACAACCCGGACAGGCCGAGCAGGCCGCTCTCCTTGTTGAGCAGGGCGTCGATCCGCTCCAGGCTCCAACCCAGGGTGCGCGCCAGGTGGCTGTGCAGGTTGGGGTCGACATCACCGCTGCGCGTGCCCATCACCAGGCCTTCCAGCGGAGTCAGGCCCATGCTGGTATCGCGGCTGTGGCCGTTCTCGACCGCGCAGGTCGAGCTGCCGTTGCCCAGGTGCGCCACCAGCCAGCTGCTGGCGTCATACGCTAGGCCACTCAACTGTGCGGCTTGCTGGCTGACGTAGCGATGGCTGGTGCCATGGAAGCCATAGCGGCGTACGCCGTGCTCGGCGTACAGCGCCTGCGGCACCGCATAGTGGTAGGCGTGCTCGGGCAGGGTCTGGTGAAAGGCGGTGTCGAATACAGCGACATGCACCAGTTCCGGGAACAGCTTCATCGCGGCTTCGATGCCTTGCAGATTGGCTGGGTTGTGCAGCGGCGCCAGGGGGGCGATCTGGCGGATGAGCTGCAGGCTGGCGGCGTCCAGGCGGCAGGCACCGGAAAAATGTTCGCCGCCATGCACTACGCGATGGCCGATGCCATGCAGTTCTCCTGCTGCCGCTCGCTGCACGATGGGCAGCAGGTGCGACAGGGCCAGGCGGTGATCGGCGCCGGGTAGCACCAGGCTGTCGCGCGTCGCTCCCTGTTGCCAGTGCAGTACGGCCTCCGGGCTGCCGAGGCGCTCGGCCAGGCCACTGAGAAGGAAGGTGTCTTGCGCTTCGTTGACCAGCGCGAACTTGATCGAGGAACTGCCGCAGTTGATTACCAGGATATTGCGTGCCGGCATTTAGGCTTCCTTGTTGTCTTCGGTCGAGCGGTCATCGCCCTGGTTGCACCAGCCACAGGCGAAGTGGCTGCCGATTCTGGCCTGGCGCTGCCGGGCATCGAGCACCCAGGCACGATTCTGCCAGGGAGGTTGATGCCGCAGATGCTGGCTATGACCGCAAGACAAGACTGCCACCCAATGACCGTCTTCGTCCTGACGAAAATCAACGATGCATGCAGCCCGTTTGTCTGGGGTCGGGTCGCAATCGTGGCCAGCCTTGGTTAAACTTGCCCGTTCATTTCTCTTTCGCAAAAGGTCTCCCCATGCTGATCGCCGCCAACAAGGCCGTCTCCATCGACTATACCCTGACCAACGATGCCGGTGAGGTGATCGACAGCTCCGCTGGCGGCGCGCCGCTGGTGTATCTGCATGGTGCCGGCAACATCATCGCCGGTCTCGAGAAGGCTCTGGTCGGCAAGCAGGTCGGCGATGAGCTGGACGTTTCCGTCGAGCCGGAAGAAGCCTACGGCGAATACAGCGCCGAGCTGGTTGCTACCCTGAGCCGCGCCATGTTCGAAGGCGTCGACACCCTGGAAGTCGGCATGCAGTTCCACGCCTCCGGCCCGGACGGCAGCATGCAGATCGTCACCATCCGCGACATCGATGGCGACGACGTCACTGTCGACGGCAACCACCCGCTGGCCGGCCAGCGCCTGAACTTCAAGGTCAAGGTCGTCAACGTGCGTGACGCCAGCGAAGAAGAAGTCGCCCATGGTCATATCCATGGTGAAGGTGGTCATCACCACTGATTGATTCGAAGCGACTTGCGGTCGTTCTTTTCGAGCAAACCGCTGCTAAGCTCAATCATGCGATCAAGGCGCCTCAGGGCGCCTTTTTCATGCGTCGCAACCGGCAGGGCGGCTTGGCCCTGTTGCACTGGATTCGCCGAGGAAGTTCGTCATGAGTGCCTTTCACGATCTCAATCTGCGCGCGCTGGACGGCCAGGAACTGCCGTTGGCGCCTTACAAGGGGCAGGTGGTGCTGGTGGTCAACGTCGCCTCCAAATGCGGCCTGACGCCCCAATACGCCGGGCTGGAAAAGCTCTACCAGCAATACAAGGGCAACGGCTTCACGGTGCTGGGGGTGCCCTGCAACCAGTTCGCCGGCCAGGAGCCAGGTAGCGAGGACGAGATCCGTTCGTTCTGCAGCCTCAACTATGGTGTGAGTTTCCCTCTGGGCAGCAAGCTGGAAGTCAACGGCCCCGGTCGCCATCCGCTGTATCGCCTGCTGGCGGGCGAGGGCGCGGAATTTCCGGGCGATATCACCTGGAATTTCGAGAAGTTCCTGGTCGGCCAGGACGGCCGCGTGCTGGCGCGCTTCTCGCCACGTACCACACCGGAAGATCCGGCGCTGATCCAGGCCATCGAGAAAGCCCTCGGTCTGTAAGCGCAAGGCGCCTGCTGCCTCGAACGACGCAGCGGGCGTGGCTAATCGGCCAAACCCACGGCCATTTCCTCTCGTACGCTTGTTCGCTGGGTTGCCTGGTTGCTTAATCGGGCGACTGCCGAGGAGTGTGCCCATGACCCGCTTTCCCAACGAGCAAACGCCCGCCATGGCTTCGCCGGCCGAACTGCGCGCCTTGATCGAAAGCCGCCGCGCGGTGCGACGTTTTACCGAGGAGCCCGTAGCGGACGCGGTGATTCGCGATTGCCTGGAGTTGGCCGTGCTGGCTCCGAACTCCTGCAACCTGCAGCCGTGGAGCTTCCAGGTGATTCGCGACCCGGCCCTGTTGGCGCAATTGCATCCGGTTTGCATGAGCCAGAATGCCGCGCGTGCGCCTTTGATCATTGCCGTGCTGGCGCGGCCGGACACCTGGCGTCAGGCCTGTCGCAACGTCATCGATCATTGGCCCGAGGCCGAGGTGCCGGCGCGTATCCGCCACTTCTACAGCAAGACCGCGCCGTTTCAGTACAACCAGGGGCCGCTGGGGCTGCTCGGCCTGTTCAAGCGCCAACTGGTGCGCCTGATGGGGTTGCGCAAGCCCCTGATGCGCAGGCCCAACAGCAAGGCCGATATGCGCCTGTGGGCGGTGAAGTCCACTGCGCTGGCGGCAGAGAACCTGATGCTGGCCTTCCAGAGCCATGGCTATGCCACCTGTCCGATGGAGGGCTTCGACGAGCCGCGCTTGCGTCGTGTGCTGGACATCCCGCGCCAGGCCATCCCCATCATGCTGCTGGCCGTTGGGCGCCAGGGCGAGAAGGGCGTGTACAACCCGCGTTTGCGCTTTCCGCTGGAACAGCAGGTGATCTGGCGCTGATCTGGATCAAGTCGCCCTATCTTGAATACGGCGTAATCGTCCTTATCTAGTCTGTATCTCGGCGGGCTTCTACGGACGCCTCTAAAAACTATCTGCGTTGTCATTACTGCGTTAAAAACAAGCTCAAAATGCTCATTTACAGCTCGTAAACTCCGCTTTTTCGCTTGTTTTTGCCTTGTACTGACTGCCTCGCCTACGTTTTTAGAGGCGCCCTTTTTTCGGGGAAGTTGTCCCGGCCCGCCACTCTGGAGGAAGGACATTTATGCGTATCGATCGTTTGACCAGCAAGCTGCAACTTGCACTCTCCGACGCCCAATCCCTGGCGGTGGGCATGGATCATGCCGCCATCGAACCGCTGCACCTGCTGCAGGCGCTGCTCGAGCAACAGGGCGGCTCAATCAAGCCGCTGCTGATGCAGGTGGGCTTCGACATCAACAGCCTGCGCCAGGGCCTGACCCGCGAGCTGGATCAGCTCGGCAAACTGCAGAACCCCACCGGCGACATCAACCTGTCGCAGGATCTGGCGCGCCTGCTCAACCAGGCCGACCGCCTGGCGCAGCAGAAGGGCGACCAGTTCATTTCCAGCGAACTGGTGCTACTCGCCGCCATGGACGAGAACACCAAGCTGGGCAAGCTGCTGCTTGGCCAGGGCGTATCGAAGAAGGCCCTGGAAAACGCCATCGCCAACCTGCGTGGCGGCCAGGCGGTGAATGATCCCAACGTCGAGGAGTCGCGTCAGGCGCTGGACAAGTACACCGTCGACCTGACCAAGCGTGCCGAGGACGGCAAGCTCGACCCTGTGATCGGCCGTGACGACGAGATTCGCCGCACCATCCAGGTGCTGCAGCGCCGCACCAAGAACAACCCGGTGCTGATCGGCGAACCCGGCGTGGGCAAGACTGCCATCGCCGAAGGTCTGGCCCAGCGCATCGTCAATGGCGAAGTGCCCGATGGTTTGAAAGACAAGCGTCTGCTGTCGCTGGACATGGGCTCGCTCATCGCCGGCGCCAAGTTCCGTGGAGAGTTCGAGGAACGCCTGAAAGCGGTGCTCAACGAGCTGTCCAAGCAGGAAGGGCGCATCATCCTGTTCATCGATGAGCTGCACACCATGGTCGGAGCCGGCAAGGGCGAAGGTGCCATGGACGCCGGTAACATGCTCAAGCCGGCCCTGGCCCGTGGTGAGCTGCACTGCGTCGGCGCTACCACGCTGGACGAATACCGTCAGTTCATCGAGAAGGACGCCGCGCTGGAGCGCCGCTTCCAGAAGGTACTGGTGGACGAGCCCAGTGAAGAGGACACCATCGCCATCCTGCGAGGCCTGAAAGAGCGCTACGAGGTGCACCATGGCGTGACCATCACCGATGGCGCGATCATCGCGGCGGCCAAGCTAAGCCACCGCTACATCACCGACCGCCAGTTGCCGGACAAGGCCATCGACCTGATCGACGAAGCGGCCAGCCGCATCCGTATGGAGATCGACTCCAAGCCGGAGGAACTGGATCGCCTGGATCGTCGCCTGATTCAGCTGAAGATCGAGCGCGAGGCGCTGAAGAAGGAAGACGACGACGCAGCCCTCAAGCGTCTGGAAAAGCTCAAGGAAGACATCGCCCGCCTGGAGAAGGAGTACGCCGACCTCGACGAAATCTGGAAGTCGGAGAAGGCCGAGGTACAGGGCTCGGCGCAGATCCAGCAACGCATCGAGCAGGCCAAGACCGAGCTGGAGGCCGCGCGGCGCAAGGGCGACCTCAACCGCATGGCCGAGCTGCAGTACGGCATCATCCCCGATCTGGAGCGCAGCCTGCAGATGGTCGACCAGCACGGCAAGAGCGAGAACCAGTTGCTGCGCAGCAAGGTCACCGACGAGGAAATCGCCGAGGTGGTATCCAAGTGGACGGGCATACCGGTGAGCAAGATGCTCGAAGGCGAGCGCGAGAAACTGCTGAAGATGGAAGGCCTGCTGCACCAGCGCGTGATCGGCCAGAACGAAGCGGTGGTGGCCGTGGCCAACGCCGTGCGCCGTTCCCGGGCCGGATTGGCCGACCCGAACCGACCGAGCGGTTCGTTCCTCTTCCTCGGTCCGACCGGGGTGGGCAAGACCGAGCTCTGCAAGGCGCTGGCCGAGTTCCTCTTCGACACCGAAGAGGCGCTGGTGCGCATCGACATGTCCGAGTTCATGGAGAAGCACAGCGTTGCCCGCCTGATCGGTGCGCCGCCCGGCTATGTCGGCTATGAAGAAGGCGGTTACCTGACGGAGGCGGTGCGTCGCAAGCCGTATTCGGTGGTGCTGATGGACGAGGTGGAAAAGGCCCATCCGGACGTGTTCAACGTCTTGCTGCAGGTGCTGGAAGACGGCCGTCTGACCGACAGCCATGGCCGCACCGTGGACTTCAAGAACACCGTGATCGTGATGACCTCCAACCTCGGCTCGGCGCAGATTCAGGAGCTGGTCGGCGACAAGGAAGCGCAGCGCGCGGCGGTGATGGATGCGGTGAGCAGCCACTTCCGCCCCGAGTTCATCAACCGTATCGACGAGGTGGTGGTATTCGAGCCGCTGGGCCGCGAGCAGATCGCCGGTATCGCCGAGATTCAGCTGCAGCGCCTGCGCGGTCGGCTGGCCGAGCGTGAGCTGAGCCTGGATCTGACGCCGGAGGCGCTCGACAAGCTGATCGCCGTTGGCTACGACCCGGTCTATGGCGCACGGCCGCTCAAGCGTGCGATCCAGCGCTGGATCGAGAACCCGCTGGCGCAGCGCATCCTGGCTGGCGACTTCGCACCGGGTGCGCAGGTCAAGGCCAAGGTGGCGGACGACGAGATCGTCTTCGCCTGATCGGTTGCCGCGTAAACACCAAGGCCCGCCAATTTGGCGGGCCTTTGCTTTTGTAGCCCGGATGAAATCCGGGAAATAGGCGTCAGGTATCTCCGGATTGCATCCGGGCTACGGTGCAGCGGAGCCATTGTGGGAGGGGCTTTAGCCGCGACCGTCGCCGCTGAAGCGCCTCCCACATCCGTAATAGCGGCTTCAACGTCTCAGCAGCAACCACCCCAATGCTTCTTCTTCGAGGTATGGCCGATGCCGGGGTTGAAGGTATTGGTCGGATCCAGTTCGCGGTAGAAACCGGCCAGCGCTGGCTTGGCTACGTACAGATGGCCGACATTGTGCTCGGCCGGGTACTCGGCTTGGCGAGCGTCCAGCAGCTTCCACATGCGGTGTTCCATCTCGATCGGGTCGATGCCCTTCTTGACGATGTAGTCCTGATGGAACACATGGCAGAAGAAGTGCCCGTAGTAGAGCTTGTGGATGATCTGCTCTTCCATTTCCTGCGGCAGCGTCTCGACCCAGTCGCGGTCATTGCGGCGCAGGGCGATATCCAGTGCGAGGATGTCCTCGACGCTGCTGCGGTGCGCCTCGCGGTAGCGAATGGCGGCGCCGGCGATGGCGAAGCGATGCAGGAACGCCTTGCGTCCTTCCTCGACGTCGCACTCGAAATAAGCGCCGCTGGTGCTGCTGGCGAAGTAATCGTTCAGGAACGCGCGGGTCTGCTCCAGGGTGTCATTGGAGACCCGCACCAGCAGGTGATGCTCGTAGCGGTCGCGGTACTCGCGCATGCGCGCTGGCAGGTGGCTGGGCAGCAGGTTCATCAGCGCCTGGATCACCTTGTCGGTCACCCCGCGCAGGCCGAAACGCTCAAAGAATCCGTCGACCCGGCTCTTCATGGCGAAGGCGGCGGGCACCTTGGCGGTACCGAATTTGTCGATCACCAGGAAGGTGTCCTTGCCGTATTTCTCGCCGATATCGAAGGCCGTGCGGTGGATATATTCCCCTGCAATCGGCAGGCGCGGCAGCTTGGCCAGCAGGTGGCGGCGCACTTCGGTGAGGTCGTGCGGATCGTTGCTGCCGATGTAGAACACCGTGCTCGGCTCTTTCGGGAAGGTGTCCAGGCGCACGGCGAACAGGCACAACTTGCCAGCCGAACCGGAGGCTTCGAACAGGCGCGACGGGTCGGCGTTGAAGCGCGCCGGGGTGTCGGCATCGACGTCGCGAACGTGCTCGCCGTAGCGCGCATCGGAGGCCTTGGCAGTTGCTTCATTGCGCACCTGCTGCGGCGTGTAGTCGCCGTTCTGCAGGCGAGTAAGAATCTCCTCCGGGGTGTCGCCCAGCTCGATCCCCAGATGGTTGACCAGTGCCAGCGTGCCGTCATCCTTCACCTGCGCATACAGCGCCAGTTCGGTATAGGCCGGGCCGCGGCGCACCAGAGCACCGCCGGAATTGTTGCAGATGCCGCCGAGTACCGAGGCGCCGATGCACGACGAGCCGATCACCGAATGCGGTTCGCGGTTCAGTGGTGCCAGCGCCTGTTCCAGGCGGTCGAGGGTGGCGCCGGGCAGACAGACAACTTGCTCGCCATCGTTGATCAGTTGCACACCGGTGATACGCAGGGTGCTGATCAGCACGATCTCGCGGTCATAGTCGGCGCCATCGGGCGTTGAGCCACCCGTCAGGCCGGTATTGGCCGCCTGCATGATGACGATCCGGTCGGCCGCCACGGCTGCTTGCAGAGTGCGCCACTGTTCCAGCAGCGAGCCGGGGCGTACTACCGCGAGCACATTGCCTTCACCCGTGCGGTGCCCCTTGCGGAAGCGCCGCGTGGCTTGCTCGTCGGTGAGCACGTGGCTGCTGCCGACGATCTGGCGCATCTGCGCCAGCAGGGCGTCACGGGTTACGGGCGTGGCGACTGCAGCATTCATGGCATCAACGCTCCTTGACCAGCAGATCCGGGGTGATCTCGGCGATGGACTTGGCGCCGGTCAGCACCATGGCCACGCGCATTTCCTTCTCGATCAGATCCAGCAGGTTGCTTACGCCCGCGCCACCGGCAGCGGCCAGGGCGTAGATGAAGGCGCGACCGAGCAGCACGGTATCGGCGCCCAGGGCGAGCATGCGCACCACGTCCAGGCCGGTGCGGATGCCGGAGTCGGCGAGAATCTTCAGCTCGCCCTTGACCGCATCGGCGATGGCCGGCAAAGCACGGGCGCTGGACAGTACGCCGTCGAGCTGGCGACCGCCGTGGTTGGAAACAATGATGCCGTCGGCACCGAAGGTCACCGCATCGCGGGCGTCTTCCGGGTCGAGGATGCCCTTGATCACCATCGGACCGTCCCAGAAGTCGCGGATCCATTCCAGATCCTTCCAGGAGATCGAGGGGTCGAAGTTGGCCCCCAGCCAGCCGATGTAATCGGCGAGGCCAGTGGGGTTGCCCCGGTAGGCGGAGATATTGCCCAGATCGTGCGGCTTGCCCATCAGGCCGACATCCCAGGCCCATTGTGGATGGGTCATGGCCTGCAGCACACGGCGCATGGCGGCGTTCGGGCCGCTCATGCCGGAGTGGGCGTCGCGGTAGCGCGCGCCGGGTACGGGCATATCGACGGTGAAGACCAGGGTCGAGCAGCCGGCAGCCTTGGCGCGCTCCAGGGCATTCTTCATGAAACCGCGATCTTTCAGCACGTAGAGCTGGAACCACATCGGCCGGTCGATGGCCGGAGCCACTTCCTCGATGGGGCACACCGACACGGTGGACAGGGTGAAGGGGATGCCCTTGGCCGCTGCCGCCTTGGCCGCTTGCACCTCACCACGGCGCGCGTACATGCCGGTCAGGCCCACCGGTGCCAGGCCCACCGGCATGGACATCTTCTCGCCGAACAGCTCGGTGGACAGATCCAGCTCGGACATGTTCTTCAACACGCGCTGGCGCAGTTCGATATCCGACAGATCGGCGACGTTGCGGCGCAGGGTGTGCTCGGCATAGGCGCCGCCGTCGACGTAATGGAACAGGAAGGGCGGCAGCTTGCGCTGGGCCGCGGCGCGGTAGTCGGTAGAGGCAGAAATGATCATGGGCTCATCCTGTTACTGAAAAGAGAAAGCGTAGCCTGACGGCCAATGCCCCGACATTGTCGGGGCGGGTGCGACCAGTCGATCAGCGTGCCAGCAGCGGGTCGCTGACACCCAGCACATAGATCGCGAACATCGCGATGATGCCGGTGAACAGTACGTAGTACAGCGTCGGCCAGATGGTCTTGCGCAGCGTGCTGCCTTCGCGGCCGAGCAGGCCGACGGTAGCCGAAGCGGCGACCACGTTGTGGATCGCCACCATGTTGCCGGCGGCAGCGCCCACGGCCTGGACGGCGACGATCAGCGCGCTGGAAATACCCAGGCTGCTGGCCACGCCGAACTGGAACTGGCTGAACATCATGTTGCTGACGGTGTTGGAACCGGCGATGAAGGCGCCCAGCGCACCGATGCTCGGCGCCAGCAGCGGGTAGATGCCGCCGACGCTATCGGCCACCCAGCGCGCCATGAGGATCGGCATGCTGGCCAGTTCGGCGCCATTGACGCCGGAGTTGATCAGGATGCGCACCATCGGCACGGTGAACAGCAGCACGAAGCCGGCGCTGAGCAGCACGCTGGAGGATTCTTTCACTGCTTTGCCCAGGTCACGCGCCTTCATGCCATGCAGGAAGAAGGTGGCCAGCACCACGGCAACCAGGATACCGCCGGGCAGGTACAGCGGCTGGAAGTTGGCGCTGACGCCGGTTTCCCCCAGCAGGTCAGGGAAGTTCACCACCACGGCCTTCAGCGCGTTACCCACGTCCGGGAATACGCGGCTGATCACCAGCAGGGCGCCGACCAGCACGTAGGGCAGCCAGGCACGCAGGGCGCTCATCGGTTTGGCGGTCAGCTCGTCCAGCTTCATCTCGACGGTGCCCAGCCATTCGCTCGGCCACTGGTCTGCGGGGGCGAAGTCCCAGGTCTTCTTCGGTACCAGGAAACCAACGCGCGCGGCGCTGGTAACGATGGCCAGGCCGATCAGACCGCCCAGCAGCGAGGGGAATTCCGGGCCGAGGAACACGCCGGTGAAGACGTACGGCACGACGAAGGCCAGGCCGGCGAAAATCGCGAACGGCAGCACTTCCAGGCCGGCTTTCCAGCTTTTCTCCTGACCGAAGAAACGGGTCAGCATCATTGCCATGATGGTCGGCATGACCACACCGACGGTGGCGTGGATGATCGCCACTTCACTGGTGATCAGCTGCAGGAACTGCGCCCAGGACGAACCCTGCTCGACCAGATGTTGGCCGATGGTGGCGGTATCCAGGCCGGTATTGACACCCACGATGATCGGCGTGCCGACGGCGCCGAAGGACACCGGGGTGCTCTGTACCAGCATGCCCAGCAGCACCGCGGCCATGGCGGGGAAACCGATGGCCACCAGCAGCGGCGCGGCGATGGCCGCCGGCGTACCGAAGCCCGAGGCGCCCTCGATGAAACAGCCGAACAGCCAGGCGATGATGATCGCCTGGATGCGGCGATCCGGGGTGATGGTGGCGAAACCGGCGCGAATCGCGGTGATGCCGCCGGAATGCTTGAGGGTGTTCAGCAGCAGGATGGCGCCGAAGATGATCCACAACAGGCCGAGGGTGATCAGCAAACCTTGCACGGTGGAAGCCAGAACGCGGTTGAGGGTCATGTCCCAGGCGAACAGACCGACGGCGGCGGTGACCAGGTAGACCAGCGGCATGGCGTGTTTGGCTGGCCAGCGCAGGCCGATCAGCAAAACGGCGGCAAGCAGAATCGGCGAGAACGCCAGCAGGGCGAGAATTCCGTTGGACATTGCGAGTTACTCCGCACGAGCGCGCGGTTGGCGCGGCAGGGATGAGGCGTGATCGAACAGGCTTGCAGCGACATGGGCTGTCATGGCGTGACCTCGATGGATTGTTGTTCTTGTTGGCTAAATTGGTAAGACCAATTTACAAAATAGCCGGCTCAGGTTAAAAGTTGGCCAAATATCTGTCAAATCGAGACGTTAAGACTTTGGTCGTATGACGCCGGCTTGTTCGCCAGGGAGTCGCGCTATAGGCTTGCGCGACGAGGCCTTGAGGCCTGGTCAAACCAATGGAGAGGCGAGGGATGGAAGTAGGGCAGGTGCGGCAGCGTCGTCTATCGGATGACATCGTCGCGCAACTGGAAACCATGATTCTCGAAGGCACCTTGCGTGCCGGCGAGCGGCTGCCTGCCGAGCGTGTCCTGGCCGAGCAGTTCGGGGTTTCGCGTCCTTCGCTGCGTGAGGCGATCCAGAAGCTGGTGGCCAAGGGGCTGTTGGTCAGTCGTCAGGGGGGGGGCAACTATGTAGCCGAAACCATCGGCGCGACCTTCAGCGACCCCTTGCTGCAACTGCTGGAAAGCAAGGAAGACGCCCAGCGTGACCTGCTGGAGTTCCGTCATACCCTGGAAGGTTCATGCGCCTATTACGCCGCTCGGCGTGCCACCGACATCGACCGACAACGCCTCACCGAGGCTTTCGAGGCGCTGCAGGATTGCTATAACCGCAAGGGCAAGGTGACGCGCGCGGAGGAGGGGGCCGCCGACGCCCGCTTCCACCTGGCGATTGCCGAAGCCAGCCACAATGCCGTGCTGCTGCATACCATCCGAGGCCTGTTCGACCTGCTCAAACGCAACGTGGTGACCAACATCGGTGGCATGTATGCGCAGCGCGAAGAGACCCGCGACATGCTGATCGACCAGCACCGCGCCCTCTACGAGGCGATCATCGAAGGCCGTGGCGAAGACGCGCGCGAACTGTCGAATCGACATATCGACTACGTGCAGGAAGTGCTCTCGGAAGTGCAGCTCGAAGCCCAGCGCGTGGCGCGCGCGCAGAGGCGCTTGGGGATATAGGAGGCAGGCTAAAAGCGCGTACTCGGCTTTGGCCTCAACAAAATGTGCTGGCGCCAGGCTTGGTATGGGCAGGCGGACTGTTCGCCTAGGCTCCTGAGTCCGCCCTACACCCGGCTCCGCTCCGGGCCTAAGGCTTTGCCTGCAGCTCGAAGCCTGCCGCATGCCGCCGCTTTTAGTCTTCCTTGCCCTTGCTGCGCATGGCGCGCTGAACCTCGCGGTCGGCGTCGCGTTCTTTCTCGACGTGGCGCTTGTCAAAGTCCTTCTTGCCCTTGGCCAGGGCGATCTCGCACTTGACCAGATGCTGCTTCCAGTACAGCGACAGCGCGACGGCGGTGTAGCCCTTCTGCTGCACGGAGCCGAACAGCTTCTCCAGCTCGCGCCGGTTCAGCAGCAGCTTGCGGGTACGGGTCGGGTCGGCGATCACGTGGGTGCTGGCGGTTTTCAGCGGGCTGATATGCGCCCCCATCAGCCAGGCTTCGTCGTCCTTGAGCAGCACGTAGCTGTCGACCAGCTGCGCCTTGCCGGCGCGCAAACTCTTGACTTCCCAGCCGGCCAGGGCGAGGCCCGCCTCGAACTTCTGTTCGACGAAGTAATCGTGCAGCGCCTTTTTGTTCAGCGCGATGGTGCCTTGAGGATGTTTCTTTTGTTTAGCCATAGGGCGCGCATTATAGGGAGTCGCCCGCGCCTGCGCCATGGGGCGCGCTGAGCCGATTGCCGGCTTGCGCTTGAGCCGCTCGAATGAATCTTCGACAATGCGCGATCTTTTTCCCGCAGTATGGGTGTGGCCTTTATGGCGAACGACAAAGTCTCGATCCACGGTGCCTGGGCCAGTCGCTGGGTGTTCATTCTGGCGGCCACCGGGTCTGCGGTGGGGCTCGGCAACATCTGGAAGTTTCCCTACATGACCGGGGTCTACGGCGGCGGTGCATTCGTGGTGATGTACCTGTTCTGCATCGCCCTGGTGGGGGTGCCGATCATGCTGGCCGAGACGCTAATCGGTCGCCGTGGCCGGCAGAGCCCAGTCAATGCCATGCGCAACCTGGCGATCGAGGCCGGTGCCTCGAAGCATTGGTCCATCGCGGCGTTGATGGGCATGGTCGCCGCGTTGCTGATCCTGTCGTTCTACAGCGTGGTCGCAGGGTGGTCGCTGGATTACATCCTGGGCATGGGACGGGGCGACTTCAGCGGCATCGACGCGGCGGGTGCCGGCGCCGCATTCGGCGGCCTGACCGACAATCCCTGGCGTCTGACGCTGTGGCACAGCCTGTTCATGCTGATCACCGCAGTGGTCATCGCCAAGGGGGTAGTGGCCGGGCTGGAGCGCAGCCTGCGAATCATGATGCCGCTGCTGTTCGTGCTGCTGCTGGTACTGCTGGGCTACAGCTTCACGACCGGGCACTTCCGTGAAGGCTTCGATTTCCTCTTCCACTTCGACCCGAGCAAGGTGCAGGACGGCATTCTCGCAGCGATGGGACATGCCTTCTTTACCCTCAGCGTCGGGGTGGGCTCGATCATGGTTTACGGCGCCTACATGCCGAAGCAGGCCTCGATTGGCGCGACCGTGCTGACCGTTGGCCTGCTCGACACGCTGGTGGCGCTGACCGCCGGCATGGCGTTGTTTCCGATCGTGTTCGCCGCCGGCCTGGAGCCAGGCGGCGGCCCGGGGCTGATGTTCGTCACGTTGCCCATCGCTTTCGGCAATGTGGCCTTCGGTCAGGTCATGGGGCTGATCTTCTTCGTGCTGGTCGCCGTGGCGGCGTGGAGCTCGTCGATTTCCATGCTCGAACCGGCCGTGGCCTATTTCGTCGAAAGAACGGGCCGCAGCCGTGCCAAGGTCACGGCCGTGCTGGCGCTGTTGTGCTGGCTGATCGGGATGGGCACGGTGCTGTCGTTCAATCTTTGGGCGCAGGCCAAGTTCTTCGTCTTCGCCGAGGACGGTTTCCATCTGTTGCAGTGGGGCGCCGAGGGTGGCAAGACCTTCTTCGACAGCATCGACTACCTGACCAGCCGTATCCTCTTGCCGCTCGGTGGTCTGGCGTTCGCGATGTTCGCCGGCTGGGTGCTGAGTCGTGAGACCGTACGCGAAGAGCTGGCGATCCGCAGCCCGCGCCTCTTCACCCTGACCCTGTGGCTCATCCGAGTGGTGGCGCCGGTGGGTGTGCTGATCGTGTTCATCGCGGAGCTGAGCAAATGACGACACGTATTCAACGCTCGGCACTGCTGCCGTACCCGGCGCAGGCGCTGTTCGACCTGGTTAACGACGTGGCCAGCTATCCGCAGTTCTTGCCCTGGTGCTCCGGCAGCCAGGTGCTTGAGGTTAGCGAAACGCACATGCGTGCCAGTCTGGAAGTGGCCAAGGGCAGCATTAGCCAGCGTTTCATCACCCGTAACCTGCTGGTGCCTGGCCAGCGCATCGAGATGAACCTCGAAGAGGGGCCTTTCACCAGCCTCAACGGTATCTGGGAGTTCAAGGCGCTGGGCGACAAGGCGTGCAAGATCAGCCTCGACCTGACCTTCGACTATGCCGGGCCTCTGGTGCGCGCTACGCTGGGGCCTCTGTTCAACCAGGCAGCCAACACATTGGTGGATGCCTTCTGTCAGCGAGCCAAGCAACTCCATGGATAATCGCAGCATCGCCATCGAAGTGGTCTATGCCTTGGCCGACAAACAGCGCTTGCTGCGCCTGTCGGTACCTCAGGGCACCACGATGCGTGAGGCGGTGCGTCTGTCTGGCATGCAGCAGCATTTTCCCGCAGCCGATCTGAGTCAGGCCCCGCTGGGCATCTTCGGTAAGGCGGTGCCCAAGCCGGAAGAGCGCGTGCTGGAAGAGGGCGAACGAGTGGAAATCTATCGACCGCTGATCGCCGATCCCAAAGAAGTGCGCAAACAGCGCGCAGCGAAAGCCAAGGCCAGGGAAGAAGGTGCCGAGCCGAGCTGATCGCGCTGTGTTGGAGACTAAAAAGCCCGGAATCGCTTCCGGGCTTTTTTCATGCAGCGGGTTTTATTGCGGATCGGTGTCCAGCGGTTCCGGAACTGGAACCGGTACGGTTTCCACCTGATCCACCTCGCGCTGGATCTGCTCCAGCAACGAGCCGGGCGCTGCAGGCTTGTCTTCCTGGGGCTTGGCCTGAGGCTGGGCATTGGTGGTATCGCTGCCTTCGCCCATGATCGCCTGATCACGGCTGACGCCCGGCATGAAGTCGCCAGCCAGGCCGATCAGTTGATCGTTGCCGTCGAACATCAGGCTCACACGTTCCTGCAGGCGCTGACCGCCGCCTGGCTGGATGCTGTAGAGATAATCCCAGCGATCGGCGTGGAAGGTATCGGTAATCAGAGGGTTACCCATGATAAACCGCACTTGGCGCCGGGTCATTCCGGGGCGCAGCTGGTCTATCATGTCCTGCGTCACGACATTGCCCTGTTGAATGTCGATCTTGTAAACCCCGGGGAATGAACAACCGGCGAGTGCGAAGAGCCCGGTCAGAGACAGGCTGGTCAGCAAGAGCTTGGTTTTTTGCATCGGAGGGTGACTTCCACTATCTTGGGCAACTTGAACCCCGGATCATACCCGTATTAAGGGAAGCTGCGAAGCAGCCCCCACGAGAAAGCAGACCATGGTTGAAAATAACGAACTGCGCAAAGCTGGACTGAAGGTGACCCTGCCACGGGTCAAAATCCTGCAGATGCTTGATAACGCCGAGCATCGCCACATGAGCGCCGAAGATGTTTACAAGGCGCTGATGGAAGCGGGCGAAGATGTCGGTCTGGCGACCGTCTACCGGGTACTCACCCAGTTCGAGGCCGCTGGCCTCGTGGTTCGTCACAACTTCGATGGTGGCCACGCCGTCTTCGAACTGGCTGACAGCGGCCACCATGACCACATGGTTTGTGTCGATACCGGTGAAGTGATCGAGTTCTTCGACACGGAGATCGAGAAGCGCCAGAAGGAAATCGTCCGAGAGCACGGCTTCGAGCTGGTCGATCACAACCTGGTGTTGTACGTCCGCAAGAAGAGCTGAGGCTCCGGCTGCAATGAAAAGGCGATCCTAGGGTCGCCTTTTTCGCATCTGCATTAGCAGGCTGTTGAAGAACTACCTGCGTTGGCAATACTGCGTTAAAAACAGCCTCAAAATGCTCATTTACAGCACGTAAACTGCGCTTTTTCGGCTTTTTTTGCCTTGTCTTGCCTGTCTCGCCTACGTTTTTCAACGGCCTGCTAGCGCATCCGTTTGGGTTTCAGGCCGCCTGGGCGCTGGTAACCATCTTGCGGGCATGAGCCAGGGACTCTTCGGTCAGGTCAACGCCGCCGAGCATGCGGGCGATCTCCTCGATGCGGCCGCTCTCGTCCAGTAGGCTGACCGCCGTGGAGGTCGCACCTTCACCCCGGCGCTTGTGCACGAACAGGTGCTGATGCCCCTGGGCGGCCACCTGTGGCAGGTGGGTCACGCACAACACCTGGCCGCGCTCGCCGAGGCGGCGTAGCAGCTGGCCAACCACCTCGGCAGTCGGGCCGCCGATGCCGACGTCCACCTCGTCGAAGACCAGCGTCGGTACGCGCGAGGTCTGCGCGGTGATCACCTGAATGGCCAGGCTGATACGCGACAGCTCGCCACCGGAAGCCACCTTGGCCAGGCCGCGCAAGGGTTGGCCCGGGTTGGCACTGACCAGAAACTCAACGGCCTCCAGACCGTTGCCATTGGGCTCGGTGCTTTCCAGTGCTTGCAGCTGGATGCTGAAGCGCCCGCCTGGCATGCCCAGCGCCTGCATCTCCTGCTGGACGGCAGCAGACAGGGATTCGGCTGCGTTACCACGCAGGGCGCTGAGCTCGGCGGCCTTTTCCTGGTAGTGACGTTCATAGGCGGCCAGCTCTTCGGCCAGTCGTTCGCCGGCCTCATCGTCGGCATTCAGTCCTTCCAGTTCTTCAAACAGTTGTTGCTGCAATGCGGCGAGTTCGGTGGGCTGGATGCGATGCTTGCGCGCCAGGGTGTAGATGGTATCCAGGCGTTCTTCGAGAAACTGCTGGCGCTGCGGGTCGGCATCGAAATGATCGATGAAGCGATTGAGCTCGCCCACGGCTTCCTCGATCTGAATCTGTGCGCTGGCCAGCAGATTGCTGGCTTCGCCGAGAGCGCCACCCTGGTCGCTGAAGGCGCCCAGACGATTGAGGCTGGCGGTCAGTGCTGACAGCACGTTACCGGCATCGCTTTCGCTGCACAGATCGAGTACCTGGCGGCAGGCGCCAAGCAGCGACTCGGCGTTGCTCAGGGCCTTGTGTTCCTGTTCCAGTTGCTCCAGTTCGTTGTCGCCGAGGGCGAGGTTTTCCAGCTCTTCGAGCTGATAGCTGAGCAACTGGTGGCGGGCGCGTTGTTCGTCGCCCTGGCTGGAGATGCGCTCCAGCTCGTTGCGCGTCTGCTTCCAGCGTTGCGCGGCGAGCTGTACCTGGCGCGCCAGTTCCTGGCTGCCGGCGTATTCATCGAGCAGGCGCCGATGAGTGTCGGTCTTGAGCAGCGACTGATGCTCATGCTGGCTGTGGATATCGATCAGCAGCTCACCGAGCGCCTTTAGATCGCCTTGCGGGCAGGGGCTGCCGTTTATATAGCCGCGCGAACGACCTTCGGCGGTGATCACTCGGCGCAGGATGCACGGGCCGTCGCTGTCCAGATCGCGTTCGGCGAGCCAGGCGCGTGCTTCGGGAATGTCCGCCAGGTCGAAGCTGGCGAGAATGTCTGCCTTGTCACTTCCCGGTCGTACCACGCCGCTGTCGGCACGATCACCCAGGCACAGGCCGAGGGCGTCGAGCATGATCGATTTGCCGGCACCGGTTTCGCCACTGATCGCGCTCATGCCGGCGCTGAGTTCGAGATCCAGGTGATCGACGATGGCGTAGTTGTGAATGGACAGGTGCACCAGCATGGCGAACGCTCCCGAATTGATGTCTGGTTATTTATACAGTGTTTTTTCTGTGGCTGACAATCCTCCTTATCGCCCCTTGAAAGTTGTGGAATTGGCTCCATATAGGCGGCAGGTGCGCGATTCGGACTCGCGCCGTTTCATTCGAGAGGAGAAAGGCATGGCTGACGAACAGAACCTGGATACGCAGAACCCCGAGGCTCAAGCGGCTGAGGGCGCCGCGCCGAGCGACGACCTGGCGGCTCGCGTGCAGGCCCTGGAAGAGCAGCTGGCTGCAGCGCAGGATCAATCGTTGCGTGTGGCGGCCGAGTTGCAGAACGTGCGCCGTCGCGCCGAGCAGGATGTGGAAAAGGCGCACAAGTTCGCCTTGGAAAAATTCGCCAACGACCTGCTGCCGGTGGTCGACAGCCTGGAGCGTGGCCTGGAGCTGTCCAACCCGGACGACGAGGCCATCAAGGGCGTGCGCGAGGGCATGCAACTGACCCTCAAGCTGTTCATCGATACCCTGGCGCGCCATCAGCTCGAAGCGATCGATCCGCACGGTGTTCCGTTCAATCCGGAGCATCACCAGGCCATGGCGATGGAGGAGAGCACCAAGGTCGAGCCGAACTCCGTGCTCAAGGTGTTCCAGAAGGGCTACCTGCTCAATGGTCGTCTGCTGCGCCCGGCCATGGTCGTGGTTAGCAAGGCGCCTACCACGCCGCCGCCTTCGATCGACGAGCAGGCTTGAAATTCGTCGCAGCGACCCCATTTCTAAGTCAAGCGTTTTAGTGCTGCCGGCGCCTGCGAAACGAGGCGACGGAATAATCAAAGTTTCGGGAGAATTTTCATGGGTAAAATCATCGGTATCGACCTGGGGACTACCAACTCCTGCGTCTCCATTCTGGAAAACGGCAACGTCAAGGTGCTCGAGAACGCCGAAGGCGCTCGCACCACGCCGTCCATCATCGCCTACGCCAACGATGGCGAAATCCTGGTTGGCCAGTCGGCCAAGCGCCAGGCAGTGACCAACCCGCACAACACCCTGTACGCAGTGAAGCGTCTGATCGGTCGTCGCTTCGAAGAAGACGTCGTGCAGAAAGACATCCAGATGGTGCCGTACAAGATCGCCAAGGCGGACAACGGTGACGCCTGGGTCGAAGTGAACGGCCAGAAGATGGCGCCGCCGCAGATCAGCGCCGAAGTGCTGAAGAAGATGAAGAAGACCGCCGAGGACTACCTGGGCGAGCCAGTGACCGAAGCGGTGATCACCGTTCCGGCCTACTTCAACGACAGCCAGCGTCAGGCCACCAAGGACGCCGGTCGCATCGCCGGTCTCGACGTCAAACGCATCATCAACGAGCCGACTGCGGCTGCGCTGGCCTATGGCATGGACAAGGCCAAGGGCGACCACACCGTGATCGTCTATGACCTGGGCGGCGGTACCTTCGACGTGTCGGTGATCGAGATCGCCGAAGTCGACGGCGAGCACCAGTTCGAAGTGCTGGCCACCAACGGTGACACCTTCCTCGGTGGTGAGGACTTCGACATTCGCCTGATCGACTACCTCGTCGACGAATTCAAGAAAGAAACCGGCATGAACCTCAAGGGCGACCCGCTGGCCATGCAGCGCCTGAAGGAAGCCGCCGAGAAGGCCAAGATCGAGCTGTCTTCGAGCCAGCAGACCGACGTCAACCTGCCGTACATCACTGCAGACGCCACCGGTCCGAAGCACCTGAACGTGAAGATCTCCCGTTCCAAGCTGGAGTCGCTGGTTGAAGACCTGGTACAGCGCACCATCGAGCCGTGCCGCACTGCGCTGAAGGACGCCGGTATCGACGTCGGCAAGATCGACGACGTGATCCTGGTCGGCGGTCAGACCCGTATGCCGCTGGTACAGAAGACCGTTGCCGAGTTCTTCGGCAAGGAGCCGCGCAAGGACGTCAACCCGGACGAAGCCGTGGCCATGGGCGCTGCCATTCAGGGCGCGGTACTGGCCGGTGACGTCAAGGACGTGCTGCTGCTGGACGTTTCCCCGCTGACCCTGGGTATCGAAACCATGGGTGGCGTGATGACGCCGCTGATCGAGAAGAACACCACCATCCCGACCAAGAAGTCGCAGGTGTTCTCCACGGCCGACGACAACCAGAGCGCCGTGACCATTCACGTGCTGCAGGGCGAGCGCAAGCAGGCTGTGCAGAACAAGTCGCTGGGCAAGTTCGACCTGGCCGAGATTCCGCCGGCTCCGCGTGGCGTGCCGCAGATCGAAGTGACCTTCGACATCGATGCCAACGGTATCCTGCACGTGTCCGCCAAGGACAAGGCCACCGGCAAGCAGCAGTCCATCGTCATCAAGGCCAACTCCGGTCTGTCCGACGAGGAAATCGAGCGTATGGTGCGTGACGCCGAGGCCAATGCCGAGGAAGACCGCAAGTTCGAGGAGCTGGCCACCGCGCGTAACCAGGGTGATCAGCTGGTGCATGCCACCCGCAAGATGATCACTGAAGCGGGTGACAAGGCCACTGCCGATGAGAAGGCGGCCATCGAAAAAGCCATCGGTGAGCTGGAAGTGGCCATCAAGGGCGACGACAAGGAAGCTATCGAAGCCAAGATGAATGCGCTGTCCGAAGCCACCACGCCGCTGGCGCAGAAGATGTACGCCGAGCAGCCGCAAGGCGGCGCAGCCCAGCCGGAAGCCAACGACGCCAAGGACGCCGCCGACGATGTGGTCGATGCGGAGTTCGAAGAGGTCAAGGACAACAAGTAAGCCGAGGCTTGCTTGCGCTCCGGCATGCACCGCGGTGCATGCCTGATCCGCCGCGCGGGGGCTTGCTCCCGCGTCGGCGTGTCTGGAGGGCGCGAATTTTGAGGGTGCAGAAAAGCAATGGCTAAACGTGACTATTACGAAGTGCTCGGTGTCGAGCGCGGGGCCGGCGAGGCGGAGCTGAAGAAGGCTTACCGTCGTCTGGCGATGAAATACCACCCGGATCGCAACCCGGATGACAAGGACGCCGAAGAGAAATTCAAGGAGGCCAATGAGGCCTACGAAGTGCTCTCCGACGCGGCCAAGCGTTCGGCCTACGATCAGTACGGTCACGCCGGTGTCGACCCGCAGATGGGCGGTGGCGGTGGTGCCGGCTTTGGCGGCGCCAACTTCTCCGACATCTTCGGTGACGTATTCAGCGACTTCTTCGGTGGCAGCCGTGGTGGCTCCCGTGGGGGTGCTCAGCGCGGCAGTGACCTGCGCTACACCCTGGAGCTGGATCTGGAAGAAGCGGTGCGCGGTACCACCGTGACCATTCGCGTGCCGACTCTGGTCGGTTGCAAGACCTGCGATGGCACGGGTGCCAAGAAGGGAACCAGTCCGGTCACCTGTACCACCTGCGGTGGTATTGGCCAGGTGCGCATGCAGCAGGGCTTCTTCTCGGTGCAGCAGACCTGCCCGCGTTGCCATGGCAGCGGCAAGATGATCACCGACCCTTGTGGCAGCTGCCACGGTCAGGGTCGTGTTGAAGAGAGCAAGACGCTGTCGGTCAAGGTGCCGCCAGGCGTGGATACCGGTGACCGCATTCGCCTGTCCGGCGAAGGTGAGGCCGGCGCACACGGTGGCCCGGCCGGTGACCTCTATGTGGTGGTCAACGTGCGCGAGCACGCGATCTTCCAGCGTGACGGCAAGCATCTGTACTGCGAAGTGCCGATCAGCTTCGCCGATGCGGCGCTGGGCGGTGAACTGGAAGTGCCGACCCTCGATGGTCGGGTCAAGCTGAAGATCCCCGAGGGCACCCAAACCGGCAAACTGTTCCGCCTGCGTGGCAAGGGCGTGGCACCGGTACGCGGTGGCGCGGCTGGCGACCTGATGTGCCGAGTGGCGGTGGAAACACCGGTCAACCTGAACAAGCGCCAGCGCGAACTGCTCGATGAGTTCCGCAAGTCGCTGCAGGGCGATGACTCCCACTCGCCCAAGGCCAGCGGCTGGTTCGAGGGCGTGAAGCGCTTCTTTGGTGACGTATAACCACGGCGGCAGGCGGCAGGTGGCAGGCTTCAAGCCTTTCGCCTGCGGCCTGAGGCCTGCAGCCTGGAGCTGATTTTATGCAACGTATCGCTGTAATGGGCGCCGCCGGGCGCATGGGCAAGACCCTGATCGAGGCCGTGAGCCTGGCTGAGGGTGCGCAGCTCAGCGCCGCCATCGACCGTGCCGACAGCAGCCTGATCGGCGCCGACGCCGGTGAGCTGGTCGGGTTGGGCAAGGTCGGTGTGACCCTGGCGGGCGACCTGAGCGCCGTGATCGATGATTTCGACGTACTGATCGACTTCACCCATCCGTCGGTGACGCTGAAGAACCTGGAAGTCTGCCGTCAGGCGGGCAAGGCCATGGTCATCGGCACCACTGGCTTCACGCCTGAGGAAAAGCAGCAGCTCAGCGAAGCGGCCAAGCAGATTCCGATCGTCTTCGCGGCCAACTTCAGCGTTGGCGTCAACCTCTGCCTGAAGCTGTTGGATACTGCCGCTCGCGTGCTGGGCGATGATGTGGATATCGAGATCATCGAGGCTCACCATCGCCACAAGGTCGACGCGCCGTCCGGCACAGCCCTGCGTATGGGCGAGGTTGTCGCCAACGCGCTGGGACGTGATCTGCAGAAGGTCGCCGTTTACGGCCGTGAAGGCCAGACCGGCGCGCGTGAGCGTGAAACCATCGGCTTCGCCACCGTGCGTGCCGGCGACGTGGTGGGCGATCACACCGTACTGTTCGCCGCTGACGGCGAGCGGGTGGAAATCACCCACAAAGCCTCCAGCCGTATGACCTTCGCCAAGGGCGCGGTGCGTTCCGCGCTGTGGCTGCAAGGACGAAGTGCTGCGCTGTACGACATGCAGGACGTGTTGGGGCTGAATTAAGGCCAAAGGTCGCGGGAGGTCACCTCCCGCGCGGACAGGGAACATGGCCCGCTACGTCGAGCTGAACATCGGCGCTATCCACGAGAAGCGTATCGCCTGTCTGGCGCGCCTGAGGCTCAAAGATGTGCTCAAGCGCAGGAAGCCTATATGGCGCCAATCGCCAGCTCCAGTTGCGCCTTACGGCGTTGCTGTTCGAAGGCCTTGCGCCATTCCTCATGGCAGGTGGCCTGGTAGCGCGAGAAGCGGAAGCTGCGTGGCGCCTCCTGTGCCTTATCGGCAAGCAGATCACGTAGCAGTTTGCCAACGGCATGGCCCAGGCTGACGGGGACAGCGTTGCCAACCTGCTTGTATTGCTGGATCAATGGGCCAGCCAGTTGCCAGTGATCCGGAAACTCCTGGATGCGTTTGTATTCCTCGATTGAAAGGGGGCGATCGGCTTCCGGATGTGCCAGATCCGTTGCCGGCATGGCGGGGTGCGTCACCAGTGTCGGGGACGGCTTGTCCCAGGCAAGGCGGCGCAAGAAACCGGTCTTTCCACCTCCTGAGAAGTAGGACTTGCCCAGTGCTTCGCGTTGCAGGTTCGGGGCAAGATCACGCCAGTTCTGTCCGGCCTTGAGCAGGCGGTAGAAACGCAGGCGCTTTTCCGGGAAGTTGAGGTGATGGTGGCTATTGAGCCCTTCTAGTGCCTGGCGCACGGTGCGCCAGGTCGGTAGCCCCAGGGTGCCGTCTTCGCTGTGCGTTGGCGTAAGGAACGGCGCGGTTTTCCCATTCCGTGAGCAGACGATGATGACGCGCTCGCGAATTTGCGGAGTGCCGAAGTTGGCCGAGTTGTAGAGGTTGAACGAGCTGGCGTAGCCGGCATTGCTCAGTTTGCTCAGCACGAAGTTGAGCGCGCCACCTTTCATCTCGTCCAGGGAGAGATCCGGAAAGTCCGGGCCTCGCTGATCATGTGGGCGGTGATCCATCGGGCAGGACAGCAGGCCGCGCACGTTCTCGATCACGATGTAAGGCGGCCTGATTTCCAGGGCCAGGTCGATGAACTTCAGGAAGGCATTGCCGCGCTCGTCATTGAACGCCTTGCGCTTGCCTGCCGTGCTGAACGCCTGGCAGGGTGGGCCACCGATGATGACGTCGATTTCTTCACGAGCTACGCTGGCAGCCTCGATCACCTGCTCGGCCGTGCAGGCGTTGACGTCGCCCAGGAGCGCCGTATCGGGGCGATTCAGGGCGATGGTCTGGCGGCAGTATTTGTCGAACTCGCAGGCCAGGCGGATATCGAAACCGGCCTTTTCCATACCCAGATCAAGCCCCATGGCCCCGGAAAAGAAGCTCAGTGCGATGGGGGCGTTCTTGTCGCGCTTGGGCGCGTGATAGGCAGGATGATCCTCTGCAATCATGTGTGCTGTTTTCAATCCGTATTGGGTCACGCTTTGCGGGTCGATTATCCAGGTCTTGCCGACTCGCTCTGCGTCGAGCAGTTGGGTTCTGCAGAGCGTTCGGGTGCGCTGCGGGCTTATCTGAAGCTGGCGCGCCGCTTCTTCGATGCTGAGCTTGGTACTCATGTGGGGTTTCTCATGCGAAACCTGCAGGAGGTACCAATGGTTTCCCGGCATCTTGTAGCTGTCAACCCAGAGCGGGGAAAGGCATGGGGAAGGCGAAAGCCTTTTTGGTCTTTTCGCCTTTCGATTTCGAGGCTTTTCCTGTAAGCTTCCTGTTTTAGTGTGTCCACTAAAAGTTACGCAGAATGGCTCAAATAAAAAAGCGGGATGACCTTCACACGTCATCCCGCTTTTTTACAACCTGCGTTTGCTTCAAGCCTTGATCGAGACGGAGGTCTTCTTGACTAAGCCAGCCCCCAAACCTGCCATTTTGGCCCTTGCTGACGGCAGCATTTTTCGCGGCGATTCCATCGGGGCCGATGGCCAGACGATCGGAGAGGTGGTGTTCAACACCGCCATGACCGGCTATCAGGAAATCCTTACCGATCCATCCTATGCCCAGCAGATCGTCACTCTGACTTACCCGCACATCGGTAATACCGGTACCACGCCGGAAGACGGCGAGTCTTGCAGCGTCTGGGCTGCGGGTCTGATCATTCGCGACCTGCCGCTGATCTCCAGCAACTGGCGCGACAAGCAGCCGCTCGACGAGTACCTGAAGGCCAATGGCACCGTTGCCATCGCCGGTATCGATACTCGCCGCCTGACGCGCATCCTGCGCGAAAAGGGCTCGCAGAACGGCTGCATTCTGGTCGGTGACGATGCCACCGAAGAAAAAGCGCTGGAGTTGGCGCGCAGCTTCCCGGGCCTCAAGGGCATGGATCTGGCCAAGGAAGTCACTTGCGCCACCGCCTACGAATGGCGTTCCAGCGTGTGGAACCTGGAAAGCGACAGCCATCCGATGATCCCCGCCGAGCAACTGCCCTATCACGTGGTGGCCTACGATTACGGCGTGAAGCTGAACATCCTGCGCATGCTGGTCGCTCGTGGCTGCCGCCTGACCGTGGTGCCGGCGCAGACCCCGGCCAGCGAAGTGCTGGCGCTCAATCCCGATGGCGTGTTCCTGTCCAACGGCCCTGGCGATCCCGAGCCGTGCGACTACGCGATCAAGGCGATCAAGGAAATCCTGGAAACCGATCTGCCGGTCTTCGGCATCTGCCTCGGCCACCAGTTGCTGGCGCTGGCCTCCGGTGCCAAGACCGTCAAGATGGGCCACGGCCACCACGGTGCCAACCACCCGGTACAGGATCTGGATTCCGGCGTGGTGATGATCACCAGCCAGAACCACGGTTTCGCCGTGGATGAGAGCAGCCTGCCGAGCAATGTGCGGCCGATCCACAAGTCGCTGTTCGATGGCACCCTGCAGGGCATCGAGCGTACCGACAAGGCCGCCTTCAGCTTCCAGGGGCACCCGGAAGCCAGCCCAGGCCCGCACGACGTTGCGCCGCTGTTCGACCGTTTCATCAATGAGATGGCCAAACGCCGCTAAGCCCGCCGAGCAGAGAATTCGAGAAGACCATGCCAAAACGTACAGACATCAAAAGCATCCTGATCCTCGGCGCCGGGCCCATCGTCATCGGCCAGGCCTGTGAGTTCGACTACTCCGGCGCCCAGGCGTGCAAGGCGCTGAAGGAAGAAGGTTTCCGCGTCATTCTGGTGAACTCCAACCCGGCCACCATCATGACCGACCCGTCGATGGCCGACGCCACCTACATCGAGCCGATCAAGTGGGCCACCGTGGCCAAGATCATCGAGAAGGAGCGTCCGGACGCACTGCTGCCGACCATGGGCGGCCAGACCGCGCTGAACTGTGCGCTGGATCTGGAGCGTCACGGCGTGCTGGAGAAGTTCGGCGTCGAGATGATCGGTGCCAACGCCGACACCATCGACAAGGCCGAAGACCGCTCGCGCTTCGACCGGGCGATGAAGGACATCGGCCTGGCCTGCCCGCGCTCTGGCATCGCCCACAGCATGGAAGAAGCCTACGGCGTGCTGGAGATGGTGGGTTTCCCCTGCATCATCCGCCCCAGCTTCACCATGGGTGGTACCGGCGGCGGCATCGCCTACAACCGTGAAGAGTTCGAGGAAATCTGTGCCCGTGGTCTGGATCTGTCGCCGACCAACGAGCTGCTGATCGACGAGTCGTTGATCGGCTGGAAGGAATACGAGATGGAGGTGGTCCGCGACAAGAAGGACAACTGCATCATCGTCTGCTCCATCGAGAACTTCGACCCGATGGGCGTACACACCGGCGACTCGATCACCGTTGCTCCTGCGCAGACCCTGACCGACAAGGAATACCAGATCATGCGCAACGCCTCTCTGGCGGTGCTGCGTGAGATCGGCGTTGAAACCGGCGGCTCCAACGTGCAGTTCGGCATCTGCCCGAACACCGGGCGCATGGTGGTGATCGAGATGAACCCGCGTGTATCGCGCAGCTCGGCACTGGCCTCCAAGGCCACCGGCTTCCCGATCGCCAAGATCGCTGCCAAGCTGGCTGTCGGTTACACCCTCGACGAGCTGAGCAACGACATCACCGGCGGTCGTACCCCGGCGTCCTTCGAGCCGGCCATCGACTACGTGGTGACCAAGGTTCCGCGCTTCGCCTTCGAGAAATTCCCCAAGGCCGACGCTCGCCTGACCACCCAGATGAAGTCTGTGGGTGAAGTCATGGCCATCGGCCGTACCTTCCAGGAGTCGATGCAGAAAGCCCTGCGCGGCCTGGAAGTCGGCGTTGCCGGCTTCGATCCGAAGCTCGATCTGAATGACCCGGAAGCTGAGAGCACACTGCGTCGCGAGCTGACCGTGCCCAGCGCTGACCGCATCTGGTACGTGGCCGATGCCTTCCGTGCCGGCAAGACCGTCGCCGAAGTGTTCGAGCTGACCCGTATCGACGAGTGGTTCCTGGTGCAGATCGAAGATCTGATCAAGGACGAAGCCACCGTGCAGACTCTCGGTCTGTCGGCTATCGACTACGATCTGATGTTCAAACTCAAGCGCAAGGGCTTCTCCGATGCGCGTCTGGCCAAGTTGCTGGGTGTGTCCGAGAAGAGCCTGCGTGCTCACCGCCACAAGCTGAAAGTGCTGCCGGTGTACAAGCGCGTCGATACTTGCGCCGCCGAATTCGCCACCGACACCGCCTACATGTACTCCACCTACGAGGAAGAGTGCGAGGCCAACCCGAGTGGTCGCGACAAGATCATGATCCTCGGCGGCGGTCCTAACCGTATCGGCCAGGGCATCGAGTTCGACTACTGCTGCGTGCACGCGGCGCTGGCCATGCGTGAAGACGGTTTCGAGACCATCATGGTCAACTGCAACCCAGAAACCGTTTCCACCGACTACGACACCTCTGATCGTTTGTACTTCGAGCCGGTGACCCTGGAAGACGTACTGGAAATCGTCCGCGTCGAACAGCCGAAAGGCGTGATCGTCCAGTATGGCGGTCAGACTCCGCTGAAGATCTGCCGCGCCCTGGAAGAAGCGGGCGTACCGATCATCGGCACCAGCCCCGAGGCCATCGACCGCGCCGAAGACCGCGAGCGCTTCCAGCAGATGGTGCAGCGCCTGAACCTGCGTCAGCCGGCCAACGCCACTGCGCGCAGCGAAGACGAGGCCCTGGCCCTGTCGAAGAACATCGGTTACCCGATGGTGGTGCGTCCGTCCTACGTACTGGGTGGCCGGGCGATGGAAATCGTCTACCAGGAAGAAGAGCTCAAGCGCTACATGCGTGAAGCGGTGAAAGTGTCCAACGATAGCCCGGTGCTGCTGGATCGCTTCCTCAACTGCGCCATCGAAGTGGACGTGGATGCGGTCAGCGACGGCGAAACCGTGGTCATCGGCGCGATCATGCAGCACATCGAACAGGCCGGCGTGCACTCCGGTGACTCCGCCTGCTCGCTGCCGCCTTACTCGCTGCCGGCACATATCCAGGACGAGATCCGCGAGCAGGTAAAGAAAATGGCCCTGGAACTCGGTGTGATCGGCCTGATGAACGTGCAGATGGCCGTGCAGGGCGAAGACATCTACGTCATCGAAGTGAACCCGCGTGCCTCGCGTACCGTGCCGTTCGTTTCCAAGTGCGTCGGCGAATCGCTAGCCAAGGTGGCCGCGCGCGTCATGGCCGGCAAGACCCTGGCCGAAGTGGGCTACACCAAGGAAATCATCCCGCCGTTCTTCAGCGTCAAGGAAGCGGTGTTCCCCTTCGCCAAGTTCCCGGGTGTCGACCCGATCCTCGGCCCAGAGATGAAATCCACCGGTGAGGTGATGGGCGTCGGCGACAGCTTCGGTGAGGCCTTCGCCAAGGCGCAGCTGGGTGCCAGCGAGATTCTGCCGAACTCCGGTTGCGCCTTCATCAGCGTGCGCGAGGACGACAAGCCGGAAGCTGTTCAGGTCGCACGTGATCTGGTCGCGCTGGGCTTCGAGGTGGTCGCTACCGCTGGCACGGCCAAGGTGATCGAGGCTGCCGGTCTGCCGGTGCGCCGCGTTAACAAGGTGACCGAGGGTCGTCCGCACGTGGTCGACATGATCAAGAACGACGAAGTCACCCTGATCATCAATACCACCGAGGGGCGTCAGTCCATCGCTGACTCCTACTCGATCCGTCGTAACGCTCTGCAGCACAAGATCTACTGCACCACCACCATCGCGGCGGGGCAGGCGGTCTGTGAGGCGCTCAAGTTCGGTCCCGAGAAGACCGTGCGCCGGCTGCAGGATCTGCATGCAGGAATCAAGGCATGAACAAGTACCCCATGACCGTCCAGGGCGCTCGCGCCCTGGAAGAGGAGCACGCGCACCTGACCAAGGTGGTGCGGCCCAAGCTCAGCCAGGATATCGGTACCGCGCGTGAGCTTGGTGACCTCAAGGAAAATGCCGAGTACCACGCTGCGCGTGAGCAGCAGGGCATGGTCGAGGCGCGAATTCGCGATATCGAAGGTCGTCTGCAGAACGCGGTGATCATCGACGTCACCACCATCGAGCACACCGGCAAGGTGATCTTCGGCACCACCGTGGAGATTGCCAACGTCGAGACTGACGAAAGTGTGGCCTATCAGATCGTTGGCGAAGATGAAGCCGACATCAAGCAGGGCAAGATCTCCGTCGGCTCGCCCATCGCTCGTGCCCTGATCGGCAAGAACGAAGGTGATGTGGTGGCGGTGCAGACCCCCAGTGGCCTGATCGAGTACGAGATTGTCGAAGTCCGCCACATCTAAGCCGCATCAACCGTCGCGGGCCGCTGCCGTTAGTTGGCAGTTGGCCCAAACCCTCTGGGTTGGCGGTTTGTGGGTATTGCAGTTCGTCATCCTGCCGGCCATTGGTCAGGCAGGACTGGCGCCTTTGCTGGTGCAGGAGATTGCCGAGGCACTGACGCCTCTGCTGATCGGGCTCACCGCCGTTTGCGTCGCGGTACAGGCGTTTGCCTTGCTGCGTGTGAAAGGTCTCGCCAGCTTATGGCGCGAGATGCGCGGGCAACTGCTGTTGACCGTCGCAATCATGGCGCTGAGTCATCTGCTGGTGCGCCAATACTGGCCCGAGGCTGAGTACTGGTTGCGCTTCAGCTATCTGGTGATGGCATTTTGCGGATTGATGCTGGTGCTGCAGCCTGTTCTGGGCAAAGAGCGGCCCTAGGCACAGGCTACAGGCCGAGCGTCAGTGCTGGCCACCATGAGAGACCAGAAGCATGCTAATAGCCTGTAGCCTGTAGCCTGTAGCCTGTAGCCTGTAGCCTGTAGCCGCGTTAAACCTGGTAACGAATCACGTTGGACAGGTTACGGTTCGGCTTGGGGTTCTTGCGATAGATCAGGGCGACCTTGCCAATCGACTGTACCAGCTCGGCACGACCGGCCTCGCACAGTGCGGCGATGGCGGCCTGGCGATCTTCGCGCTCGGCGATACGCAATTGCACCTTGATCAATTCGTGATCGTTCAGGGCGCGATCCAGTTCGCCCAGTACGCCCTCGGTCAAACCATTGTCAGCCACGATCAATACAGGTTTCAGGTGGTGGCCGATAGATTTGAATTGTTTCTTCTGCTCTTGAGTGAGCGGCATAATCGTTAGTACCTAATTCGGTCTGGAAAAACGGCGCCTATCTTACCCGACCCCGCGCCGTTATTCATGACCCGTTGAATTCGAGGTTCCAGTGGCACGTTCCAAGACCAGTCCACGTTGGCTGAAAGAGCATTTCGACGACCCGTACGTGAAGATGGCGCAGAAGGACGGCTACCGTTCGCGTGCCAGCTACAAGTTACTGGAGATCCAGGAAAAGGATCGCATCCTGCGTCCTGGCATGACCGTGGTCGACCTGGGGGCTGCCCCCGGTGGCTGGTCGCAGGTCACCAGCCGCGTGATCGGCGACAAGGGCCGGCTGATCGCCTCCGACATTCTCGAGATGGACAGCATCCCCGATGTGGCCTTCATTCAAGGCGACTTCACCGATGACGCGGTGTTCGCACGCATTCTCGAGGCCATTGGCGAAAATCCGGTCGACCTTGTTATTTCCGATATGGCCCCCAATATGAGTGGGGTGAGGGCGGCTGATCAGCCGCGCGCCATGTATCTATGCGAGTTGGCGCTGGATCTGGCCAGTCGTGTGCTCCGGCCCGGCGGTGATTTCCTGATCAAGATTTTCCAGGGTGAGGGCTTCGACCTTTACCACAAGCAGGTGCGCGAAAGTTTCGAGAAGGTGCAGATGCGCAAGCCGCTGTCCTCCCGCGACCGTTCTCGCGAGCAATACCTGCTGGCCCGTGGCTTTCGCGGGGCATGAGGTGAAACCGGTGTCAGCCTTGCTGGTCTCAGAGGCAGAAACCTCATAAAGGGTTACAGACGGCGCCTGCGGGATGCGGGCGTTTGGTGTAAGTTAGATCGGTATATCACTGGTCGTCATGGGAAGCCTGCTTCGCCACGAGGCCTGCTTCAGAGGGTAGCTAATTGAACGACATGGCAAAGAATCTCATCCTGTGGCTGATCATCGCGGCCGTGCTGGTCACCGTGATGAACAACTTCTCCAGCCCGAGCGAGCCGCAGACCCTGAGCTACTCGCAATTCATCGAGCAGGTCAAGGAAGGGCGCGTCGAGCGCGTGACCGTCGACGGCTACGTGATCACTGGCAAGCGTACCGACGGCGAAGGCTTCAAGACCATTCGTCCGGCGATCCAGGATGGCGGCCTGATCGGTGACCTGATCGACAACAACGTGGTCATCGAAGGCAAGCAGCCCGAGCAGCAGAGCATCTGGACTCAGTTGCTGGTCGCCAGCTTCCCGATTCTGGTGATCATTGCGGTGTTCATGTTCTTCATGCGCCAGATGCAGGGCGGTGCTGGCGGTAAGGGCGGCCCGATGAGCTTCGGCAAGTCCAAGGCGCGCCTGCTTTCCGAAGATCAGGTCAAGACTACCCTGGCCGATGTCGCCGGCTGCGATGAAGCCAAGGAAGAGGTCGGCGAGCTGGTCGAATTCCTCCGCGATCCGGGCAAGTTCCAGCGCCTGGGTGGTCGCATCCCGCGTGGCGTACTGATGGTCGGCCCGCCCGGTACCGGTAAGACCCTGCTGGCCAAGGCCATTGCTGGCGAAGCCAAGGTTCCGTTCTTCACCATCTCCGGCTCCGACTTCGTCGAGATGTTCGTGGGTGTGGGCGCTTCGCGTGTGCGGGACATGTTCGACCAGGCCAAGAAGCACGCGCCTTGCATCATCTTCATCGACGAGATCGACGCGGTCGGTCGCCATCGTGGTGCTGGCATGGGCGGTGGTCATGACGAGCGTGAGCAGACCCTCAACCAGTTGCTGGTGGAGATGGATGGTTTCGAGATGAACGATGGCATCATCGTCATCGCCGCGACCAACCGCCCGGACGTGCTCGACCCTGCGCTGCTGCGCCCCGGTCGTTTCGATCGTCAGGTCGTGGTTGGTCTGCCGGACATCCGCGGTCGCGAGCAGATTCTCAAGGTGCACATGCGCAAAGTGCCGATGGGCGACGATGTCGACGCCTCCGTGATCGCGCGCGGTACCCCGGGTTTCTCCGGTGCTGACCTGGCCAACCTGGTCAACGAAGCCTCGCTGTTCGCCGCTCGCAATGGCAAGCGCCTGGTCGAGATGAAGGAATTCGAACTGGCCAAGGACAAGATCATGATGGGCGCCGAGCGCAAGACCATGGTCATGTCCGACAAGGAAAAGCTCAACACGGCTTATCACGAGGCAGGTCATGCCATTGTCGGTCGTCTGGTTCCCGAGCATGACCCTGTTTACAAGGTCACCATCATCCCGCGCGGTCGTGCGTTGGGTGTGACCATGTTCCTGCCGGAAGAAGATCGCTACAGCCTGAGCAAGCGTGCCTTGACCAGCCAGATCTGCTCGCTGTTCGGTGGGCGTATCGCCGAGGAAATGACCCTGGGCTTCGATGGCGTTACCACTGGCGCTTCGAACGACATCATGCGCGCGACCCAGTTGGCCAAGAACATGGTCACCAAGTGGGGCTTGTCCGAGAAGCTCGGTCCGCTGATGTATGCCGAAGAGGAAGGCGAGGTTTTCCTTGGTCGTAGCATGGGCAGCCAGCACAGCAACGTTTCCGGTGAAACGGCCAAGCTGATCGACGAAGAAGTGCGTCGCATCATCGACGAGAGCTACGCCACTGCCAAGCAGCTGCTGGTCGACAACCGCGACAAGCTCGATGCCATGGCCGAAGCGCTGATGAAGTACGAGACCATCGATGCCGATCAGATCGAGGACATCATGAGTGGTCGGGAGCCGCGCGAACCCCGTGGTTGGGGGGATGGCGACTCTGGCAAGCCTCAGGCCAAGTCTGATGAAGGCACGCGTCCCGAAGCTCCGATTGGCGGCCCCGCTGCCGAACACTAAGGTTCATCGATGTCCGATGTGCAACTGCCGAGCCGGCTACCTTGTGGTAGCCGGCTTCTTGATTTGTCCCGTCCGCAAGTGATGGGGATTCTCAATGTCACGCCCGATTCCTTTTCCGATGGCGGTCGCTTCGCGCAGCGTGATGCTGCCCTGCGGCATGCCGAGGCAATGGTTGCCGCAGGTGCGTCTCTGATCGATGTCGGTGGCGAATCGACGCGGCCTGGTGCGCGTGCGGTCTCGCCTACCGAGGAGCTCGAACGCGTGGCGCCGGTGGTCGAGGCGATCGCTCGCGAGCTGGACGTGATCATTTCCGTCGATACCTCGACGCCAGCGGTGATGCGCGAGAGTGCACGGCTCGGTGCCGGGCTGATCAACGACGTGCGTTCGCTGCAGCGTGACGGCGCCCTGGACGCTGCAGCCGATACCGGCCTGCCGGTCTGTCTGATGCATATGCGCGGTGAGCCCGGCAACATGCAGGACGATCCGCGCTATCCGGATATTCTCGACGAGGTGCAGGGCTTTCTGTCCGAGCGCATGGCTGCTTGCGCGGCGGCGGGTATAGCGGCCGAGCGCATCGTGCTCGATCCGGGATTCGGTTTCGCCAAGACGCTCGAACATAATCTTTCGCTGTTTCGCCGCATGGATTGTCTGCATGCCTTGGGTCGGCCGCTGCTGGTCGGTGTTTCGCGCAAGAGCATGATTGGCAAGGTGCTGGGGCACGAGGTCGGGGGGCGCCTGTATGGCAGTCTGGCCCTGGCTGCACTGGCGCTGACCAAGGGCGCTCATATTCTGCGTGTGCATGATGTCCCTGAAACGGTCGACGTGGTGCGCATGATCGCTGCGGTTGAAGCGGCGCAATAAAAAGGAATTGGTAATGACTAGAAAATACTTTGGCACCGATGGCATTCGTGGGCGCGTTGGTGAGTTCCCGATCACTCCAGATTTCGTGCTCAAGCTGGGTTGGGCTGCCGGCATGGCGTTTCGTAAGCAGGGCAAGTGTCGCATCCTCATCGGCAAGGACACGCGCATCTCCGGCTACATGTTTGAGTCGGCTCTGGAGGCCGGTCTGGCGGCTGCGGGGGCTGATGTGCAGTTGCTTGGTCCGATGCCCACACCTGCTATTGCCTACCTGACGCGTACCTTCCAGGCCGATGCCGGCATCGTCATCAGTGCATCGCACAACCCGCATGACGATAACGGCATCAAGTTCTTCTCCAGTGAAGGCACCAAGTTGCCCGATGATGTCGAGCTGATGATCGAAGAGTTGCTCGATCAGCCGATGACCGTGGTGGAGTCGGCTGCGATCGGCAAGGCTTCGCGCATCAACGATGCATCTGGGCGCTACATCGAGTTCTGCAAGAGCAGCGTGTCCACCGGCACCAACTTCAAGCACCTGAAAATCGTCGTCGACTGCGCCCATGGTGCGGCCTACAAGGTCGCGCCCAGCGTGTTCCGGGAATTGGGTGCCGAGGTCAAGGTAATGGCGGCGCAGCCGGATGGCCTCAATATCAACCATGAGTGCGGCTCGACGCATACCGCCGGGCTGCAGGCCGAGGTGTTGGCTCAGGGGGCCGACCTCGGTATCGCCTTCGATGGTGACGCCGATCGCGTGATGATGGTCGATCACACCGGTACTGTGGTCGATGGTGACGAGCTGCTGTTCATCATTGCCCGTGATCTGCATGAGCGCGGACGCCTGCATGGCGGCGTGGTTGGTACGTTGATGAGCAATTTGGGGCTGGAGTTGGCGCTGGCTGAGCTGAATATCCCGTTCGTTCGTGCCAAGGTCGGGGATCGCTATGTCATTGCCGAACTGATGGCGCGCAACTGGCTGCTGGGTGGTGAAAACTCCGGGCACCTGGTGTGCTTCCAGCACACCACCACAGGCGATGCGATTATCGCCGCGCTACAGGTATTGGTGGCGCTCAAGCGTCGTGACCAGTCGCTGGCCGAAGCGCGCATGGGGGTCAAGAAGTGCCCGCAGGTGCTGGTCAATGTGCGTTTCTCGGGCGAGTTCGATCCGCTTGAGCATCCTTCGGTTAAGGATGCTTGCGCGCGGGTTACCGAGCGCATGGCGGGGCGTGGCCGAGTATTGTTGCGCAAGTCCGGTACCGAGCCGCTGCTGCGGGTGATGGTCGAAGGCGATGACGAGACGGCCGTGCGCAGCTATGCCGATGAATTGGCTAAGATTGTTGCTGAAGTCTGTGCATGATTGAGCTTGCTACCCGAATAGCTCTTGGGTAACATCTGCGCCCTCTTTGATCGACGAGGTAAAGCATGCGTCGCCCCTTGGTTGCAGGTAACTGGAAAATGCACGGTACCCGCGCCAGCGTCGCAGAGCTGATCGAAGGGCTGAGTCAGCAAGTGCTGTCTGCTGATGTCGATGTAGCGGTGTTCCCCTCGAGTCTGCACATTGCCCAGGTCATTGAAGGTCTGGGCGGTAAAGCGGTGAAGGTGGGTGCGCAGGATTGCGCAGCGCAAGCCGAGCAGGGCGCCTTGACCGGTGAGCTGGCGACGAGTCAGTTGGTCGATGTGGGTTGCGAGTATGTGCTGGTCGGTCACTCGGAGCGTCGTCTGATTCTGGGCGAAAGCGATGAGGTGGTCGTTCGCAAGTTTGCAGCCGTACAGGCAGCTGGATTGATTCCAGTGCTTTGTCTCGGCGAGACCCGTGAGCAGCGTGAAGCGGACGCGACGCTGGACGTGGTGGGTGGCCAGTTGGCCGCGGTGATCGATGCTCTGGGTGTCGAGTCGCTGAAGACGGCTGTAGTTGCCTATGAGCCTGTTTGGGCCATTGGCACCGGTTTGACCGCTACGCCGGAGCAGGCTCAGGAAGTACATGCAGCAATACGTGCGCAGGTCGCGCGGCTGGATGTCGATGTGGCAGATGGTCTGAGAATTCTTTATGGCGGCAGTGTCAAGGCCGCCAGTGCTGCCGAGTTGTTCGGTATGCAGGATATCGATGGGGGGCTTGTGGGTGGAGCCTCTCTGAATGCGGATGAATTCGGTGCGATCTGTCGCGCTGCAGGAAACTGAAGAATGCTGGAAACAGTCGTAGTGGTTCTGCATCTGATCGGTGCAATCGGTATTGTCGCGCTGGTTTTGGTTCAGCAGGGCAAGGGTGCTGATGCGGGTGCGTCTTTTGGTTCGGGTGCTTCGGCAACTGTATTCGGAAGCCAAGGTTCCTCTACCTTTCTGAGTAAGTTTACTGGTATACTCGCTGCAGCTTTTTTCATTACTAGCTTGGGCTTAGCGTTCTTTGCTAAAGAAAAAGCTGAAGCACTGACTCAAGTTGGGCTTCCTGATCCTGCGGTTATGGAAGTTCAACAAAAACCGGTCGTCGAAGACGTTCCGGTGCTCGAAGAGCAAAAGGCACCTGCATCCGATGCGTCGGACGTGCCGGAGGCTCCAAAGCAGTAACCGTTTTGCCGAGGTGGTGGAATTGGTAGACACGCTACCTTGAGGTGGTAGTGGCCATAGGCTGTAGGGGTTCGAGTCCCCTCCTCGGTACCATATAAAAGAAGGCCCGCAGTTCGCGGGCTTTCTTGTTTTTCGGAGTGTTGGTTGACCCTCGTAGGGGGCGGCCTTATAATTCCGGCCCAGCTTTGGCGCGGGGTGGAGCAGTCTGGTAGCTCGTCGGGCTCATAACCCGAAGGTCGTTGGTTCAAATCCAGCCCCCGCAACCAGTTTCAGCAGGCCCCTTTTCAGGGGCCTTTTGCTAGCTGGAAGACAACGTCCGCCAGACTTCGTGGCGGTTTGAAGGGATGGGCGTTTCGCCCATTTTTTATTTGCACAGCATGCACGAGGGCCGTTAAGTGTCGAGCAAGCTAGAACAGTTGCAGGCCTTGTTGGCCCCGGTAGTCGAAGCACTCGGCTATCAATGCTGGGGCATCGAGTTCCTGTCGCAGGGGCGTCATTCGCTGCTGCGTGTCTATATCGACAAGGCTGATGGCATCCTGATCGACGATTGCGAGATCGTCAGTCGTCAGCTCAGTGGTGTACTGGATGTCGAAGATCCGATCACATCGGAGTACACCCTGGAAGTTTCCTCTCCTGGCATGGATCGGCCGCTGTTCACACTCGAACAGTTCGCGGCGCATGTCGGTGAGCAGGCAAAGATCAAGCTGCGCTCGCCCTTCGAGGGGCGTCGCAACTTTCAGGGTCTTCTCCGTGGTGTGGAGGAGCAGGACGTGGTGGTACAGGTGGATGACCACGAATACCTGCTGCCGATCGATCTGATCGACAAGGCCAACATCATCCCCCGGTTTGATTGAGACGCGGATCCCGTGTCGTTGGGCAACTGTCCTGTCTGCGTAATGAATGCAGACCGGCGGCGGAGTGCTGACGAGACGGGTCGCGCAGATCCAATGGATTGCGAAAGGCGAGGCGTACGATGAGCAAAGAAGTACTGCTAGTTGTTGAGTCGGTATCCAATGAAAAGGGTGTACCGGCCGGCGTGATTTTCGAGGCGCTGGAGCTGGCTCTGGCGACCGCTACCAAAAAGCGTTTCGAGGACGAGGTCGATCTGCGTGTATCGATCAATCGCCAGAACGGCAGCTACGAGACTTTCCGTCGCTGGACCGTGGTCGACGAGTCCGAGTTCGAAGACCCAGCCTACCAGTTGACCGACGACATGCCGCAGGCTGTCGAAGCCAACGCCAAGATCGGTGATGTGCTCGAGGAAAAGGTCGAGTCCATCGAGTTCGGTCGTATCGCCGCGCAAACCGCCAAGCAGGTGATCGTGCAGAAAGTGCGCGAGGCCGAACGTGCTCAGGTAGTCGATGCCTATCGCGAACGTCTGGGCGAGATCATCTCCGGTACCGTGAAGAAGGTCACTCGCGACAACGTCATCGTCGACCTGGGCAACAACGCCGAGGCGCTGCTGGCACGCGAAGACATCATCCCGCGCGAAACCTTCCGCGTTGGCGTGCGTCTGCGTGCCCTGCTCAAGGAGATCCGCACCGAGAACCGTGGCCCTCAGTTGATCCTGTCGCGTACCGCGCCAGAAATGCTGATCGAACTGTTCCGCATCGAAGTGCCGGAAATTGCCGAGGGCCTGATCGAGGTCAAGGGCGCGTCCCGTGATCCGGGTTCGCGCGCCAAGATCGCCGTGCGCTCCAAGGACAAGCGTATCGACCCGCAGGGCGCCTGCATCGGCATGCGCGGTTCGCGTGTTCAGGCCGTTTCCGGTGAGCTGGGTGGCGAGCGTGTCGACATCGTGCTGTGGGACGACAACCCCGCGCAGTTCGTGATCAATGCCATGTCGCCGGCTGAGGTGGCTGCGATCATCGTTGACGAAGATGCCCATGCCATGGACATCGCCGTTGGTGAAGACAACCTGGCTCAGGCCATCGGCCGTGGCGGCCAGAACGTACGACTGGCCAGTCAGTTGACCGGCTGGACGCTGAACGTGATGACCGAGGCCGACATCCAGGCCAAGCAACAAGCGGAAACCGGCGACATCATGCAGTCCTTCATCGACGAGCTGGAAGTCGACGAAGAGCTGGCCCAAGTCCTGGTCGAAGAGGGTTTCACCAGTCTCGAAGAGATTGCCTACGTACCCATGGAAGAAATGCTCAGCATCGATGGCTTCGACGAGGAGATCGTCAATGAGCTGCGCGCGCGAGCCAAGGATCGTCTGCTGACCAAGGCGATCGCCAACGAGGAAAAGTTGGCCGATGCCCATCCAGCGGATGACCTGCTGGAAGTCGAGGGTATGGACAAGGCGCTAGCTCTGGAGCTGGCGTTGCGCGGCGTGATTACCCGTGAAGACCTGGCCGAGCAGTCGATTGACGACCTGCTCGACATCGACGGCATCGACGAAGAGCGTGCCGGCAAGCTGATCATGGCCGCCCGAGCCCATTGGTTCGAGTAAGCGGTTGCGGCCTGAGGAGAAAGATGCATGACGCAAGTCACGGTGAAAGAACTGGCCAAAGTGGTCGACACCCCGGTTGAACGCCTGCTTCAGCAGATGCGTGAGGCTGGTCTGTCCCACAGTAGTGCCGAACAAGTAGTGACCGACAGTGAGAAACAGGCCCTGCTGGCCCATCTCAAGAGCAGTCACGGCGACAAGGTCGAAGAGCCGCGCAAGATTACCTTGCAGCGCAAGACCACCAGCACCCTCCGGGTGGCTGGCAGCAAGACCATCAGTGTGGAAGTGCGCAAGAAGAAGACCTTCGTCAAGCGCAGCCCCGAAGAGCTCGAAGCCGAGAAGCAGCGTGAGCTGGAAGCCCAGCGCGCTGCTGCCGAGGCCGAGCGTCTGAAGGCCGAGGAAGAAGCCAAGCGCAAGGCCGAAGAAGAGGCCAAACGTCAGGCGGCTGCTCCTGCTGCCGAAGCGCCTGCTCCGGCTGCTGCGCCTGAGCCGGTCGTCAGTGCTCCGGTCGCCGCGCCGGCTACCACTGTCGAGGGCGAGCGCAAGAAAGAAGAAGTGCGTCGCCCGGAGAAGGCGCGCAGCGACGAAGAAGAGCGTCGTGATCGCAAGCATGCGCAGCACCGTCCGACTCTCAAGGAGAAGGCGCCGGCTCCGCGTGTGGCTCCGCGCAGCGTCGACGAGGAAAGCGATGGCTTCCGTCGTGGCGGTCGTGGCAAGTCCAAGATGAAGAAGCGCAACCAGCATGGTTTCCAGACGCCGGCAGGTCCGGTGGTGCGCGAAGTTTCCATCGGCGAGACCATTACCGTTTCGGAACTGGCTCAGCAGATGTCGGTGAAAGCCGCTGAAGTCATCAAGTTCATGTTCAAGATGGGCTCGCCTGCCACCATCAACCAGGTACTGGATCAGGAAACTGCCCAGCTGGTCGCCGAAGAGCTGGGCCACAAGGTCAAGCTGGTCAGTGACAACGCCCTGGAAGATTCCCTGGCCGAGTCGCTGAAGTTCGAAGGCGAGGCCATGTCCCGTGCACCGGTCGTGACCGTCATGGGTCACGTCGACCATGGTAAGACCTCGCTGCTCGACTACATCCGTCGTGCCAAGGTCGCGTCCGGCGAGGCGGGTGGTATCACCCAGCACATCGGCGCCTACCACGTGGAAACCGACCGCGGCATGGTCACCTTCCTCGATACCCCCGGTCACGCCGCGTTTACCCAGATGCGTGCTCGTGGTGCCAAGGCCACCGATATCGTCATTCTCGTCGTCGCCGCTGATGACGGCGTGATGCCGCAGACCCAGGAAGCCGTGCAGCACGCGAAAGCCGCTGGCGTGCCGATCGTGGTCGCGGTGAACAAGATCGACAAGCCTGATGCCAACCCGGACAACATCAAGAACGGTCTGGCCGCTCTCGACGTGATTCCGGAAGAGTGGGGCGGCGATGCACCTTACGTGCATGTGTCGGCCAAAGTCGGTACCGGTATCGACGAACTGCTCGAAGCCGTGCTGCTGCAGGCTGAAGTGCTCGAACTGACCGCTACGCCGAGCGCGCCCGGTCGTGGCGTGGTCGTCGAATCGCGCCTGGACAAGGGCCGTGGCCCGGTGGCTACCGTGCTGGTTCAGGACGGTACCCTGCGTCAGGGCGACATGGTGCTGGTCGGCGTCAACTACGGTCGTGTGCGTGCCATGCTCGACGAGAACGGCAAGCCGATCAAGGAAGCGGGTCCGTCGATCCCGGTCGAGATTCTCGGTCTGGATGGTACGCCGGATGCCGGTGACGAGATGATGGTGGTGGCCGACGAGAAGAAGGCCCGCGAAGTTGCTCTGTTCCGTCAGGGCAAGTTCCGCGAGGTCAAACTGGCTCGTGCCCACGCTGGCAAGCTGGAAAACATCTTCGAGAACATGGGCCAGGAAGAGAAGAAGACCCTCAACATCGTCCTCAAGGCCGACGTTCGTGGTTCTCTGGAAGCTCTGCAGGGCTCGCTCAGCACCCTGGGCAACGACGAAGTGCAAGTGCGTGTGGTCGGTGGCGGCGTCGGTGGTATCACCGAGTCCGATGCCAACCTGGCGCTGGCTTCCAATGCCGTGCTGTTCGGCTTCAACGTCCGTGCTGACGCCGGTGCGCGCAAGATCGTCGAGTCCGAAGGCCTCGACATGCGCTACTACAACGTCATCTACGACATCATCGAAGACGTCAAGAAAGCCCTCACCGGTATGCTCGGCAGCGACGTTCGCGAGAACATCCTGGGTACCGCGGAAGTGCGTGACGTGTTCCGTTCGCCGAAGTTCGGCGCTGTCGCTGGCTGCATGGTCATCGAGGGCACCGTCTACCGCAACCGTCCGATCCGCGTACTGCGCGAGGACGTGGTGATCTTCGAAGGCGAGCTGGAATCGCTGCGTCGCTTCAAGGACGACGTCGCCGAAGTGCGTAATGGCATGGAGTGCGGTATCGGCGTGAAGAGCTACAACGACGTTAAGGTCGGCGACAAGATCGAAGTGTTCGAGAAGGTTCAGGTGGCGCGCAGTCTGTAAGCGCAACCCCTTGACCACGCAACGCCCGGCCCCGCTCAAGCGCGGCCGGGCGTTTGCCGCTTTTACGTCCGCTGCCGATCAGGTGGGCGGGCGAAGGAAAGGTAAGTAAGAAATGGCCAAAGATTACAGCCGTACCCAACGTATCGGCGATCAGATGCAACGCGAGCTTGCCCAGCTTATTCGGCGTGAGGTCAAGGATCCGCGTCTGGGGTTGGTGACCATCACCGCGGTCGATGTCAGTCGTGATATCGGCCACGCTAAAATCTTCATCACTGTCATGGGGCAGGATGACGCCGATGCCGTCAAGGAGAGCCTCAAGGTGCTCAACGACGCGGCCGGTTTTCTGCGCATGCAGCTGGGCAAGGCGATGAAGCTGCGCAGCGTGCCCCAGTTGCACTTCCACTACGACGAGAGCGTCCAGCGCGGTGCGCACCTGTCGGCACTGATCGAGCGTGCCGTGGCGGAAGATCGTCTGCACGACGACACCGCGGGTTCCAAGGAGTAAGGCGTGGCGCAGGTCAAACGTATTCGCCGCAAGGTCGACGGCATCATCCTGCTCGACAAGCCGCATGGCTTCACCTCCAACGCCGCCTTGCAGAAGGTGCGCTGGTTGCTCAACGCCGAGAAGGCCGGGCATACCGGTAGCCTCGACCCGCTGGCCACCGGCGTGCTGCCGCTGTGCTTCGGTGAGGCGACCAAGTTCTCTCAGTACCTGCTCGATGCCGACAAGGGCTATGAAACCCTGGCCCAGCTGGGCGTGACCACCACCACCGGCGATGCTGAGGGTGAGGTGATCGAGCGTCGTCCGGTGACCGTTGGTCGCAGCGAAATCGAGGCGGCATTGCCGCGTTTTCGCGGTGAAATCAAACAGATACCGCCGATGTACTCGGCCCTGAAGAAGGATGGGCAGCCGCTCTACAAGCTGGCCCGCGCAGGCGAAGTAGTGGAGCGCGAAGCGCGTTCTGTTACTATTGCGCGCCTGGAGTTGCTCGGCCTTGAGGGCGAGCAGGCACGTTTGTCGGTGGATTGCAGCAAGGGCACCTACATCCGCACGCTGGTCGAGGATCTCGGCCAGGTATTGGGATGCGGGGCGCATGTGGCGCAACTGCGTCGCACCAAGGCTGGTCCCTTCGATCTGTCGCGTACCGTGACTCTGCAGGAGCTGGAAGCGGCGCATGCCGAAGGTGGCAACGAAGCGCTGGATCGCTTCCTGCAACCGGTCGATAGCGGCCTGCAGGATTGGCCGCTGCTGCAGCTCTCCGAGCACAGCGCGTTTTACTGGCTGCAAGGGCAGCCGGTACGTGCACCGGAAGCGCCGAAGTTCGGCATGGTGCGTGTGCAGGATCATAGCGGTCGCTTCATCGGCATCGGTGAGGTCAGTGATGACGGGCGTATCGCGCCGCGTCGGCTGATTTCCACTGGCGCCTGAGGCGGCAAAGGAATTCGACCATCAGGTCGAAAGCCGTGGCCCGAGTTTCTCGGGTGACGGTGTTACGAGGGTGGCTGTCAGTAGGCACGGTCATGCCTCTTTTTAAAACACGGGAAGCGATTCCCGGCCTATTGAAATCGCGAAAGCGGTTTCCTGATGAGAGGAAGCCAACATGGCACTCAGCGTTGAAGAAAAAGCCCAGATCGTAAACGAGTACAAGCAAGCTGAAGGCGATACCGGTAGCCCGGAAGTGCAGGTTGCCCTGCTGACCGCCAACATCAACAAGCTGCAGGATCACTTCAAGGCCAACGGCAAGGATCACCACAGCCGTCGCGGTCTGATCCGCATGGTAAACCAGCGCCGCAAGCTGCTGGACTACCTGAAGGGTAAGGACACCACTCGTTACAGCGCCCTGATCGGTCGCCTGGGCCTGCGTCGTTAATAGACGCGAGCTGCACAAGTTGGAAGCTGGGAGTTCGGCGTCGCGAGTGGGGAGTGATCCTCACCTCGGGGCGCTGGGCTTCCAGCTTTTGGCTTTTCGAGGGATGCATCGGGTCCGACTCCCGCGCCTCTTTCCAATTTCCCCCAAGGCAACAAAGAGAAGGAAAACACCGTGAACCCGGTAATCAAGCAATTCAAGTTCGGTCAGTCGACCGTAACCCTCGAGACTGGCCGCATCGCCCGTCAAGCCAGCGGCGCCGTGCTGGTGACCGTCGACAACGACGTCACCGTTCTGGTCACCGTGGTTGGTGCCAAGAGCGCCGATCCGAGCAAGGGCTTCTTCCCGCTGTCCGTGCACTACCAGGAAAAGACCTACGCTGCCGGCAAGATCCCGGGTGGCTTCTTCAAGCGTGAAGGCCGTCCGAGCGAGAAGGAAACTCTGACCTCGCGCCTGATCGACCGTCCGATCCGCCCGCTGTTCCCAGAAGGTTTCATGAACGAAGTGCAGGTCGTCTGCACCGTCGTTTCCACCAGCAAGAAGACCGATCCGGACGTTGCCGCCATGATCGGTACCTCGGCTGCCCTGGCCGTTTCCGGTATTCCGTTCAACGGCCCGATCGGCGCCGCGCGTGTAGCCTTCCACCCGGACACCGGCTACCTGCTGAACCCCAACTACGAGCAACTGCAGGCTTCCAGCCTGGATATGGTCGTGGCCGGTACCGAAACCGCCGTACTGATGGTGGAATCGGAAGCTGACGAGCTGACCGAAGACCAGATGCTGGGCGCCGTACTGTTCGCCCACCAGGAATTCCAGGCCGTGATCCAGGCCGTCAAGGAATTCGCTGCCGAAGCCGGCAAGCCGACCTGGAACTGGCAGGCTCCGGCCGCCAACACTCCGCTGCTGGATGCCATCCGCAACCAGTTCGGCGCGGCCATCAGCCAGGCCTACACCATCACCATCAAGCAGGATCGCTACAACCGTCTGGGCGAGCTGCGTGATGAAGTCGTCGCGGCCCTGGCCGGCGAAGGCGAAGGCCAGTTCCCGGCTGATGAAGTCAAAGCGGCTTTCGGCGAGATCGAGTACCGCACCGTGCGTCAGAACATCGTCGACGGCAAGCCGCGTATCGACGGTCGCGACACTCGCACCGTACGTCCGCTGAAGATCGAAGTCGGCGTGCTCGACAAGACCCACGGCTCGGCGCTGTTCACCCGCGGTGAAACTCAGGCGCTGGTCGTTGCCACCCTCGGCACCGCTCGCGATGCACAGCTGCTCGACACCCTCGAAGGCGAGAAGCGCGATGCCTTCATGCTGCACTACAACTTCCCGCCGTTCTCTGTCGGTGAGTGTGGTCGCATGGGCGGTGCCGGTCGCCGCGAAATCGGTCACGGCCGTCTGGCCCGTCGTGGCGTTGCCGCCATGCTGCCGAAGGGCGACGAATTCCCGTACACCATCCGTGTGGTGTCGGAAATCACCGAATCCAACGGTTCGTCCTCCATGGCTTCGGTCTGTGGCGCTTCCCTGGCGTTGATGGACGCCGGTGTGCCGATGAAGGCGCCGGTTGCCGGTATCGCCATGGGTCTGGTGCTGGAAGGTGAGAAATTCGCCGTTCTGACCGACATCCTCGGTGACGAAGATCACCTGGGCGACATGGACTTCAAAGTAGCCGGTACCGCCAAGGGTGTGACCGCGCTGCAGATGGACATCAAGATCCAGGGCATCACTGAAGAGATCATGGAGCAGGCGCTGGAGCAGGCGCTGGAAGCCCGTCTGAACATCCTCGGTCAGATGAACCAGGTGATCAGCCAGTCGCGCACCGAGCTGTCGGCCAATGCCCCGACCATGCTGGCGATGAAGATCGACCAGGACAAGATCCGCGACGTCATCGGCAAGGGCGGCGCTACCATCCGCTCCATCTGCGAAGAGACCAAGGCCTCGATCGATATCGAAGACGACGGCTCGATCAAGATCTTCGGCGAAACCAAGGACGCTGCCGAGGCTGCCAAGCAGCGCGTGCTGGCGATCACTGCCGAAGCCGAGATCGGCAAGATCTACGTCGGCAAGGTCGAGCGCATCGTCGACTTCGGCGCCTTCGTCAACATCCTGCCGGGCAAGGACGGTCTGGTGCACATCTCCATGCTGAGCGATCAGCGCGTGGAGAAGGTCACCGACGTACTGAAAGAAGGTCAGGAAGTGAAGGTACTGGTACTGGACGTGGACAACCGCGGCCGTATCAAGCTGTCGATCAAGGACGTGGCGGCTGCAGAAGCCTCCGGCGTCTGATAGACCTGCGTTGCAATACGAGGAGCCCCGCGAAAGCGGGGCTTTTTCGTTGTGGTTCGTGGAAGGTCGATGGCGTCAGTTTTGATACCGCACTGGCAAGTTTGTGTGTTGGTTTGTGTTGGTATTCTGGACGCCGCTTTGGATGTTTCAGATAGTTCGGGTTTCGCCCCCTCGGGCGACTCACTTTTCTTTGAAATGCGCAAAGAAAAG
>NZ_JBMDJU010000016.1:0-114473 GCF_057809355.1 Pseudomonas sp. FG29 | reverse complement strand
TCCGTGATCAGGCTCATTTCAGGCCTCAAGTGACTTGACGCTGGACACGGTTGCTCGCCTGGGAAGGCGAAATCAAAAACATCAGCAAAAACGCGGCAATTCTGAACAGGCACCCGAACAATTCCCGTACCCAAATCAGGCTCAGGGCTGATCGGGGGCGCCGACCGCTCGTTGCGCCAGCGAACAGTCCGCCGGGCCATACCATCGTCGGCGCCACCACTCACTATCACCCACCGCCCATAAAAAAACCGCCTCATCGAGGCGGTTTTTTCGTTGGCGGGTTACAGCCCGTTCTTGGCCTTGAACTCGCGACGACGACGATGCAGCACCGGCTCGGTGTAGCCATTGGGCTGCTTGGTGCCCTCGATCACCAGCTCCAGCGCAGCCTGGAAGGCGACGTTGTTGTCGAAGTCTGGCGCCATCGGGCGATACAGCGGGTCGTTGGCGTTCTGACGATCCACCACCGGTGCCATACGCTTGAGGCTCTCGACCACCTGCGCTTCGGTGACGATGCCGTGGCGCAGCCAGTTGGCCAGCAACTGGCTGGAAATACGCAGGGTGGCACGGTCTTCCATCAGGCCGACGTCGTTGATGTCCGGTACCTTGGAGCAACCGACGCCCTGGTCGATCCAGCGCACCACGTAGCCGAGGATGCCTTGCGAGTTGTTATCCAGCTCGTTGCGGATCTCCTCTTGGCTCCAGTTGGTGTCCTTGGCCAGCGGGATGGTCAGGATGTCGTCCACCGAGGCCGGGGTGCGCTTGGCCAGTTCGGCCTGGCGGGCGAACACGTCGACCTTATGGTAGTGCAGCGCGTGCAGGGTGGCGGCGGTCGGCGACGGTACCCAGGCAGTATTGGCCCCGGACAGCGGGTGGGCGATCTTCTGCTCGACCATCGCCGCCATCAGATCCGGCATGGCCCACATGCCCTTGCCGATCTGCGCACGGCCTTGCAGACCGGTAGCCAGGCCGACGTCGACGTTGTTGTTCTCGTAGGCACCAATCCAGGTCTCGCTCTTCATGGCGGCCTTGCGCACCACGGCGCCGGCTTCCATGGAGGTGTGGATCTCGTCACCGGTACGGTCGAGGAAGCCGGTGTTGATGAACACCACGCGCTCGCTGGCTGCCTGGATGCAGGCCTTGAGATTGACCGTGGTACGGCGCTCCTCGTCCATGATGCCGACCTTCAGGGTGTTGCGCGGCAGGCCCAGCACCTCTTCGACACGGGTGAAGATCTCGCTGGTGAAGGCGACTTCTTCCGGGCCGTGCATCTTCGGTTTGACGATGTAGACGCTGCCGGTGCGGGTGTTCTTGCGCGAGGTGTTGCCGTTGAGGTTGTGAATGGCAATCAGGCTGGTGAACAGCGCGTCCTGGATGCCTTCCGGGATCTCGTTGCCGGCGGCGTCGAGGATGGCCGGGTTGGTCATCAGGTGGCCGACGTTACGGATGAACAGCAGGGAGCGGCCGTGCAGGGTCAGCTCGGAACCGTCCGGACGGGTGTAGACGCGATCCGGGTTCATGGTGCGGGTGAAGGTGCTGCCGCCCTTGGACACTTCCTCGGCCAGGTCGCCCTTCATCAGGCCCAGCCAGTTCTTGTAGACCACTACCTTGTCGTCGGCATCGACGGCGGCGACGGAGTCTTCGCAGTCCATGATGGTGGTCAGCGCCGCTTCCATCAGTACGTCTTTGACGCCAGCGGCGTCGGTGCTGCCGATGGGGCTGGAGGCATCGATCTGGATCTCGAAGTGCAGGCCGTTGTGCTTGAGCAGCACGGCGATCGGCGCGCTGGCCTCGCCCTGGAAGCCGACCAGTTGCGCGTCGTCACGCAGGCCGCTGTTGCTGCCGCCCTTGAGGGAAACGACCAGCTTGCCGCCTTCGATGCGGTAGCCGGTGGAATCGACATGCGAGCCGGCAGCCAGCGGCGCAGCCTCGTCGAGGAAGGCGCGAGCGAATGCGATGACCTTGTCACCCCGCACCTTGTTGTAGCCCTTGCCCTTCTCGGCGCCGCCTTCTTCGCTGATCACGTCGGTGCCGTAGAGGGCATCGTACAGCGAGCCCCAGCGGGCGTTGGAGGCGTTCAGGGCGAAGCGCGCGTTCATCACCGGCACCACCAACTGCGGGCCGGCCAGGCGGGCGATTTCTTCGTCGACATTGGTGGTGGTGGCCTGGAAGTCGGCCGGCTCAGGCAGCAGGTAGCCGATTTCCTGCAGGAAGGCCTTGTAGGCTACGGCATCATGGGCCTGGCCCTTGCGTGCCTGGTGCCAGGCGTCGATCTGCGCCTGCAGCTCGTCACGCTTGGCCAGCAGAGCGCGGTTCTTCGGTGCCAGATCGGCGATCACGGCGGCGGCACCGGCCCAGAACTTGTCGGCAGCGATGCCGGTACCGGGGATGGCTTCGTTGTTCACGAAGTCGTACAGGGCTTTGGCGACCTGCAGGCCACCGACTTGAACGCGTTCAGTCATCACTTGCCTCACTCTCTGAGCTTTACTCGATAGCCGCATCGGAGACGGTCTGGCCGTCTTGTAGTCCGTGGCGCGGCATACTACATCAAGATTTCGGGGAAATGCACGGGGTCTGCGTCAGTGCGCGACCGAAATGGGGTTTTCAGTCACGATGGGTATTTATGTATCCATAATAAGTGAACATTGTTCCATATATCTTTAATTCGGGTATACGACTAATTGACCCGTTTGCATGCGTTAAGCGAGGCCCGCCTTCCCGACCATCACCTATACTGCAGCTTCGATCTTCGTGGAGTCTGCCATGCCGGTAACCGCTGCCACCCCTGTCGATCTTGCTGACCTGACGCGCCTGTTCGGTGCTTACCTGCACTTCTATGAGGTGCCACGCCGAGCGGCGGAGATCGAGGCCTTTCTCGCTACACGTCTGCGCTTGGGCGACTCGCACCTGTTCATCGCGCGTGATGGGCGAGGCCAGGCGCAGGGCTTCGTGCAGCTCTATCCCTTCCAGTCTTCACTGGCGCTGGCCCCGGCCTGGCTGCTCAGCGACCTGTACGTCGATGAGTCGGCGCGCCGCAGTGGCGTTGGTGAGGCATTGATGAACGCTGCGCGTGCCCATGCCGAAGCCTCCGGCGCCTGCGGTCTGCAACTGGAGACGGCGAAGACCAACCTGGCCGGCCAGCGCCTTTACGAGCGCCTGGGTTACATTCGCGACGAGCAATTTCTTACCTACTGGCTGCCGCTGCGCAGCTGAGCCTTTCGAGTTCCACTCAAGCAATGAGGTCGTACATGGATCATCTGGTACTGACGGTGATAGCCGAAGATCAACCCGGCCTGGTCGAGCGCATCGCTGCCTGCATCGCCACCCATGGTGGCAACTGGCTGGAGAGCCGTATGGCGCGTATGGCCGGACAATTTGCCGGCATCCTGCGCGTCGAAGTGGCGGCCGAGGCTCATGCCGAGTTGATCCAGGCGCTGCAGGCTCTCGGCAGCCAGGGCATTCGCGTGCAACTGGCGGTCAGCGGTAGTGAGCCGGCCGGTCGCTACAACGCCATTCGTCTGGAACTGGTGGGCAATGACCGCCCCGGTATCGTCCGTGACATCACCCGCGTACTGGCCGAGCAGGGCGTCAACCTGGAAAGCCTGCTCACCGAGGTGGCGCCAGCGCCGATGAGCGGCGAGCTGTTGTTCACCGCCGAGGCGCTGCTGGCCGTGCCCGAAAACCTTTCCCTGGAACAGTTGCAGGCGCGCCTGGAAACCCTGGCCGATGACCTGATGGTGGAGCTCAATCTGCGCCAGGACGACTGACCGGGCCGATATCCACGATAAGGGTGGATCAGCCTGTGGATAAACTGGGGAGCCCCGGCGCACGACCTAGTGCCCCGGGGCTTTTTCATGGGTGGCTAAAAAACCAGCAGGATCAATGGCTTGTGCACAAATGCCGGGGATGGATCTGTGGATAAGCCGGGGGCAGAGTGCGCCGCGCCAGGATTGGCGCGGTGTACGGGAGGCTGAGTGTTTTCTGCCCAGGGGATGCGCGTCAGGCCATCTTGCGTGCGCGCAGGGTCAGCCAGATATCCAGGCTGTAGACCGCCAGGCCCGCCCAGATGCAGACGAAGGCCATCAGCTTGGCCGGATCAAAATGCTCGTTGTAGAGAAAGATCGCCTGCAGCATCACCAGCGTCGGTGCGATGTACTGCAGAAAGCCCAGAGTGGTGTAGGGCAGATGACGCGCGGCCGCGTTGAAGCACACCAGCGGCACTAGGGTGATTGGCCCGGCTGCGGCCAGTAGCAGCCACTGCCAACTGCTCCAGAACGCGGCCTGATTGCTCATCGCCGCAGGGTGCAGTGCCAGCCAGGCCAGGGCGATTGGCAGCAACAGCCAGGTTTCCACCACCAGGCCGGGTAGGGCGGCGACCGGCGCCTTCTTGCGGATCAGCCCATAGAAACCGAAGGTCAGCGCCAGCACCAGCGAGACCCAGGGCAGGCTGCCCACTTGCCACACCTGCTGCGCCACGCCCAGGGCCGCGAGACCCACCGCCAGCCATTGCAGGCGGCGCAAGCGCTCGCCGAGGATCAGCAGGCCCAGCAGCACGTTGACCAGCGGGTTGATGTAGTAACCCAGGCTGGCCTCGAGCATGCGGTCGTTGTTCACCGCCCACACGTACACCAGCCAGTTGCTGGCGATCAGCAGGCCACAGCCGGCCAATACCAGCAGGCGAGCAGGGTTGTCGCGCAGTTCGCGCCACCAGCCCGGATGCTTCCAGACCGCCAGCAGCGCGGCGCCGAACAGCGCCGACCAGAGCGCGCGATGGACGATGATCTCCAGCGCCGGGATGGCCTGGATGGCTTTGAAGTAGATGGGGAACAGGCCCCAGATGATGTAGGCGGTCAGGCCGAGCAGATACCCGCGTTGCGGGTTGGCGGCGGTCATGGTGCATCCTTGGACGGGCAGGTTGAGTGCGCCATTCTAGTGCGCGTGCAAACGCTTGTCTGGCGCCCTTCGGGCCAACCGTCATGGCGACCACTCAGAACAGCCGCAGGGGCTCCTCATCCAGTGCTGCTGTCTGTTCACGCAGGGCGAGAATCTGGTCGCCCCAGTAGCGCTCACCGGCAAACCAGGGGAAGGCCAGGGGGAAGGCCGGGTCGTCCCAGCGTTTGGCGATCCAGGCGCTGTGGTGCATCAGGCGCAGGGCGCGCAAGCCTTCGATCAGCGGCAGTTCGCGGGCGGCGAAATCGTGGAACTCCTGATAACCGTCCACCAGCTCGGCGATCTGGCCGAGACGTTCGTGGCGCTCGCCGGCCAGCATCATCCACAGATCCTGCACCGCCGGGCCCATGCGGCAATCGTCGAGGTCGACGATATGGAAGGCGTCGTCGCGGCACAGCAGGTTGCCGGGGTGGCAGTCGCCGTGCAGGCGAATCGGCTGGTAGCGCACGCGGGCGAACAGCTCATCGAGGCGGGCGAGCAGGTCACGTGCCACCGATTCGTAAGCCGGCAGCAGGCTGCGTGGCACGAAGCCGCCGTCGAGCAGTGTGGCCAGGGCAGCGTGGCCGAAGTTATCCACCGCCAACTGTTCGCGATGGACGAAGGGGCGGCTGGCGCCCACTGCATGCAGGCGGCCGAGCAACTGGCCGAGGCGATACAGCTGGTCGAGGTTGCCTGGCTCGGGTGCCCGCCCGCCACGACGTGGGAACAGGGCGAAGCGGAAGCCGCCATGCTCGAACAGCGTCTCGCCGTCGCGTGCCATGGGCGCTACCACCGGGACTTCCTGCTCGGCCAGCTCCAGGCTGAAGGCATGTTCCTCGCGGATCGCCGCATCGCTCCAGCGATCCGGGCGGTAGAACTTGGCGATCAGCGGCGTTTCCCCCTCGATGCCCACCTGGTAGACGCGGTTCTCGTAGCTGTTGAGCGCCAGCACACGGGCGTCGCTGAGGTAGCCCAGGCTCTCCACGGCGTCGAGGACAAGATCCGGGGTGAGGGTGGAAAAGGGATGGCTCATGAGCGGCTCCGTATGGCTGGGCGCACAGTGTACCCGGCGAATGATCTTGCCGTAGGGCGGGTGCAACCCGCCGGCGAAATCACTAGCAGCGATTGGCGGGTTGCACCCCCCCTACAGTTGCGTGCCCAGTAGCACCTGGCTGGCGGCGAACTGCGCACTCACCGACGAGCCTTCCTTCAGTTGCATGCGCTGCAAGTGCTCGGCGTTGCTTAGTGCACACAGCGTCTGGCCGTTGGGCAGGGCGATACGCACTTCGCATGGGCCGTCGCTGGCTGGCAGGATTTGTTCGATCAGCCCGGTCAGGCAGTTATCGAAAACTGTGCTGGCAGACGAGGCAGGGTGCAGTTCCAGCCAGCCAGCCTTGATCAGCGCCACCACGCTGCTGCCGATGGCCAGTTGCAGGCGCTCTGTGCTGTCACGGGTGATCTGCGCCTGCAGGCGCGCGCCGCCGGGTAGCTCGAGGGTGATCAGGTCATTGTGGCCTTGAGCGGCGATGGCGCAGACGCGTCCGGCCAGCTGATTGCGAGCGCTGGTGCGCAGCATCAGGCGCCCCAACAGTTGCAGATCGGCGTCGTCCTCGGCGGCTTGCAACAGCTGCGCCTGCAGGGCTTGTACGCGTTGGTGCAGGGCCAGCAGGCGGGCACCGGCTGGTGTCAGGCACGCGCCACCACCGCCCTTGCCGCCGACATTGCGGCTGACCAGCGGTTGTTCGGCCAGGTTGTTCAGCTCGTCGATGGCGTCCCAGGCGGCCTTGTAGCTCAGCCCGGCAGCCTTGGCCGCACGCGTGATCGAGCCCTGCGTGGCGATCTGCTCCAGCAACGCCAGGCGTTGCGGGCGGCGGCTGAGCATCTGGGCGATCGGGTCGAGCTGGGACATGGCGAGGCGCTTTGGCGGTTGGCAGGGAGCACAAGCATAACCAATCGCTGTAGCCCGAGCGCGTCAGCCTCCTGGTGGCGGCGTGCGTGCCAGGCAATACACATCGACCCGTTCCGCGCCGGCTCGCAGCAGCAGGTGGGCGAGGATGTTGGCAGTGGCGCCGGTGGTCAGCACGTCGTCGATCAGCGCCAGGTGAAGGCCCTCGACCCGCTCGGCGGCATTGACCACGAAGGCCTGACGCAGGTTGCGCTTGCGTGTGGCAGCGTCCAGCCCCTGCTGGGCTGGCGTGTCCAGGGTGCGCGATAGCCAATCGTCAGGGGCGGGAATCTGCAAGGCGCGGCTCAGCCAGTCGGCGAGCATGCGCGCCTGGTTGAAGCCGCGCTGGCGTTCGCGGCGGCGTGCCAGGGGCACCGCCAGCAACGCCTGTGGCCGTGGCAAACCTTCGTCGTAGGCGTGCAGCAGGTGTTCGGCCAGCAACTCGCCGAGCAACCGACCGAAGGGCCACTGCGCCTGGTGCTTGAAGCGGGTGATCAGGCTGTCGACCGGAAAGGCGTAGCGCCAGGGCGCTTCGACGCGGGCGAAGGCCGGTGGCTTTTTCTGGCAGGCGCCGCAGATCATGCCGGGTGCGGGCAGCGGCAGCGCGCAGACCTGGCAATGGGTGCCGAGCCAGGGCAGCTCAGCCTCGCAGGCCGTGCAGATGTCATGACGCGGATGGTCGGTGGTTTCGTCGCACAACTGGCAATGACGGCGTAGTGTCAGCCAGGCGGGGCGTTGCAGGGGGAGTGGTCGCAGCAGGGCCATGCTCGCTCGTCCTTGAGTCGAAGCCCTCAGCCTAGTCGCGCATCAGCGGATCAGCCAGCCCATCACCACCAGCCCCAGCAGCAGCCAGATCACCCCGCCGAAGATGGAGCGGCGCAGCAGGGCGCGTACGCCGTTGTAGAGAAACAGCAGGCCGATGATCAGCAGGATGATGCTGAAGATCGAACTGTCCATGCCGATGGCGCTGGCCAGGCCATGGAGAAAATCGTCGACTGCATCCGCTACCGCGCCCAGCGCTCCGGAAAGCAGGTCGACGATGAATCGGATCATTTGCCCCAGCGCATGGCCGAGTCCCTCGAAGAAACCTTCTACCCGCATGTCGCGCATCCTGTTTTGGCGTTGCTCATTGGGCCTTGTGCCATCGTGGAAGTTCGATTGATCGATAAATGATCAATGGTAAACTTGTGTTGTTTTTCTGGTTGACAGCATTCCTTGGGCTCCTATGATGGCCGAAGCCTGAACGCCCGCCCGGGCACCATGACAGACGCCGCCAAGCGTCGAAGGACTCCTCCATGAGCGCAACCGCCACCTTCTCTACTCGTCACGACTGGACGCTCGCCGAGGTGCGTGCCCTGTTCGAGCAGCCGTTCAACGACCTGCTGTTCCAGGCGCAGACCGTGCACCGCCAGCACTTCGACGCCAATCGCGTGCAGGTCTCGACGCTGTTGTCGATCAAGACCGGCGCCTGCCCGGAAGACTGCAAGTACTGCCCGCAGTCCGGCCACTACAACACCGGCCTGGACAAGGAAAAGCTGATGGAAGTGCAGAAGGTGCTGGAGGCGGCCGCCGAGGCCAAGGCCATCGGCTCCACGCGCTTCTGCATGGGCGCGGCGTGGAAGCACCCGTCGGCCAAGGACATGCCCTACGTGCTGGAGATGGTCAAAGGCGTGAAGAAACTCGGCCTGGAGACCTGCATGACCCTCGGTCGCCTCGATCAGGAGCAGACCCAGGCGCTGGCCGAAGCAGGGCTGGACTACTACAACCACAACCTCGACACCTCGCCGGAGTTCTACGGCAACATCATCACCACCCGCACCTACGGCGAGCGCCTGCAGACCCTGGCCTACGTGCGCGAGGCGGGGATGAAGATCTGTTCCGGCGGCATCCTCGGCATGGGCGAATCGGTGGATGATCGCGCCGGGCTGCTGATCCAGCTGGCCAACCTGCCAGAGCACCCGGAATCGGTGCCGATCAACATGCTGGTCAAGGTCAAGGGCACGCCGCTGGCCGAGGAGAAGGACGTCGACCCGTTCGACTTCATCCGTACCCTGGCCGTGGCGCGGATCATGATGCCCAAATCCCACGTGCGCCTGTCCGCTGGCCGCGAAGCGATGAACGAGCAGATGCAGGCCCTGGCCTTCATGGCTGGCGCCAACTCGATCTTCTACGGCGAGAAGCTGCTGACCACTGCCAACCCGCAGGCGGACAAGGACATGGCCCTGTTCAAGCGCCTCGGCATCAAGCCGGAAGAGCGCGAGGAGCACGCCGACGAAGTGCACCAGGCGGCCATCGAGCAGGCGCTGGTCGAGCAGCGCGATTCCCAGCTGTTCTACAACGCCGCTTCGGCTTGATATCCCTTGGTGGATTGATGAAGCGTCATCCACCCTGCGCCGCTTGATGTGAGGCGTAGGGTGGATAACCCGCTTGTGCTTATCCACCGTTCTCCGGTGCCCTCCATGTCTTTCGACCTTGCCACTCGCCTTGCCGAACGCCAGGCTGCCGATCTGTTCCGCCTGCGGCCCTTGCTGGACAGCCCGCAAGGGCCGCAGGTGCAGGTCGGCGGTCGGCGTCTGTTGGCCTTCTGTTCCAACGACTACCTCGGCCTGGCCAATCACCCGGACGTCATCGCTGCGCTGCAGCAGGGTGCGGAAAAATGGGGTGTTGGTGGTGGCGCCTCGCATCTGGTGATCGGTCACAGCACGCCGCACCACGAACTGGAAGAAGCCCTGGCCGAGTTCACCGGGCGCCCGCGTGCTCTGCTGTTTTCCACCGGCTACATGGCCAACCTGGCTGCCGTCACGGCGCTGGTCGGGCAGGGCGACAGCGTGCTGCAGGATCGTCTCAACCATGCCTCGCTGCTCGACGCCGGTCTGCTGTCCAGCGCGCGTTTCTCGCGTTATCAGCACAACGATGCGGTCAGCCTGGCCAATCGTCTGCGCAAGGCCCGGGGTAACTGCCTGGTGGTCACCGATGGCGTGTTCAGCATGGACGGCGACCTGGCCGACCTGCCGGCGCTGTGCGCCGAAGCACGTGCCCGAGAGGCCTGGGTGATGGTCGATGACGCTCACGGTTTCGGCACGCTGGGCGCCGCTGGCGGCGGCATCGTCGAGCATTTCGGCCTGGGCCTGGATGATGTGCAGGTGCTGGTCGGCACCCTAGGCAAGGCCTTCGGCACGGCGGGCGCCTTCGTGGCCGGCAGCGAGGACATGATCGAAACCCTGATCCAGTTCGCCCGCCCTTACATCTACACCACCAGCCAGCCACCGGCGGTAGCCTGCGCCACTCTGAAAAGCCTGGAGCTGCTGCGCAGCGAATCTTGGCGTCGCGAGCATCTGGCGCGCCTGGTCAGTCGATTCCGCCAGGGCGCCGCAGAGATCGGCCTGAGCCTGATGGACAGTTTCACCCCGATCCAGCCGATTCTGGTCGGTGACAGCGCCCGCGCGCTGAAACTTTCCGCACTCTTGCGCGAGCGCGGCTTGCTGGTTGGTGCCATCCGTCCACCGACCGTGCCGGCTGGCAGTGCGCGCCTGCGCGTGACCCTCTCGGCCGCGCACAGCGACGGGCAGCTCGAACTGTTGCTCGAGGCACTCGCCGAATGCTGGCCACAGGTGTGCAGCGATGACTGAGCGGTTGATCCTGCTACCGGGCTGGGGCCTGGACAGCGCCGTGCTGCATCCCCTGGCCGAGGCGCTGGGCGGCGAAGTGCATGCCTTGCCGGCCTTGATCTCGGTGAACCCGCAGGACTGGCTGGACGAGCTGGATGCCCGTTTGCCGCGTGACTGCTGGCTGGCCGGCTGGTCGTTGGGCGGCATGCTCGCCAGCGCGCTGGCGGCGCGCCGGGGGGCGAGCTGCCTGGGGCTGATCAGTCTGGCGAGCAACGCCTGTTTCGTCGCCCGGCCGGGCTGGTCGACGGCGATGCCGCAGGCCACGTTCGAGGCGTTCTACCAAGGGTGCGAGCAGCAGCCCGAGGTCACGCGCAAGCGCTTCGCCATGCTCTGCGCGCAGGGCGGGGAAGATGCCCGCAGCCTGTCGCGCCAGTTGCAGGGCCATACGCTGGTCGCTGACCAGGCGCAGTTGCTGGCCGGGCTGGCGATATTGTCGAGGCTGGATAACCGCGCTGCGCTAGCGAGCTATGCCGGGCCGCAGCTGCATCTGCTGGCTGATGGTGATGCGCTGGTGCCGGCCGCCGTGGCTGACGAGCTGCTGGCGCTGCTGCCGCGTGGCGAGGTTGCGCTGCTCGACGGCTGCAGCCATGCCTTCGTGCTGGAGCAAGCGCAACTGCTGGCGACGTTGATGCGCGAATTCATGCGTGAGGCTGGCGATGACTGAACGAGCTATCGAGGCGGAACCCCAGCACGCCGGCCTGCCGGACAAGCGCCAGGTGGCCGCGTCCTTTTCCCGTGCGGCGGCCAGCTACGACGCCGTCGCCGAGTTGCAGCGACGCGTCGGTACGCAATTGCTGAAGCGACTGCCGCCCGTGCTGGCGCCACAGCGCTGGGTCGACCTGGGCAGTGGCACTGGCTATTTCACCCGGCTGCTGAGCGAGCGTTTCAGCGCAGGCGAGGGGCTTGCCGTCGACATCGCCGAAGGCATGCTGCGGCACGCATGGCCTCAGGCTGGCGCGAGGCATTTCATCGCCGGGGACGCCGAGGCACTGCCGCTGCAGAGCGCATGCGTCGATCTGCTGTTTTCCAGCCTGGCCGTGCAGTGGTGTGGCGACCTGGCCCGTGTACTGGGCGAGGCCGCGCGGGTGCTGCGTCCGGGCGGCACGCTGGCCTTCTCCAGCCTGTGCGTCGGCACCCTGCAGGAACTGCGCGACAGTTGGCAGGCCGTCGATGGCTTCGTCCACGTCAATCGCTTCCGTCATTTCGAGGACTACCAGCGCCTGTGCGCGGCCAGCGAACTGCAGGTACTGAGCCTGCAGCGCGAGGCGCAGGTGCTGCATTTCCCCGATCTGCGCAGCCTGACCCGTTCGCTCAAGGACATCGGCGCGCACAACCTCAATCCCGGGCGCCCCGATGGGCTCACCGGCCGCGCGCGCATCGCCGCGTTGCTGGCCGCCTATGAGCGCCATCGCGATGCAGACGGCCTGCCGGCCACCTATCAGGTGGTCTATGGCGTCTTGCGCAAGCCTCGTTGAACTGCTTCTGAGGAGAGTCGCTGCATGCCTCACGCCTATTTCGTCACAGGTACCGATACTGAGATCGGCAAGACCACCATCGCTGCCGGCCTGCTGCATGCGGCCCGGCGCGCGGGCCTGAGCACGGCGGCGGCCAAGCCGGTGGCGTCCGGCTGCGTCGCTACGGCCGAGGGGCTGCGCAACGACGATGCGCTGGCGCTGCTCGGCCAATGTTCGCTGCCGCTGCGTTACGAGGAGGTCAACCCGTTGGCCTTCGCACCGGCCATCGCGCCGCATCTGGCCGCGCGTGAGGCGGGGGTGCGGCTCGATGTGGCCAGCCTGCAGCAGGCGGTGGGCGCGATCTTGGCGCGCGGCGCGGATTTCACCCTGGTGGAAGGCGCGGGTGGCTGGCGGGTGCCGCTGAGTGGTCAGGAAACCCTGTCCGACCTGCCTGTGGCGCTGAATCTGCCGGTGATCCTGGTGGTGGGTGTGCGTCTGGGCTGCATCAACCACGCTGTGCTCAGCGCCGAAGCCATTACCCGCGATGGTCTGCGTCTGGCCGGCTGGGTCGCCAACGTGGTCGATGCGCAGACCTCGCGCCTCGACGACAACCTCGCCACGCTCGCCGAGCGCCTGCCGGCACCGTGCCTTGGGCGGGTGCCACGCCTGCCACAGGCCACGCCGGCAGCGGTCGCCGAGCATCTGAATCTCGAGACCCTGTTCGCATCGTAATAAGCGGTAACCCGAGCATAGCCATTTGCCTGTACATTTTTTAGGCAGCTTCTGCTTCAATAGCTGCCATTGGTTTTGAAATCCGCGAGGGCGGTTACATGCAAATCACTCCCAGCGCATTCAGCTCCGGCCTGAGCGGTATTCAGACCGGCCAACGTCGTGTCGATCAGGCTGCCTTCGAGATTGCCGGCAGCGGCCTGCCTCAGGCTCAGACGACCAATCAGGCCAATCAGAACAACGCGCAGAATCAGGTCAACCCAAGCCCCCAGAGTGCCGATCCGAATAGCCCGGATCTGACCGAGAGCCTGGTCGCCCTGCGTGTCGGTGAAAACGAAGTGCGTGCCAACTCCCGCGTGATCGACACGGCCGACGAAGTACTGGGCACTCTGATCGATACCCGCGCCTGACGCCGACGGCCCGTCGCCTCGGCCTGGCCGCCTTCTTGCGGGGAGGCGACACCTATGCAGATTGGCAGCAGCTCGCCTTACCCTTCCTTCTCTCCGATCAATGCGTCGGCTCGCCCGCTCTCAACCGACGTTTCCCCTGATCTCGCTCGTTCCGACCTTGCCCCGGCCACCGCGCCCCAGGCAGCACCGCGTGATACGTCGACATCGTCGCGTGAGCAGGATGGCCAGGCCGAAGGCTCGTCCACTTCCCGCGACAAGACTCAGCAGCAACTGCGCCAGGAGCAGCTCGAAATCTCCGAGCTGAGCCAGCGTGACCGTGAGGTGCGTGCCCACGAACAGGCGCACGCTGCAGTCGGTGGTCAGCATGCCGGTGCCCCGACCTACAGCTTCAAGCGCGGGCCGGATGGGCAGCGCTATGCCGTGTCTGGTGAGGTGGGTATCGATGTCAGCACCGTGCCCAACGACCCCGAGGCGACCTTGCAGAAAATGGAGATCGTCCAGCGTGCCGCGTTGGCGCCGGCCGAACCTTCGGCGCAAGACCTGAGTGTGGCCGCCACCGCTCAGGCGCAGGCCGCGCAGGCCAGGGTCGAGCTGGCGCAGATGCGGGCTGAGGAGCAGGCCCAGGGCGCCGGCAAGAACGAGGCCGCGACGGATGAAGAGGATCAGGCCGCGACCGGCAGCGATCCTCAGCAGGCATCCGCCCCACCACCTAATCTTGATATCTATCGCCGTATCGGCGACTTGCAGGAGCCAGTGTCACGCGTCGATCAGGTGGCTTAGTCCAGCGCTTGACAAGGAATGGGCGTAAACGTATGTTTCAAACGCCTGTTTGATTGCCTGCCCCTGACGCCATGGCCAGGCAGCCGGGATCGATCCCGCAGAGACCGCATTTCCGGTCACCCTGACAACTTAGGACACCACCGCAGAGGTTATTCGCTATGCCTGACTACAAGGCCCCCTTGCGTGACATTCGTTTCGTTCGTGACGAGCTGCTGGGCTATGAAGCTCACTACCAGAGCCTGCCAGGTTGTCAGGACGCCACTCCGGACATGGTCGACGCCATCCTCGAAGAAGGCGCCAAGTTCTGCGAGCAGGTGCTGGCGCCGCTGAACCGTGTCGGTGACACCGAAGGCTGCACCTGGAGCGAGTCGGGCGTGAAGACGCCGGCCGGCTTCAAGGAGGCCTACCAGCAGTTCGTCGAAGGTGGCTGGCCGAGCCTGGCGCACAGCGTCGAGCATGGCGGTCAGGGTCTGCCGGAATCCCTCGGCCTGGCCGTCAGTGAAATGGTCGGCACCGCCAACTGGGCGTGGGGTATGTACCCTGGCCTGTCCCATGGTGCGATGAACACCATCGAATCCCATGGTACCGACGAGCAAAAGCACACCTACCTGACCAAGCTGGTTTCCGGTGAGTGGACCGGTACCATGTGCCTGACCGAGCCGCATTGCGGCACCGACCTGGGCATGCTGCGCACCAAGGCCGAACCGCAGGCCGACGGCACCTACAAGGTCAGCGGCACCAAGATTTTCATCTCTGCTGGCGAGCACGACATGGCCGACAACATCGTCCATATCGTACTGGCCCGCCTGCCCGATGCTCCGGCGGGTACCAAGGGTATCTCGCTGTTCATCGTGCCGAAGTTCCTGCCCAATGCCGAAGGCGGCGTAGGCGAGCGCAACGCCGTTTCCTGCGGTTCCATCGAACACAAGATGGGCATCCACGGTAACGCTACCTGCGTGATGAACTTCGATGGCGCCACCGGCTACCTGATCGGCGCGGCCAACAAGGGCCTGAACTGCATGTTCACCTTCATGAACACCGCTCGCCTGGGTACTGCGCTGCAAGGCCTGGCCCACGCCGAAGCCGGTTTCCAGGGTGGTATCAAGTACGCTCGCGAGCGTCTTCAGATGCGTTCGCTGACCGGCCCGAAAGCACCGGAAAAAGCTGCTGATCCGATCATCGTGCACCCAGACGTGCGCCGTATGCTGCTGACCATGAAGGCCTTCGCCGAAGGCAACCGTGCCATGGTCTACTTCACCGCCAAGCAGGTGGACATCGTCAAGTACAGCCAGGACGAAGAAGAGAAGAAGGCCGCCGACGAGCTGCTGGCCTTCCTCACCCCGATCGCCAAGGCCTTCATGACCGAAGTGGGCTTCGAAGCCGCTTCCCACGGCATGCAGATCTACGGTGGCCACGGTTTCATCAGCGAGTGGGGCATGGAGCAGAACCTGCGTGACTGCCGCATCTCCATGATGTACGAAGGCACCACCGGCGTTCAGGCCCTCGACCTGCTGGGCCGCAAAGTGCTGATGACTCAGGGCGGCGCGCTGAAGAACTTCACCAAGATCGTGCACAAGTTCTGCCAGGCCAACGAAGGCAACGAGTCCGTTAAGGAATTCGTCGAGCCGCTGGCCAAGCTGAACAAGGAGTGGGGCGACGTCACCATGAAGATCGGCATGGCGGCGATGAAGGATCGCGAGGAAGTCGGTGCCGCTTCGGTGGACTACCTGATGTACTCCGGTTACGCCTGCCTGGCTTACTTCTGGGCTGACATGGCACGCCTGGCTGCCGAGAAGCTGGCTGCCGGTGAAGGCGATGCCGCGTTCTACAAGGCCAAGCTGCAGACCGCTCGCTTCTACTTCGCGCGCATCCTGCCGCGTACCCGCATGCATGTCGAAGCCATGCTGTCGGGCGCCAACAACCTGATGGAGATGGAAGAAGAGCACTTCGCGCTCGGCTTCTGACTCCTGATTGGTTGAACCGCAACGCCGCCCCTCGGGGCGGCGTTGTCGTTTTTGCGCTGCGCACTGAAGCGAATGTCGCATCAGGTCGCTGTTTTCCTGTAACGAAGCAGGCAGAATGCCTTCACTTCTCGTTCGGGATACCGCCTTGATACGCCTGGCCAGCCTGCGTCTCAGTCACTTCTTCTCGTCGCTGCCTTTTCTGGTGGGTGCCGTAGTGGCTGCGCGTCTACCGGTATTGAGCGAGTTCTTCGTTTCCCTGTTCAACGTATTGCCGACCTTGCTGCTGTTGCTCGGCGGTGCGTTCTGTCTGGTCTATGGCCGCCAGCGCGAAGTATTTCTGTTGCTGGTGCTGTACGTCGGCTATTTCCTGCTGGATATCCAGGTCGACCATTTCCGCGATAGCGGCCAGGTACGTGATGACGCTGCGCTGGTCTTCCATCTGATCTGCCTGTTGTTGCCGTTGCTCTATGCCCTCTACGGCTGCTGGGAGGAGCGTTCACATCTGCTGCAGGACATCTTTGCCCGTGCCCTGGTGCTGCTGGCCGTCAGTGCCGTGGCGTTCGGCCTGGCGCGTCGCTACCCGCAGGGGATCGCCGAATGGCTGGCGCAGATTCACTGGCCGTCGCTGCACGCTGCCGGGATGAGTCTTGCGCAGCTGGTGTACCTGATGTTCCTGATCGCCTTCATTGCCCTGCTGGTGCAATACCTGCGTCGTCCACGGCCACTGCATGCGGCGCAACTGATGGGGTTGATCGGTTTGCTGTGGATGCTGCCGCAGGTGTTCATCCTGGCCAACGCCCTGCAGGTGGTGAGCAGCATGGTGATGCTCATGCTGGTTGCGGCGGTGGCGCATGAGGCTTATCAAATGGCCTTCCGTGACGAGCTTACCGGCCTGCCCGGCAGGCGTGCGTTGAACGAGCGCCTGCAGCGACTGGGGCGCGACTACGTGATCGCCATGGTCGATGTCGACCATTTCAAGAAATTCAACGATACCCACGGCCATGACGTCGGCGACCAGGTTCTGCGTCTGGTCGCCAGCCAGTTGCGCAAGGTCGGTGGCGGCGGCAAGGCCTACCGCTACGGCGGGGAGGAATTCACCCTGCTATTCCCCGGCAAGAGCCTGGAGCAATGCCTGCCGCACCTGGAGGCGGTACGTCAGGCCATCGAGCACTACCGCATGCAGCTGCGTGACAAACACAGCCGCCCACGCGACGACCGCGAGGGCAAGCAGCGCCGCGCCGGCAAGACCGCGGGCGAGGTATCGGTGACCGTCAGCATGGGTGTGGCCCAGCGCCAGGCCGAGCAGCGCCGCCCGCAGGAGGTGATCAAGGCTGCGGACAAGGCGCTCTACAGTGCCAAGGCGGCTGGGCGTAACTGCATCCGCAGTGCGGGGCATCGCAGGGGCGCGGTGAAGGTCGCCACTCCGACAGACTGAGCCGGCTTATAGCGCCGCATTCAGGCGGCCAACGATCATTGTTGCCGGCCCGTTCGCGGCAGTAGCGTGGGGCGACCTGACCGCTACCCGAACGGAGAATGAACATGCCCGAGTACAAGGCACCGCTGCGCGACATGCGCTTTCTGATCGACGATGTATTCGATTTTTCCGCTCACTACGAAGCCCTGGGCGCTCATGACGCCAGCCCCGATATGGTCACTGCGATCCTCGAGGAGGGCGCCAAGTTCTGCGAGCAGGTGCTGTCGCCCCTCAACCGCAGCGGTGACGAAGAGGGTTGCCACTTTGACAGCGGCGTGGTGACCACGCCCAAGGGCTTCAAGGAAGCCTTTGCCCAATACGCCGAGGGTGGCTGGATGGGCCTGGCGGCCGATCCGACCTATGGCGGTCAGGGCCTGCCCGCATCGCTCGGGCTGGTGTTCAGTGAGATGGTCGGTTCGGCCAATCTTTCCTGGGGCATGTATCCGGGGCTGACCCACGGCGCCATGTCGGCCATCCACGCGCATGGCAGCGAGGAGCAGAAGCAGACTTACCTCACCCGTCTTACCGAAGGGCGCTGGACCGGCACCATGTGCCTGACCGAGCCGCATTGCGGCACCGACCTTGGCATCATCAAGACCCGCGCCGTGCCGCAGGCCGATGGTAGTTATGCGATCTCCGGAACGAAGATCTTCATCTCCGCTGGCGAGCACGACATGAGCGAGAACATCGTCCACCTGGTGCTGGCCAAGCTGCCCGATGCGCCGGCTGGCACCAAGGGTATCTCGCTGTTCATCGTGCCCAAGTTCATGCCCGAAGGGGACGGCGTTGGTTCGCGCAATGCCGTGAGCTGCGGCTCCATTGAGCACAAGATGGGCATCAAGGCCTCGGCGACCTGCGTGATCAACTTCGACGGCGCCACCGGTTACCTGATTGGCGAAGCCAACAAGGGCCTGGCCTGCATGTTCACCATGATGAACCACGCGCGTCTCGGCACCGGCATGCAGGGCCTCTGCCTGGGCGAGACCAGCTACCAGGGCGCGCTGCGCTATGCCCGTGAACGCCTGCAGATGCGCGCGCTGACCGGCCCCAAGGCGCCGGACAAGGCCGCCGACCCGATCATCGTGCACCCAGACGTGCGCCGAATGCTGCTGACCATGAAGGCCTTCAACGAGGGTAACCGCGCGCTGGCCTACTTCACTGCGCAACTGATCGATGTTGCCCACCACGCCGAGACGGCCGAAGCGCGCCAGGACGCCGAGAACCTGCTGGCCTTCCTCACGCCGATCTGCAAGGCCTTCATGACCGAGACCGGCCTGGAGGCCACCAACCACGGCATGCAGGTATTCGGCGGGCACGGCTACATTCGCGAATGGGGCATGGAGCAACTGGTGCGTGATTGCCGTATCGCGCTCATCTACGAGGGCACCAACGGCATCCAGGCGCTCGACCTGCTCGGGCGCAAGGTGTTGGGCAGCCAGGGCAAGCTGTTGCTCGGCTTCACCCGGCAGGTGCACAAGTTCTGCGAAGCACAGGCGGCACATCCGCAACTGGCCGCACAGGTGGCCCAGTTGGCGGCGCTGAACAAGCAGTGGGGCGAACTGACCCAGCAGATCGGTATGGCCGCGATGAAGAACCCGGATGAAGTGGGTGCGGCGTCCGTCGATTACATGATGTATTCGGGTTATGTCACGCTGGCCTATCTCTGGTTGCGCATGGCGGTAGTGGCCCAGGAGAAAGTGGCGGCAGGCGAGGACGATGGCTTCCATCAGGCCAAGTTGGCCACCTGCGCCTTCTACTTCCAGCGCATCCTGCCGCGCACCGAGGCGCATCGCCAGGCCATCGGCGCTGGCAGTGCCAGCACCATGCAATTGCCAGAGGCCTACTTCGCCTTCTGACCAGCGGTCATGACCATTCGACCCGCCATCTGGCGGGTCTTTTCATTTCAGGCACCTATAAACTTAATGTGGATATATGGTCACAACACGACCCTATGTGTCTGAAAAGTTGTTGGATTAAACTCGACCTCCTATCGTCAGTCCGTTTTCCCGAGGATGTGTCATGGCCGATTACAAAGCCCCCCTGCGCGACATGCGCTTCGTGCTCAATGAAGTATTCGAAGTCTCCAAGCTGTGGGCCGAGTTGCCGGCCCTGGCCGAAGTGGTGGATGAAGACACCGCCAACGCCATTCTCGAAGAAGCCGGCAAGGTTACGGCCGGTAGCATCGCCCCGCTGAACCGCAGCGGTGACGAAGAAGGTTGCTCCTGGGAAGGCGGCGTGGTGAAAACCCCGGCCGGCTTCCCCGAGGCCTACCGCACCTACGCCGAAGGTGGCTGGGTCGGTGTCGGTGGCGCGCCGGAGTTCGGCGGCATGGGCATGCCCAAGGTGATTGGCGCCCAGGTCGAGGAGATGGTCAACTCGGCCAGCCTGTCCTTCGGCCTGTACCCGATGCTGACCTCCGGCGCCTGCCTGTCGATCCTCAATCACGCCAGCGAAGAGCTGAAGCAGCAGTATCTGCCGAACATGTACGCCGGCGTCTGGGCTGGCTCCATGTGCCTGACCGAGCCGCATGCTGGTACCGACCTGGGCATCATCCGCACCAAGGCCGAACCGCAGGCCGATGGCAGCTACAAGATTTCCGGCACCAAGATTTTCATCACCGGCGGTGAGCACGACCTGACCGAGAACATCATCCACCTGGTGCTGGCCAAGCTGCCGGACGCACCGGCGGGGCCGAAAGGCATCTCGCTGTTCCTGGTGCCGAAGGTCATGGTCAATGCCGACGGCTCGCTGGGTGAGAAGAACGCCCTGGGTTGCGGCTCCATCGAGCACAAGATGGGCATCAAGGCCTCGGCCACCTGCGTGATGAACTTCGACGGCGCCACCGGCTACCTGATCGGCGAAGTGAACAAGGGCCTGGCAGCGATGTTCACCATGATGAACTACGAGCGCCTGGGCGTTGGCATTCAGGGCCTGTCCCTCGGTGAGCGCAGCTACCAGAGCGCCATCGAATACGCCCGCGAGCGTATCCAGAGCCGCGCGCCGACCGGCCCGGTGGCCAAGGACAAAGCCGCTGACCCGATCATCGTGCATCCGGACGTGCGCCGCATGCTGCTGACCATGAAGGCGCTGAACGAGGGCGGTCGTGCCTTCTCCAGCTACGTCGCCATGCAGCTCGATACCGCCAAATACAGCGAGGACAAGGCCACCGCCCAGCGCGCCGACGAACTGGTCGCCCTGCTGACCCCGGTGGCCAAGGCCTTCCTCACCGACATGGCGCTGGAAACCACCGTGCATGGCCAGCAGATCTTCGGCGGCCACGGTTTCATCCGCGAGTGGGGTCAGGAGCAGCTTGTCCGGGATTGTCGCATTACCCAGATCTACGAAGGCACCAACGGTATTCAGTCGCTGGATCTGGTCGGGCGCAAGATCGTTGGCAGCGGCGGCAGCTACTACAAGCACTTCGCCGACGAGATCAAAGCCTTCGTCGCCTCGGCCGATGCCTCGCTGGCCGAGTTCACCCAGCCGCTGGCGGCTGCCGTGGAGAACCTCGACGCCCTGACGGCCTGGGTGCTGGATAACGCCAAGCGTAATCCCAACGAAATCGGCGCCGCTTCGGTCGAGTATCTGCAGGCCTTCGGCTACACCGCCTATGCCTACATGTGGGCGCTCATGGCGCGTGCCGCGCTGGGCAAGGAAGCGCAGGAAGAGTTCTACGCCAGCAAGCTGGGCACTGCGCGTTTCTACTTCGCTCGCCTGCTGCCGCGTATTCACTCGCTGAGCGCATCGGTCAAGGCCGGTAGCGAGTCGCTCTACCTGCTGGACGCTGCGCAGTTCTGATCACGCTGCCGCGCACAAATGAGCCCCGGCCCGCGCGCCGGGGCTTTTTATTTCAGCGTGCGAACGGGTTCAGCCAGGCCACGTAGAGCAGGGCGGGGTGTTGTGCGTGCAGGTGCAATTGGCCGGGTTCGTTCTCGATCAGCAGGCCATTGCCCGCCGCTAAATGGTGCATCGCGCCGCCAGCATTCACGTCGACTGCGCTCTGATCCGCATTCCACAGCAGCATCACCGCCGCATCGTTCTCCAGCCTTCGGCTTCCCTGCCATTTCAGCAACTGCACCTGATGCGTCCAGAGGCCTCGTCGGGTCATCAGATTCAGGTCGGTGATCGGGCCGCCCAGCAATTGCGCGTCGATGGCCTCTTCGCCTGCAAAAGCCGCTATGGCACCACCGCTGTACAACGTTTCGCTCCGGCCATCCTCTCGTTGCAGGCACAAGCCGTTGCCGGCGAGCACTGCCAGGCTGCGGTCAATACCTGGGAAGCTGGAAAAGGCACCGTCCACCGCCACCTTAGCGCTGCTGATGCGCCAGGCGAAATCTTCCAGGCCCGCGTTCGCTGGCGAGATGGCCAGCTGCAGCGTCGTACCGCCGCCGTTCTTCCAGGGCATGGCAAGGGCCAGTGTGGGATCGAGCAGGCTAAAAGGCATAGGCTCTCCAAATGTATATACATAATGGGTGATGCGGCGAACGGTTTAGATCACGGCGCGGCTATCCGTAGCTTTTGATAGAGGCTTCAGTGGGCTGATAGGCTTTATGCATAGACAGCTGGTGTTTCGATAAGGGTCTTTATCATTGGATCTGACGGGTGTTCACGGCTTGACGCCGATTCGATCCGCTCATATTGTATATACAAATTGAGCCGGGAGAATCCCATGCCGATGCAATCCACCTCAAAACAGCTATGGCGCGATGTGCAGGTCTTCGATGGCCTGGCGCAGTTGGACGAGGCGATGAACGTGCTGGTCGAAGACGGTTGCATTGCCGGCCTGTGGCCGTCGCGCACCTTCGATGAGACCCTGGCGCAAGGCGCAGTCGAAGCCGGGCGTGGCGGCGTGATGACTCCGGGACTGGTCGATTGCCACACCCACCTGGTGTACGCCGGTGATCGTGCCGGTGAATTCGAGCAGCGCCTGGAAGGCGTCAGCTACGAAACCATCGCCCGCAACGGCGGTGGCATTCTCAGCAGTGTGCGCGCCACCCGTGCGGCCAGCGAAGACGAGCTGATCGCCGCCAGCCTGCCGCGTCTCGATGCGCTGCTGGCCGATGGCGTGACCACGCTGGAGATCAAGTCCGGCTATGGCCTGACCGTCGCCGACGAACTGAAGATGCTGCGCGTGGCTCGTCGCCTCGGCGAACTGCGCCCGGTGCGGGTGCTCACCACGCTGCTCGGTGCCCATGCCCTGCCGCCGGAATATGCTGGCCGCGCCGATGATTACGTAAGCCTGGTCTGCGAGGAGATGATCCCGGCTGCTGCTCGTGAAGGGCTGGCCGATGCGGTGGACGTGTTCTGCGAAGGCATCGGCTTTTCCCCAGCGCAGTGCGAACGCATCTATCAGGCAGCCCAGGCCCATGGCCTGGCGATCAAGGCGCATGCCGAGCAACTGTCCAACCTGGGCGGCAGTGCCCTGGCCGCACGCTATGGCGCGCTGTCCGCCGACCATATCGAATACTTGGATGAAGCCGGTGTGCGCGCCATGGCCGAGGCGGGCACGGTGGCCGTGCTGCTGCCCGGCGCCTTCCACGTGCTGCGCGAAACCCAGTTGCCGCCCATCGAGCTGCTGCGTCAGTACAAAGTGCCGATGGCCGTGGCCAGCGACGCCAACCCCGGCACCTCGCCGATCTGCATGCCAACGCTGATGGCCAATCTGGCCTGCACCCTGTTCCGCCTGACCCCGCGCGAAGCCCTGGCCGGCATGACCGCCCATGGCGCCCGCGCGCTCGGTCTGCCCGAGCTCGGTCGTATCGCCGTCGGCGCGCCGGCGGATCTGTGCCTGTGGGATATCCAGCAACCGGCCGAACTGGCCTACGCGGTGCAGGCCGGGCGCCTGCGTCAGCGCGTGTTCAATGGAGCCATCAGCTACGAAAAAGAGGCCATTACCTATGCTCGCTGATCGTCACTCGATGGCCGCCTGGAGCGGTCGTACCGACCCGGAAACCGACAGCGCGCGCTGGCACCAGCGCATTCGCTCGCTTACAGAAGACTGCCAGCCGGGCCTGGCGCTGCTGGGTTTTGCCTGCGACGAAGGTGTGCGCCGCAACCATGGCCGTGTCGGCGCCGCCGCTGCGCCGCAAAGCGTGCGCAAGGCCCTGGCCAACCTGGCCTGGCATCGTCAGGCTCCGGCCTATGACGCCGGTGACGTAACCTGCGAGGACGGCGACCTGGAAGCTGCGCAGGCGCGCCTCGGCCAAAACGTCTGCGCACTGCTGGACGCCGGCCATCTGCCGCTGGTGATTGGCGGCGGTCACGAAGTGGCGTTCGGCAGTTGGTCGGGCCTGGCCGAGCACCTGAGCGGCCAAGCTGCTCCACGTATTGGCATCGTCAATTTCGATGCCCATTTCGACCTGCGCGACCCGGCCCATGTGCATTCCTCCGGCACGCCCTTCGCGCAGATCGCCGAGCAGTGCGCCGCACGCGGCTGGCCGTTCCGCTACGCCTGCCTCGGCGTCAGCCGCGCCAGCAACACCCGCGCGCTGTTTGCCCGCGCCACCGAGCTGAACGTGCTGGTGCGCGAGGATCATGAGATTCGCGAGTCGACCCTCGATGCCATCGGCGCCGAGCTGGACGCCTTCACCGCCGAGTGCGACGCGCTCTACCTGACCATCGACATCGACGTGCTGCCGGCCTGCGAAGCGCCGGGCGTCAGCGCGCCGGCCGCCCGCGGCGTGCGCCTGGAACTGCTGGAGCCGCTGCTCGAACGGCTCAAGGCCAGCGGCAAGCTGCGCCTGGCCGACCTGGCCGAGCTCAACCCCGAATACGACATCGACAACCGCACCGCCAAGGTGGCGGCGCGGCTGATTCATCTGCTCAGCCTCTGAGCCCGACGCTTTCCCGCACAACAACAACTACGAGGAAACTCCGATGCCTAGCACCGCCCGCCGCGACCAGGAGCCGCGCCATGTCTGAGTCCCTGTCCCTGAGCGCCGGCGTATCGCGCCCACGCGCCCTGGCGCGCCTGCTGGGCTACAGCCTGATCGGCCTGCTGCTGTTCTTCGTGCCGTTCGAGATCGCCGGGCGTTCGACCATCCTCCTCGACCACGCGGCCAGCGCCCTGCAACTGCATGCGCGGCCACTGGTGATCGGCGTGGCGCTGCTGTTCATGCTCTACGGCGCGCTGGCGCCCTGGCTCGACGGCAGTTGGCGGCGCAGCCTGACCCACAGCGTATTCAGCGTGCTCAAGGTGTTCGGGCTGCTGATCGGCGTCGCCTACCTGCTGCAGCTCGGCCCAGAGGCGCTGTACCAGCCGGGCATGCTGCCATTTTTGTTCGACAAGCTGGTACTCAGCCTGGCGCTGATCGTACCGCTGGGTTCGCTGGCCCTGGTGTTCCTGATCGGCTTCGGCCTGCTGGAGCTGATCGGCGTGATGATGCAGCCGGTGATGCGACCGATCTGGCGCACGCCGGGCAAGTCGGCCATCGATGCCGTGGCGTCCTTCGTCGGCAGCTATTCGGTGGGCCTGCTGATCACCGACCGCATGTACCAACAGGGGCACTACAACGTGCGTGAGGCAGCGATCATCGCTACCGGCTTCTCCACCGTGTCGGCACCGTTCATGGTGATCATCGCCAAGACCCTGGGCCTGATGGGGCAGTGGAACCTGTATTTCTGGGGCGCCATGGCGGTGACCTTCGCCGTCACCGCGATCAGCGCGCGCATCTATCCGCTGTCACGGCTGCCGTCCGAGTCCACGCCCGAGGCGCAACTGCAAACCGGCGAAAGCCGCCTGGGCAGTGCCTGGCGCGCCGGGATGGAGCAGGCCAGCAATGCGCCGTCGCTGTGGTCGGCACTGCGTGAAACCTTCGTCGATGGCCTGCGTATGACCGCAGCGATTCTGCCGAGCATTCTCGCCGTCGGCCTGCTCGGCTTACTCGCTGCCAAGTACACGCCGCTGTTCGACGCACTCGGCGTGTTGCTCTACCCGCTGACATGGCTGTTCGGTCTGGACGAGCCCATGCAGGTAGCCCGCGCCATCTCCGCCGGCCTGGCCGAGATGTTCCTGCCGGCGATGCTGCTCAAGGACGCCGACGTGCTGGTGAAGTTCGTCACCGCCATCGTCTCGGTCAGCAGCGTGCTGTTTCTCTCCGCCTCGATTCCCTGCGTGCTGGCCACGCGAATTCCGCTGAGTCTGGGCCACCTGCTGCTGATCTGGCTGCAGCGCACCCTGCTCAGCCTGCTGCTGGCCATCCCCCTGGCCTACCTCGCCCAATTTCTGGGTTGGCTCTGACCGCCCACCACTGACCCGTTCCCACAGGAGCCCGCAACATGACCAAGTTCCGCGACACCGAAATCCGCGCTCCGCGCGGCACCACGCTCACCGCCAAGAGCTGGCTGACCGAAGCGCCGCTGCGCATGCTGATGAACAACCTCGACCCGGACGTGGCCGAGAACCCCAAGGAGCTGGTGGTCTATGGCGGCATCGGCCGCGCCGCGCGTAACTGGGAGTGCTACGACAAGATCGTCGAGAGCCTGACCAACCTGAATGACGACGAAACCCTGCTGGTGCAGTCCGGCAAGCCCGTCGGCGTGTTCAAGACCCATAGCAACGCCCCGCGTGTGCTGATCGCCAACTCCAACCTGGTACCGCACTGGGCGAGCTGGGAACACTTCAACGAGCTCGACGCCAAGGGCCTGGCCATGTACGGCCAGATGACCGCTGGCAGCTGGATCTACATCGGCAGCCAGGGCATCGTCCAGGGCACCTACGAGACCTTCGTTGAGGCCGGTCGCCAGCACTATGCCGGTAACCTCAAGGGCCGCTGGGTGCTCACCGCCGGTCTCGGCGGCATGGGCGGTGCCCAGCCGCTGGCTGCCACCCTGGCTGGCGCTTGCTCGCTGAACATCGAATGCCAGCAGAGCAGCATCGACTTCCGCCTGCGCAGCCGTTACGTCGACGAGCAGGCCACCGATCTGGACGACGCCCTGGCGCGCATCGCCAAGTACTGCGCAGAAGGTAAGGCCATCTCCGTCGCCCTGCTGGGCAACGCTGCCGAAATCCTGCCGGAACTGGTACGCCGTGGCGTGCGCCCGGATATGGTCACCGACCAGACCAGCGCCCACGACCCGCTCAACGGCTACCTGCCGATCGGCTGGAGCTGGGCCGAATACAAGGATCGTGCAGCCACCGATCCGGCTGGCGTGGTCAAGGCCGCCAAGCAGTCCATGGCCGTGCATGTGCAGGCCATGCTCGACTTCCAGAAGATGGGCGTGCCGACCTTCGACTACGGCAACAATATCCGCCAGATGGCCAAGGAAGAGGGCGTAAGCAACGCCTTCGATTTCCCCGGCTTCGTCCCGGCCTACATCCGCCCGCTGTTCTGCCGTGGCATCGGCCCGTTCCGCTGGGCGGCGCTGTCCGGCAATCCCGAGGACATCTACAAGACCGACGCCAAGGTCAAGGAACTGATCCCGGACGACGCCCACCTGCACCGCTGGCTGGACATGGCCCGCGAGCGTATCGCCTTCCAGGGCCTGCCGGCGCGTATCTGCTGGGTCGGCCTGGGTCTGCGTGCCAAGCTCGGCCTGGCGTTCAACGAGATGGTGCGTTCGGGCGAGCTGAGTGCGCCCATCGTCATCGGCCGCGACCACCTGGACAGCGGCTCGGTGTCGAGCCCCAACCGCGAGACCGAAGCGATGCAGGACGGCTCCGATGCCGTATCCGACTGGCCGCTGCTCAATGCTCTGCTCAACACCGCCAGCGGCGCCACCTGGGTATCGCTGCACCACGGTGGCGGTGTGGGCATGGGCTTCTCCCAGCATTCGGGTATGGTCATCGTCTGCGATGGCACCGACGAAGCCGCCGCGCGCATTGCCCGCGTGCTGACCAACGACCCGGGCACCGGGGTGATGCGTCACGCCGACGCCGGTTACCAGATCGCCATCGATTGTGCCCGCGAGCAGGGTTTGAACCTGCCGATGATCGGCTGAGGAAAGAGATTCCATGAATACGCTTAACCTGAAACCCGGCCACCTGACCCTGGCCGATCTGCGCGCCGCCTACCAGGCGCCCGTGCACCTGACCCTGGACGCCAGCGCCCACGAGGCCATCGATGCCAGTGTCGCCTGCGTCAACCAGATCATCGCCGAGGGCCGCACCGCCTACGGCATCAACACCGGTTTCGGCCTGCTGGCCTCGACCCGCATCGCCAACGACGATCTGGAAAAACTGCAGCGCTCGCTGGTGCTGTCTCATGCCGCCGGCATCGGCGAGCCGCTGGATGACGCTATGGTGCGCCTGATCATGCTGCTCAAGATCAACAGCCTGGCGCGCGGCTTCTCCGGCATCCGCCGGCAGGTGATCGACGCGCTGATCGCCCTGGTCAACGCCGAGGTCTACCCGCATATTCCGCTGAAAGGCTCGGTCGGCGCGTCCGGTGACCTGGCGCCGCTGGCGCATATGTCCCTCGTGCTGCTCGGCGAAAGCCAGGCACGCCACAAGGGCCAGTGGCTGCCGGCCAGCGAAGCGCTGGCCATCGCCGGCCTGCAGCCGATGACCCTGGCTGCCAAGGAAGGCCTGGCCCTGCTCAACGGCACTCAGGTGTCCACCGCCTACGCCCTGCGCGGGCTGTTCGAGGGTGAAGACCTGTACGCCGCTGCCAGCGTCTGCGGTGCGCTGAGCGTCGAGGCGCTGCTGGGTTCGCGCTCGCCGTTCGATGCACGTATCCATGCTGCCCGTGGCCAGCGTGGGCAGATCGACGCGGCGGCGGCCTTCCGCCATCTGCTCGGCGCCAGCAGCGAGATCGGCAGCTCCCACGCCGCCTGCGACAAGGTGCAGGACCCGTACTCGCTGCGCTGCCAGCCGCAGGTCATGGGCGCCTGCCTGACCCAGCTGCGCCAGGCCGCTGAGGTGCTGGCCGTGGAGGCCAACGCGGTATCGGACAACCCGCTGGTGTTCGCCGCCGAAGGCGAAGTGATTTCCGGGGGCAACTTCCACGCAGAACCCGTGGCCATGGCCGCCGACAATATCGCCCTGGCCATCGCTGAAATCGGTTCGCTGTCCGAGCGGCGTATCTCGCTGATGATGGACAAGCACATGTCGCAACTGCCGCCATTCCTGGTGGCCAATGGTGGCGTCAACTCCGGCTTCATGATTGCCCAGGTGACGGCAGCCGCGCTGGCCAGCGACAACAAGGCACTGGCCCACCCGCACAGCGTCGACAGCCTGCCCACCTCGGCCAACCAGGAAGACCACGTGTCGATGGCGCCGAACGCCGGCAAACGCCTGTGGGACATGGCCGAGAACACCCGTGGCATCCTCGCCGTGGAATGGCTGGGTGCCTGCCAGGGTCTGGACTTCCGCGAAGGCCTGAAGAGCACGCCGGCGTTGGAACAGGCCCGCCAGGCGCTGCGCGCCAAGGTGCCGTACTACGTCGAAGATCGCTTCTTCGCCCCGGACATCGCCGCCGCTGACGCGCTGCTGGCCGAGCGCGTGCTGACGCCGTTGTTGCCGGCCGGCATGTTGCCGTCGGTGGGGTGAGTCGCGCAGAAATGTAGGGCGTGCTCGGCTTTGGCATCCTGCGTCGCCCTACCTCCTGCATCCATGCAGAATGTAGGGCGTACTCGCGCAGCAGTACGCCGTTTGAGTGCTAGGCGCAGGTTGTGGTGCCGACCTCGGCATGGCCCGGCGGGCTGTTCGCTTCGCTCCTGAGCCCGTCCTACGCGCTTTGTAGGAGCCGCGCCTCGTGGCGAATGGTGGGCATGCCGCACATTGTGTCGAGTGGCCACCAGCGCTTCGTCCCGGGGCGGGGCTCCTACGGAGTGAATCGCGCGCTATCATCCGCGCACCCGGTCTTGCCAAGGAGCTTTCGTGACCACCACCCCGCGCTACAAAGCCATCGAGGCCTTCCTGCTGGAGCGCATCCAGGGCGGCGCGTTTCCGGTCAATCACCAGATCCCGCCGGAAGAACAGCTGGCGCGCGACTTCGGCGTCAGCCGCATGACCGCCAACAAGGCGATCCAGAATCTGGTGCAACAGGGCTACCTGATGCGCCAGGCTGGCCTCGGTACCTTCGTCACCGACCGCAAGGCCGAATCGCCGCTGCATGAGGTGATGAACATTGCCAGCGAAGTGCGCGGGCGCGGCCATGCCTACGCCAACCGCGTGCTGCGCTGCGAAGCCATTGCCGCTGATGACGAGGTCGCCTTGCGCCTCGGCGTGCGCCTGGGTACCGAGGTGTTCCACAGCGTGCTGGTGCACCTGCAGGACGGCCTGCCTATCCAGTTGGAGGATCGTTTCGTCAACCCGCGCTGGGTGCCCGATTACCTGCAAACCGACTTCAGCCAGCGCACGCCCAACGAGGTGCTGGTTGCCAGCAGCCCGATGTCGGACGTGGAGCATGTGGTCGAGGCCGTGCTGGTGGACGCGCAGACCGCCGAGCATCTGCAGATCGATCCGGCCATGCCCTGCCTGAGCGTGATCCGCCGTACCTGGTCTGGCGATCACCTGATCAGCTACGCACGGCTGATCCACCCTGGCGAGCGCTACAAGCTGCGGTCGTTGCACAAGCGCAGATAGGGCGGCAGGCATCGAGTGAGCCGTTTCACACGGCAACAGTGACCGGATCGTGGTTTGTCGTTTTGTAAGCCATGGCTTACAAGCTGTCGCGATGATCGCCGCTTTCGGGCAATGCGGTACGGGCGTACTCTGCCGTCCATGGATTCAGTGCAGGAAGCGCATCGACGAAAAGGGACACACTGGACAGCCACCAGGACGGTGAGCAGATCAAGGATGTCAGGACAACAGTCTGCGAACCCCGCTAACGCGGGGTTTTCTTTTTTCTGCGCCCGATAATCATCAGGCCGCAGCCCGTCCAGCCATGCGCTGTTCGAACCAATCCAGCGTCTCGTCCCACAGGCCCCGCGCCGCCGGGCGGAAATAACCCATGTGACCGATAGCGCCCAGGCCTTCTGCCTGCGAATCCAGCGTGCGCGCCTGGTACGGCGCGTTGACGTAGGCGGCCATGAAGGCATCGCGCGAGGCAGGCGGTGCCCACAGGTCATCCAGTGCGTTGAGCGCCACGATGGGCGTACGCACCTGCGCGAAACGCTCGGCCAGCCCCGGCATCTGCGGGTCGTCGAAGAAGTAGCGGGGGAAGCGGCACCAGCGCTTCCACTGGCGGTAGACGCCCAGTGGCAGATCCTCGCCCATGCCCAGCTTGCTCCAGGCCAGGTAGCCCTTGTAGCGCGTCATCAGCGGGCCGATCACGCGCCACATGGCCAGTACACGCAGTTGTTCGCTCTTCGGCATCCAGCCATGCCAGCCGGCGCCGGTGCCAAAGGTATAGAAACCGGCGACCTGATCATGGTTGGGCAGCAGGCCGAACGCATGGCCGCCGAACGAATGACCGACCATGAACAACGGCCGCTCGGCATGCCGGTGCTGATCCACTGCGGCAGCCAGGTCGAGGTGAGCCCAGTCCAGATACTCCATCTCGAAGCCGCGCAGGCTGGCCGGCCTGGACTGGCCGATACCGCGATAGTCCAGGGTCAGGGCGTTGAAACCACGGCTGGCCGCATGCTCGGCGAAGCGTCGGTAGAAACCCTGCGGCACGCCGGTGGCGCCGGCAATCAGCAATTGCGCTCGAGGCTGTTCGGCGTAATAGCGCGTGGCGGCCAAGGTGTAGTCGTCGAGGGCGAGCAGGGGCAGGGTTTCACTGCGGATCGGCGCATTCATGCTGGCATGGACTCCGTGCGGTGCTGGCGGATGAGGTGGAGCAGGGTGGTCACGGCTTCCTTCAGCGGCTCGCTGCTACCCGCGACGCGTGCCTGCAACAGGCCGCCTTCGTAGAGCGCGACGAACAGCGCGGCCAGGCCCTGCGGCTGTGGATAACCATGCCGCTGCAATTGCTGCTGCAGCGCCTGGCGAATGGCGATGAAGGCATTGGCCAGGGCGGCGCGAATGGCGTGATCGTCCGGGCCGCTTTCCAGGGCGACGGTGGCCAGCGGGCAACCCCGCTCGAACGCGCTGGCCTGCAATTGGCCAAGGGCCTGCTGCAGCCAGGTGGTAAGGGCATCGAGCGGATCGGCCTGGCGCTCGAAGAGCGTGGCGAACGCCTGCTCGGCACGCTGGCCGACACGCTCGATGGCGGCGATGGCCAGCTCGTTCTTGCCGCCGGGAAAGTGGTGATAAAGGCTGCCCTTCGGCACACCGGCGCTGGTCAGCAGTTCGCTCAGGCCGACACCATGCAGGCCCTTGCGCTGCAGGGCGTCGATCATGGCGTCGATCAGGATGTCACGTGTGGTCTTGGTCATGGCCTGGAGTATGTAGACCGATCGGTCTAGCGGCCAGTGTCATTCAGGCCGTGGATCACGCCATATCGGCAATGCGAACCCGGCTCAGGGCGTGTCCCAGGCGCCGTCGAGCGCCGTGCGCAGCAGATCGATCATCGCCTGCTGGCGCTGCGCGTCGCGGTAGACCAGGCCAACCTGCAACGGGATGCGCGGCTCGCTCAGGGGCTTCCAGAGCAGCCCTCGGTGAGCATGCATCTGCCGGGCGCGGCCGGGCAGCACGCTGGCCAGGGTGGTGTGCGGCAGGCTGTCGAGGATGCCGTTCATGTGGTTCAGCTCGGCCTGCACCTGCGGCCTGCGACCGAGCAGGGCGAGCTGCTCCTGCCAGATCTGGCGGATGCGGAACTCCTCGCCGAGCAACAGCATCGGCAGCTCCGCGGCCTGGCTCAGCGACACCTTGCGGAACTCTCGCAGAGGATGATTCTCCGGTACCACCAACTGCAACTCGTCCTCGTACAGCGCCAGGCTGTGCAAACCGGGCTGGCGCGGCGGCAGGAAGCCGATGCCGATATCCAGGCCGCCGCTGAGCAGGCGTCGCTCGATGTCCACGGCCGACAGTTCGTAGAGTTTGACTACCAACTGCGGCTGCGCCTGCTGCAGGCGTTCCAGCAACAGCGGCACCAGGCTGGCGTTGACCGTCTGCAGCACGCCGATGGACAGGCTGCGCGGCCCCGGCCCACGGAAACTGCGCAGCGCCTCGCGCGCGCGCTCCATGCCGTCGAGCAGCGGCAGGGCGTGGTTGTACAGCGTGTGCGCGGCCAGGGTGGGCAGCAGGCGCCGGCCACTGCGCTGGAACAGGCCAACATCCAGCTCGCCCTCCAGCTGGCGGATCTGCTGCGACAGCGCCGGTTGGGAAATGCTCAGGCGCTCGGCAGCGCGGCCGACATGGCCTTCCTCGTAGAGCGCGACGAAGTAGCGAAGCTGACGAAAATCCATAAGTTCTGGTTATGAATCAAGCAGGGAAATCGAAATGTAAAAATGACCTGATGCTCCCTAGTCTAGCGCCATGATCAACAGCCGATAAGGCCGGAGCGGTCGGTGAAGCAGGTCGAGGTGCAGGGCATATTCATAGGCAAAGCCGAAGAGATCGGCGGTGGCCTCAGTGTGGCGCGTCACAAGCAGCGGGTCGATCACCGCCTGTGGCTGTGGCCGCAGGGGCTCGGCCAGGACGAGCAGGGCGATGCCCGCTTTCATGGCGGCCCCGAACGCGCCCTGCATCACTACCCGGCCGAGCACTATGGTCACTGGCAAGCGCGCTATCCGCAGCTGGACTGGGCCCGGCCGAGCTTCGGCGAGAACCTTTCCAGCCTGGGGCTGACCGAGGTGCAGGTGTGCATCGGTGATGTGTTTCGCTGGGGCGACGTGCTGTTGCAGGTCAGTCAGCCGCGTTCGCCGTGCTATCGCCTGAATCGTGACGGCCTGCATCCCGAGCTGGCGCAGGTGGTGCAGGACAGCGGCCGCTGTGGCTGGTTCTACCGGGTGCTCAAGCCGGGTTTCGTCAGCGTCGATATGCCGTTCGAACTGGTGCAGCGCAGCTACCCGAGCCTGAGCGTGGCGCGGGCGCTACAGCACTTCTATCACACGCCGCTGGAGCGGGCCGGCCTGCAGCAACTGCAACTGTGCCCGGCGCTGTCGGCTCGCTGGCGTGAGATCGCCGCGCAGCGTCTGCGAAGCGGGCGCGTGGAGGATTGGTCGGCGCGCCTGCTCGGCGTGCCGCTGGAGGGTGTGGTGGGCCAAGCGGGGCGTCGTTATGCGTGAGGCTATGGGACGCCTGCACCTGATGGGCGAGCGTGCGGCGTCGTTGTTCGTACGTGGGCAGGGCTCCTGGCTGTGGGACGCCGAGGGCCGCGCCTATCTCGATTTCGACCAGGGCCAGGGTGGCAACAGCCTGGGCCACAGCCCGACCTTGCTGCTCGATGCCCTGCGCCGCCAGTCCGAGCTGCTGATCAGCCCGGGGCAGGAGCAGTGCACACGGGGGCAGCTCAAGCTGGCTGCGCGCCTGTGCCAGGCCACCGGCAGCGAGCGCGCCGCATTCTGCAGCGATGCCGCGCAGGCCAATGCGCTGGCGGTTCGCCTGGCCCTGTTGGCGGCGGCGGAGCAGAAGCCAGCGGCGGACACCCTGGTGCTGCTCGACGGCAGCCACCTTGCCCTGCCGCTGCACCTCGGGGCGACGCGAGTCATCCGCGTGCCATTCAACGATCTCGAGGCGCTGGCCGCCGTGGTCGACCTGCGTTGCGCCGCCGTGTTGATCGAACCGGTGCAACTGAGCGCCGGCGTGGTGCCGGCGACACTGGAATACCTGCAAGGCGCGCAGCGGCTCTGCCGCGAGCAGGGCGCCGTATTGATCCTCGACGAGACGGGCAGCGGCATGGGACGTTGTGGCGCGCTGCTAGCCGAGGAACTGTACGGCGTGCGCGCCGACCTATTGACCCTCGGCTGCGCGCTTGGCGGCGGCCTGCCCCTGGCCGCCGTGCTGGCGCGTGGGCGCATCGCCGATGAGGCGGGGGACTGGCTGCCGGCCTGCCCGGCCGAAGCGCTGCTGACCGTGGCCGGTGTCGCTGTGCTCGGCGCCGTACTCGACGGCAGCTTCTTCGGCCAGATTCGCGAGGTGGCCGAGCACCTGCGTGAGGGGCTGGCACAGCTGTCACGGCGGCACGGGCATGGCTCGCTGCGCGGTCATGGTTTGCTGCTGGGTCTGCCCCTGAGCGGGCCTTCAGCACTTGCCGTCCAGCGTGCCGCCCGCGAACAGGGCCTGCTGCTCGGCATTGCCCGTCGCGACTGCCTGCGCCTGTCGCCAGCGCTGACGGTCAGCCATGGCAACGTCGAGGAAATGCTGCGCCGCCTGGGCCGAGCATTGCAGCGAGCCGAGCGGCAGTGCGAGGAGGTGGCCTGATGCGTATCGCCCTGATCGAGCACAGTGCCGGCGTTGGCCCGGCGGCGCTGGAGCACTGGCTTGGCGACCATATGGTCAGCCGGCATTCACTACACGCTGGTGCGCCCTTGCCGAGCCTGGAGGATTTCGACCTGCTGTTGTTACTCGACGGCTCGCTGAGCGTGCATGACGAGCGCCAGCACGCCTGGATGGCCGCCGAAAAACGCCTGATCCACCAGGCCCTGATGGCGCGCAAACGGGTGTTCGGCAGCGGGCTGGGCGCCTTGCTCCTGGCCGAGGCCCTCGGTGCGCGTATCGCGGCTGATCCGCAGGCGGCGCGAATCGGGTGGTGGCAACTGGAGAAGGATCCGCAATCACGCCAGTCGCCCGTTGGGCGCATGCTGCCGCAACGTCTGCTGGCGCTGCACTGGCAGCGTGAGCACTGCAGCCTGCCGCATGGTGCCATCGGCTTGTACGGCTCGGCGGCAGCGGCCTTGCAGGGTTTCGTCTGGCAGGAGCGGGCCATCGGTTTGCTGTGCCAGCTGGAGGCGGACGCGCCGAGCCTGGATGAACGCTTGCAGCATGCCGCTGCCGACTTGCGCCTACCCGGCCAGGTACAGGACAGCGCCAGCATTCGCGACGGCGCACCGCATGCCGCCTCGGCCAACGCCACCTTGTTCCGCCTGCTCGATTACCTCTCGGGTGCTCACGCCCATATGACCTGAACACCCTTTTGCGAGTCTGTCGCAGCGCCCCGTTCTACCGTCGGGGCGTTTTTTCTTCCGCTTTAGCCCAGGTGCTTGGCCACCCATGCCGCATAGGCATCGATGAACTTCTGCAGGAAGGGCTTGATGCTGTCGCTGAGTACGCCGTTCTCGTCGAAGAAATTGCCAGCGCCGCCGAGGTAGGCCTCCGGCTGTTGCAGCACATGCACGTCGAGGAACACCAGACACTGGCGCAGGTGATGGTTGGCGCCGAAGCCGCCGATGGCCCCTGGCGAGGCGCTGAGCACGGCACCCGGCTTGCCGCTGAAGCCGCTTTGGCCATAAGGACGCGAACCAACGTCGATGGCGTTCTTCATCGCGCCGGGGATCGAGCGGTTGTACTCGGGCGTGACGAACAGCACCGCATCGGCTGCCTTGAGCTTGCCGCGAAACGGCGCGTAGGAGGCCGGAGCGCTGTCGCCGTCGGCGTCTTCGTTGTACAGCGGCAGATCACCGATCTCGACGATTTCCAGGTTAAGCGAGGCGGGCGCCAGGTCGGCCAGCGCCAGGGCCAGCTTGCGGTTGATGGAGGCTTTGCGCAGGCTACCGACCAGTACGGCGACGTTGTAGGTCTTGCTCATGGTGTTCCCTCTGGCGGATTGATGAAGAGGCAGCAACTATAGACCCGCCAGAGCAGCGGGGTTCCTCTTTATCTGATTGCAAGGCGCGAGTTGTGGCGATGAAGGGCTGTTGGGGATCGACTTGGCTGCCGGCACCTTGGTCTTCTTCTAGTGGTGCCAGAGCGGCACCAGCGCGTTGACTCGGGATTGTAGGCGGCGCAGCAGCCCCGGAGCGGGGCCGAGGCTGGCGTTAGCGCGTTCAGCCTTTGAGCAGAACTGCAATCAGTGTCGCGACGACCACGGCTGCCAGTAGCACCGGGCCGTAGCTGCCGGACTTGCGGGAAGCCATACGGCCGTTGTACGCGTTAGTCGCTGGCTGTTCGCTCTGCGCCGCGCTGGGTATGGGGGCGTGCTCCGCGTCGTTCTCGCGCTTGGCCTCCGGCAGAGCGGCTGGCGCCTTCTGCGTCACCGTGGGTTCGGCTGGCTGAGTGATGAAGTCGCTGTCGCGGTGGGTTTCCAGCACTTGTAGTTGTCCGTCCTCGCCTGGCGCGAGAACATCCAGTCGGCAGGCCACTTCCAGATTGAGCACCAGCGAGCGGTCTGCACTATCCTTGCTCGCTTGTATCCGTTGCCATTCGATATGTGCGTCCGGATGCGCCAGGGCGTCCCAGATCTGTTCCAGGGCCGCCAGGTCGAAATGATCCGGCAGCAGGATACTCTGCGTGCCCGCCAGCTTCAGGCCGCGCATCGCGCTACTGAAGGCAGGTCGGTAGGTTTCGGGGTGGAGCATGAACTGCGCGCTGTAGTGCACGCCGCTGCCGATCACCAGGCGCACCCGCTCCCATTCCTGCTGGCGCGCGGACAGATCGGGGCGATCATTCTCCTGCGCACGGTGGCGGAGCAGGTGCAGCATGCTCGAGAGAATTTCGTAGGCGATGCCATAGGCTGCCTGGCTCTCCTCCAGCGGCTGGTCACCGAGGATGATTTCGCAGCGTTGCTGCGGCAGGCCGGCCAGCTCTTCGAGCTTGAGCTCCTGCTGATAGGTCTCCAGGCGGCTCGGGTAGATCAGGGTCTGGCTATCGGCGAAGGGCGGGGACAGGGTGATGGTCATACCTGGCAGTAGGGCGCAGACATGCTTGGCCGGTTGTGACAGCTCGGATTGCTGGGCCTGCTTCAAGGCATTGGCCAGCGCATCGACGGGTTTCAGGTGGCGATGTAGTGCTTCGATTCCGGCACGGGCGGAGCCCTCTGCGAGCAGCAGCAGGCTGCCGATGGATAGCCCCGGGATCACCTGCACCTCTGGCGACGGCTGATCCTGCTCGGTGAGTGCCTCGGCGAAATTGAAGCAGCCGCCGGAATGCAATTGCACGTGAGCCCGTAAGCCATAGAGCGCTGAATCGACGTCGCGTGGATGCTTGATGCGTTCAGGCTGCTGGTCGGCCAGTGCCTGACGAACGAGATAGCCGGCTAGGTTCAGCAGGTTTTCGTTGTGCTCGGGCTGACCGTCGATCTCCAGTGACAGATCGGGCCAGGCTTTGAATGGCAGATCGTCTTCTAGAGGGTTGCTGCAAAAAACGAGCGGAGTGGGAGCGGGCAGGCTCATCGTAAACGTTCCTTGTTCGTGAGAGAGGCGCCACCATGCCAGTGGGCATTCGAGCATGCAACGGCAAAGCCGCAACAGCGTGACTCTGGTTGCGAAATGATTTTCTCCGTAGCAAAAAAACGGGCCTGTTCAGGCCCGTAAGTTCACGCTCAAGAATTGACCTGCCCTCAGTCCAGGCATTGCCCCAGGCCGATGGGTTCGGGGCGGAACAGCCGCGCATCCATCAGCTTCGGCTCGCGCACGATGGGGGCGAAGTCCATGCGCGCGAGAATGTCGCGCTCGATGTCCACGCCCGGCGCCACTTCGATCAGTTCCAGCCCTTCGCGGGTCAGGCGCAGCACGCAGCGCTCGGTGACATAGAGCACCGGTTGGCCACGTTCGGCGGCCAGGCGGCCGGCGAAGGTGCGGTGCTCCACCTCGGCGACGAACTTGCGCAGCTCGCCGTCCTGAACGATGCGCAACTGGCCGTCTTCGATGCGAATATCCTGCGCACCGGCGCTGAAGGTGCCGACGAACACCACCTGCTTGGCGTTCTGGCTGATGTTGATAAAACCGCCAGCCCCGGCCAGGCGACTGCCGAACTTGGACACGTTGAGGTTGCCCGCCGCATCGGCCTGGGCCAGGCCTAGGAAGGCGATGTCCAGGCCGCCGCCGTCGTAGAAGTCGAACTGATAAGGCTGGTCGAGCAGGGCGCTGTGGTTGCTCGCCGCGCCGAAGTCCAGGCCCGAGGCCGGTACGCCGCCGATCACGCCGGGCTCGGCGGTCAGGGTCAGGCGCTCGATCACGCCCTCTTCGGCGGCCACCGCCGCCACACCTTCGGGCATGCCGATACCGAGATTCACCACCGCGTTCGCTTTCAGCTCCAGCGCGGCGCGCCGGGCGATCAGCTTGCGCACGTCCAGCGGCATCGGCGTCAGGCTGTCCACCGGTACGCGGGTTTCGGCGGCGAATGCTGGGTTGTAGGCGGTGGCGAAGGTTTGCTGATGGTTGGCCGGTTCGGCCACCACCACACAGTCCACCAGAATGCCGGGAATCTTCACCTGGCGTGGGTTGAGCGAGCCACGCTCGACCACGCGCTCAACCTGGGCAATAACCAGCCCGCCGCTATTGCGCGCAGCCATGGCGATGGCCAGGCTTTCGATGGTCAGCGCCTCGCGCTCGAAGCTGAGGTTGCCGTCAGGGTCGGCGCTGGTGGCGCGGACGATACCGACGTGGATCGGGAAGGTCGGGTAGAACAGGTAGTCCTCGCCATCGATGGGCATCAGCCGCACCAGATCGGTGGTGGTGCGCGCATTGAGCTTGCCGCCGCCATGGCGTGGGTCGACGTAGGTGCCCAGGCCGACGCGCGACAGCTGCCCTGGCTTGCCGGCGGCGATGTCGCGGAACAGCTGGGAGATCACCCCCTGCGGCAGGTTGTAGGCCTCGATACGATTGTCCACCGCCAGCTTCTGCAGGCCCGGCACCAGGCCCCAGTGGCCGCCGATCACCCGACGCACCAGGCCTTCATGGGCCAGGTGGTTGAGGCCACGGCCCTTGCCGTCGCCCTGGCCGGCGGCATACACCAGGGTCAGGTCACGCGGTGCCTGTTCTGCGATGAAGCGCTGTTCCAGGGCGATGGCGATCTGCTCGGCGAAACCGATGCCGACGAAGCCGCCGGTGGCCAGGTTGGCGTTGTCCGGAATGCGCGCCACGGCATCGGCGGCGGTCATGATCTTGCTCATTGCGGGTACTCGAAAACGATTGATCAACACGGCCTGCAGACAGCATGGCGCCCGAGGGCGCCATGCTCGTCAGAAGCTTCCGAACAGGGTGCCCAGGGTGATGACGACAGCGAGCGCCACCATCGGGAAGGCCACGGTGTTGACGAAGATGAACTTGTACGACTCACGGTGGGTGAGCTTGCAGATCGCCAGCAGGGAGATCACCGCGCCGTTGTGCGGCAGGGTGTCCATGCAGCCCGAGGCCATGGCGGCGACGCGGTGCAGCAGCTCGGGGCTGATGCCGGCGGCATTGGCCATTTCCAGGTACTGCGCGCCGAGGGTCTTCAGGGCGATGGACATACCACCGGAGGCGGAACCGGTGATACCGGCGAGGATGTTCACCGCCACTGCTTCGGAGATCAGCGGGTTGCTGGACACGCCCAGCACCAGGTCGCGGATGATGACGAAGCCGGCCAGGGAGGCGATCACCGTGCCATAACCCACCTCGGCGGCAGTGTTGAGGATCGGCAGCATGGAGCCGAAGGCGCCGTCGTTGACGCTCTTCTTCAGATCCACCCAGCGTTGCCAGTGCATGGCGATCAGCAGCACGATGGCGGCGCCCAGGGCCACGATGATCGACCAGATGCCGATCAGCGACTTGGCATCCTGCAGGCCGCCGTATTCCGGTTTGGCCAGGTAGCTGGTATCCATCGCCGGCAGAATTTGCTTGGCCATCAGGAAGTTCAGCGCGATCACCACGAAGATCGGCAGCAGCGCCAGCCAGAAGCCGGGAATGTCGCGGCGCTCTTCGGCAACCGGGTCATCACGGTGCTCGCCGTAGCCCTCACCGGCTGCCATCAGCTTGCGCGACTGCGCAGTGAGCCACCAGGTGCCGAGGCCGAACATGATCAGGCCGGCGATCACCCCGAGGCCCGGCGCGGCGAAGGCGTCGGTGCCGAAGAAGGGGTTGGGGATGGCGTTCTGGATAGCCGGCGTGCCGGGCAGCGCGGTCATAGTGAAGGTGAACGAGCCGAGGGCGATGGCACCGGGGATCAGGCGCTTGGGAATGCCCGCCTCGCGGAATAGCGCGGCGCCAATCGGGTACACGGCGAAGGCCACCACGAACAGCGATACGCCACCGTAGGTGAGGATGCCGCAGGCCAGCACGATGGCCAGGATGGCGCGTTGGCTGCCGACCTTGGCGACGATGCCGTGGGCAATGGCGCGGGCTGACCCGGAGTCGTCCATCAATTTGCCGAACAGCGCGCCAAGCAGGAACAGCGGGAAGAACTGGATCACGTAGCCGCCCATGGCTTTCATGAACACCTGGGTGTAGGTGGGCAGCAGCAGGGCGATGTCGCCGGCGAACAGCAACGCTAGCAAGGCCAGCAGCGGGGCGAGGATCAGGACGTTGATGCCGCGGTAGGCGAGGTACATCAACAAGGCGAGGGACAGCAGAATACCGAGGGTACCCATGGGTGGTTCCTTTTGTTGTTGTTCTAGTGGCTCGAGGCCGTTTTATCGGGAAGGCGCGGATGCTGAAGTGCGCCTTTGCCGGATATAGAGCCAGAGTCGTGCCAGGGTGGGGTAAGACCTTGGTCGATGGAGCCGGAATGGCTCTGCAGCGAGGGTTTCAGGCTTGAATGCGTGATTTGAATCGAGCGGGGCGAGTGGCGCAGACGTCCATATTTCTGGATTTAGTCCAGATTTGTGGACGGCTTGATGGTTTTTAGTCCAGGAAATTGGACATTTGTGGTTTTTAGGATTGCACCCAGCCAGGTTCCCATCCGGCGGGTTTCACCCGCCCTACGGCGATGTAGGGCGGGTGCAACCCGCCAGTTGTCTGTTGTTTGCAGGGCAGGCCCCGGATTTCATCCGGGCTACGCAATTGCGGACGGCAACGTTATCTGTAGGAGCGGCTTCAGCCGCGAAGCGATTTCCGGCCCAGCACGCTTTTTGTGGGAGGGGCTTTAGCCGCGACTGTTTTGGGGAAGTGTTGCGGGTGGCGCATCGCCGGCAAGCCGGCTCCTGCAGAATGAGGCGCTCAGCCCTTTCGCCCCAACCCATGCTGCGCCAACTTGGCGTAGAACCCCGCGCGGGAAATACCCAGGCGCTCGGCTGCCAGTTGCCGATTGCCGTCGCACGCGGCCAATGCCGCCACCAATGCCTGACGCTCTGCCTGCGCCAACTGCTCGGCCAGCGTCTGCGCCATGCTCGTCACCACTGGCACAACGGGCACCGCCTCGCTCGGCGCCACCGGATCGACCAGCAATCCACGCAACGCCTCACCATCCAATCGTCCATCGACCGCCAACTGCGCCCGCTCCAGCAGGTTGCGCAACTCGCGCACGTTGCCCTTCCATGGCTGCGCGCAGAGCAGGGCGAGGGCATCGTCCGTCAGCTCTATGGGCGCCAGGCCGGAGCGGTTGGCCAGGTCATCGAGCAGGTGTTCGATCAGCGCGGGAATGTCGCTGGCGCGTTCGCGCAGTGGCGGCACGCGCAGGGCCAGCACATTGAGGCGGTAGTAGAGATCATCGCGGAACTGCCCGGCGGCCACCTTGGCCTCCAGGTCGATATGGGTCGCCGCGATCACCCGCACGTTGAGCGGCTTGACCTGGTTGGAGCCGAGCGGTTCCACCTCCTGCTCCTGCAGCACCCGCAGCAGCTTGGCCTGCAACGGCAGGGGCAGGTCGCCAATCTCGTCGAGAAACAACGTGCCGCCGTTGGCCACCTCGAACTTGCCGATGCGCCCCTTGCGCTCGGCGCCGGTAAAGGCGCCCGGTGCGGTGCCGAACAGCTCGGCCTCGACCAGGGTTTCCGGAATCGCCGCGACGTTGACCGCGACGAACGGCCCGTTGGCGCGTGGCGACAGGTTGTGGATGCCCTGCGCCAGCAGCTCCTTGCCGGTGCCGGTTTCGCCACGAATCAGCACCGTGGCATCGAGCTGCGCAGCACGGCGGGCTTGGCGCTTGACCTCGCTGGCCGCCGTGCTGGCGCCAATGAAGCCGGCGATGGTGTAGCGCGCGCGCCGCGCCTTGGCCAGCTCGTGCTGGGTGGCGAGCAGCTGCGTCTGCAGGTTGGCGTACTTGGCCATCAGCGGCTTGAGGTGACGGGCGCGGTCGAACAGCACGAAGCCCAGCGCGCCGACCAGGGTGCCGTCCTCGTCGCGCAGTGGAATGCGGGTGACCACGAAGTGCTCGCTGCCGAAGGCCATCAGGTCGAGCATGCTCGGCTGGCCGCTTTCTACCACCTCGCGCAGGCGGCTGGCCGGCAGCACTTCCTCGATCTCCTTGCCGAGCGCCGTGCGCGCATCGGCGATGCCGACCTTCTGCGCGTACTTGTCGTTGATCCAGACGATGCGCGCCTGGCGATTGACTGCGATGGTGCCCTCGCACTGCGCATCGAGGTGATCGAACAGCAGCGGCATGGCCACCGCGCGAAAGCGCTCGGGCGACACGCCGATGATCAGGCCGTGCTGGTCGAGGTCGTCGCGGGAAATGGCCATAGGCGAGTGTCCGTCTGGGAGATGCCGGCGATTATGGGCAGCGCCGATCAGGCCGGGCAACGTCAACAGACATCAGACAATGGCATTCGCCACGCGCTTCTGGAATAGTTGGGCGGCTGCGCGTAACCCGCCGGCACCTGCCGAACGCCCACAAGGCCTGCCCGGCAGACGAGACACCTGCCGTGTCCCTTTCGCATGCCGACCGGGCATGCCTGGCGAGCCAACCGCCCGCCGCTGGATCCGCACCGCTGTGCCGGTGCCACAACGACAACACCAAGATCCACACAAGGACGCCCCATGAAACTCAAGCGACTCTTCTCCGCGCTCGCCGCCGGCGCTGCGCTGACCGCCCTGTGCGCCACCGCGCAGGCGCGTGAATACTCCGTTTCCACCGTACTGTCCGACGCCTTCCCCTGGGGCCAGGCCGCGCAGAAGTGGGCCGATCTGGTCAACGAGCGCTCCGAAGGGCGCATCACCCTGCGCGTCTACCCTAACGCGCAACTGGTCGCTGGCGACCAGACCAAGGAATTCTCCGCCATGCGCTCGGGCCTGATCGACATGGCCGTGGGCTCGACCATCAACTGGTCGCCGCAGGTGCCGGAGCTCAACCTGTTCTCCCTGCCGTTTCTGATGAAGAACGATGCCGACCTCGACGCCATCACCCAGGGCGAAGCCGGCAAACTGGCCTTCGCCGCCATCGAGCAGCGCGGCATCGTGCCGCTGGCCTGGGGCGAGAACGGCTTCCGCCAGCTGTCCAACTCGGCCAAGCCGGTGCGAAGCCCGGCTGATATGGCCGGCCTGAAGATCCGCGTGGTCGGCTCGCCGCTGTTCCAGGACACCTTCACCGCCCTCGGCGCCAACCCCACGCAAATGAGCTGGGCCGACGCCAAACCGGCACTGACCACCGGCGCCGTGGATGGCCAGGAAAACCCGCTGTCGGTGTTCGACGTGGCGCGCGTCGATCAGGTCGGCCAGAAGTACCTGACCCTGTGGGACTACATGGCCGACCCGCTGGTGTTCGCCGTCAACCAGCGCGTGTGGAAATCCCTGCCCGAAGAAGATCGTGCGCTGCTCAGCCAGGCCGCCATCGACGCCGGCAAGTGGGAAATCGAGCTGTCGCGTGGCGCGCAGGCCAAGCGCCTGGCCGACATCCGCGAGCGCGGTGTTGAGGTGATCGAACTGACCGACGCCGAGCGCGCCGCCTTCGTCGAGGCCACCGCCAGCGTGCAGCAGAAGTGGGCGCCACGCATCGGCGACGCGCTGATGGACGCCGCGCGCAAGGCCGTGGCCCAGCCCTGATTCGTTTTATCTGACCGGAAGCTCCCTCAGCCTGCTCTGCTCCCCTCTCCCGTTCATGGGAGAGGGGGACAGGGCAGGGGGCGCCACCGCATGAGCGCATTACTCCGGTCATTCGAGGTTCTTATGAGCAAGCCAATCGACGCGCCGCTGGAGCGCGTGCTCGCCACCCTGGCTCTGGTGATCATCAGCCTGATCAGCCTGGCCAACGTCGTGGTGCGTTATTTCACCGATGCATCTTTCGCCTTCACCGAGGAAATCTCGGTGTTCCTGCTGGTCATCCTCACCTTCGCCGGTGCTTCGGTGGCCATGCGCAGCAACCGACACATTCGTATCGGCCTGCTCGAGCGCCTGTTCCCGCGCCTGCGCACGCCGCTGATCCTGCTGCAGTGGCTGGCCGGCGTGCTGGTGCTGGGGCTTGTGTGCTGGTACGGCGGTCAGTTCGCCTGGGAGGAGTTCCAGTGGGATTCCGAATCGCCCGGCCTCGGCCTGCCCAACTGGTGGTACGTGATCTGGCTGCCGATCCTGGCGCTGCTGGTGTTCGTGCGCCTGACCCAGATGACCGTCGATCGCCTGCGCGGGAGGATCAGTGATGAGCCCTGATCTCTGGCTGATTCTCAGCTTCGTCGTGCTGCTGGCGCTCGGTGTGCCGGTGGCCTTCGCCCTCGGCCTGTCCGGCGCCATCGGCATCATCGCCGGGCTGTCGCCGGACATGCTCGCCACCCTCGGCACCAACACCTACAACGGCGTGGCCAAGTACCCGCTGATCGCCATTCCGCTGTTCATCCTCACCGGTCTGGTGTTCGAGAAAGCCGGCGTAGCACTGAGATTGGTGCGCTTCGCCCAGGCGCTGATCGGCCCACGGCATGGTGGCCTGGCCCTGGTTGCGGTGCTGGTGTGCCTGATCATGGGCGGCATGAGTGGTTCCGGCCCGGCCGATGCCGCCGCCGTGGCCATGGTGATGTTGCCGAGCATGACCAAGGCGGGTTATCCCAAGCCGTTCTCGGCCACGCTGATCGCGGCGTCGGCTTCGACAGCGATTCTGATTCCGCCGTCCATCGCGCTGATTCTCTACTCCATCGTGGTGCCGGGCGTCGATCTGCGCGCGCTGTTCGCCGCCGGCCTGTTCCCCGGCATCCTCGCCGGTCTGGTGCTGCTGCTGCCGGCCTGGCTGCTATCGCGTAGCTATGGTTGGGAATCCCCGGAGGAGGGCGAGCGCCCGGCCATCGGCGAAAGCTTCAGGCAGGCGCTGCCGGCCTTGTTCGCCCCGGTGCTGATCCTTGGCGGCCTGCGCAGTGGCCTGTTCACACCGACCGAGGCGGCCGTGGTTGGCGTGGCTTACGGCGTGGTGATCGGCCTGTTCGTCACCCGTGAGCTGGACTGGCGCAGCCTCTGGCGCCTGTGTGGCGAGGCGGGCGTGATCTCCGGTGTGGTCATGCTGATCATCGCCCTGGCCGGTATCTTCGCCTGGGCTGGCACCCTGCTCGGCACCTTCCGCCACCTGGCCGAATGGCTGATCTCGCTATCGGACAACGGCTGGGTGCTGCTGGCGCTGGTGATGCTTGCCGTGCTGCTGGCCGGCATGCTGCTCGATGCCATCTCCATCTACCTGATCCTGATGCCGATCCTGATTCCGGTGATGCAGCACTTCGGCTGGAACCCGGTGTGGTTCGGCATCCTGCTGGCGATGAACATTGCCATCGGCCAGTTCACCCCACCGGTGGCGATCAACCTTATGGTCACGGCGGAAGTGGCCAAGATACGCCTGGAGCAGACCGTTGGCTGGGCGGCGTTGTTCGTCGTGGTGATGTCCAGTGCGCTGATGCTGGTGGCGATCTTCCCGGAAATCGCCCTGTGGCTGCCGCGTGTAATGGGTTACGCAGTGTAAAACAGGCCAAGGCGTCTATAGTTGCCTAGTGCTTGCAGCAGGGGGAGCAGTTCGTTGAGAGCGTATGGGTTGTTCTCAACGGCCTGTTAGGCGTCATCGAGGGCGGCGGTGCTGGGCAATAAAATGGGCGACGGTGACTATAACGATCACAAGGACGTAGGCGCAGGGCACTGTGAAGGGCTGCGCGAGTCCGGCAAGCGTGCGCTGATGCGCACCATTCTGCTCGCCACCGGCCTGACCCTGGGCGGCTTCTCCATCCTGCAGGCGCTGGCCGGCAACTATCCCTTCGCCATCGCCGAGGTGCTGTTCACCACCATGCTGCTGTTCGGTGCCTGGCGCATCGAGCGCGCCCGCCACCTGTACCTGTGGATCTACCTGTACCTGCTGCCGACCTTCTGCTTCATCCTCTACATCATCATCATGCCGGACGCCTCATCGGGGGCGTTCGTCTGGCTGTACATGATCCCGCTGCTGGCCTACCTGCTGCTGGGCAAGCAACGGGCCTTTCTGCTCACCGCGCCCTTCATGCTCGCGGGGCTGCTGCTGTACTTCGCCGACAACCGCCTCAACCTCGATACCCGCGGCCTGATCGACATAGGTAACGCGGCGCTGTGTGGCGTGCTGATCCTGGTCTTCGTGCATATCTATGACGGCCTGCGCATGCAGGCCTACGAGGAGCTGGAACGCCTGGCGCAGACCGACTCGCTGACCGGCGTGGCCAGCCGTGGCAGCTTCCAGCACGCGCTGCAGCGGGCGATCCAGGAGGCCGAGCGCAGCAATGGGCAACTGGTGCTGGCGCTGCTCGACGTCGACCACTTCAAGCAGGTCAACGATCAGTGGGGGCATGAGGCCGGCGACCAGGCGCTGCAGCACATTTGCCAGATCCTGCAGCAGCGCCTGCGGGTGACCGACTTTCTCGGCCGCCTCGGTGGGGAAGAGTTCGGCCTGCTGCTGCGCCACACCGACCGCCTCGGCGCCGAACCGCTGGTGGATCAGTTGCGCCAGCATATCGCTGGGCAGACGCTGGACTATCACGGCCAGCCGATCACGCTGTCCGCCACCTTCGGCCTGGCAGCCTGGCCAGAGGACGGGCGCAGCGCCGCCGAGCTCTACCGCTGCGCCGACCGCCGCCTGTACAGCGGCAAACAGAGCGGACGTAACCAACTGGTCAGCACCGATCTGCCGAGCGAAATCCTGCTGGACAAGCTCGACGTACGGCTGTGATCACCGGCGAAAAGCAGCTTAAGCGAAGCTGACGCTCGTCATTTAGGGGGAACCCTCGGGCCTCGCTGGGATCGACTTTATACACAACAAGAATTCGTCTCGCCGCCACAGGGACGATTGGCCGCCCTGAAATTTCCATGCAGCCGAGCCCGAACTGGATGAACTGGGTTGTGACTGCATCGCCTTGCCCAATGCGGCAAACAGGCGTGAACAACCGAGGGAAACCTTATGCAAAAAAACGTGACTACCGACAAATTCGTTCTACGCATGCCCGAAGCGCTGCGTAACCAGATCTACGACAAGGCTGGGTACAACTACCGCAGCATGAACAGCGAAATCGTCTTTCGCCTGGAACGCTCGATGGACTGCGAAGCCGAACTCGTCCACCAGAAGCAGTTGGTGCAACTGTTGGCCAACCAGCTCGAAGCCTCCCGCAACTCCGCCTGACCCCAGGCTCGTGCCTGGCTTGTCGCTGAGGCTACACCCTCCTTCCCGCCACTCTTCTCGGCGGCTTCCCCATCCTGATCTGCATACGGCACAAAGCCGCGCAATGCGCGGCTTTGGAGGTTGGGGGCCACACGGACTTGAACCGTGGAGCAAAGGATTATGAGTTGCCTCGAAACGCCGCAAGCCCAGTAAAACCGTTAGCAGCTTAGTGCAAGTGAAATAAGCTGAAAGTAGCGTCATTACTGGGCTTGAGCGCAATTTTACAAAAGTGATAGAAGCTAGGCACTGTACCGCCAGTGTACTGTTTTATGTACCTTTGAGAGCACAGTGTGTGGCTTCAGCGGCGCAAGCGAGAAACCGCTAGGCGGTTTCTGTCAGCTGTCATTGGATCTAAGGTGAAAACGTGAGCCACGTTTACTCTTCCGCGTACCAATGCTTTGGAATAAGCGCAACATCTCCACGCCATTTTTCATCGGCGATAGCGGACTGATACCAGTCCTCCTCAATATCGGCATGGTCGGTGACGATCACCTGAAGGTCAGGCCCCAGCTCCTCTTCGACCACCTTGAAGAGCCATTCGAACATTTTCTTGACCGCTTTGCGGTCCTCGTCGTTCTCAATTTCGTCAATGTTTCCGGTCACGGCCTTGTCAGACGGGAAGTACACCTGAGTGGGCTGATCAAAGAAGATGAACCTGCCGACGGGACGATTTTCTTTGATGAACCATTTGGCTAATGCCAGATAAGCCACGAGGTGATAACCAACCCAGTTTTCACCGCTGCCCATGCGATAGAGCGGCGTCCTGCCGTGGGGCGTCTCGGCCACGACAGTAAGCTTAGGTATATCAAGACGGATAGGATGTTCCGAGTGTTCCAGTCCAAGTTCCCTTGCCCACCGCGTCATATCCTCGCTGATGATGCTGATCTGGGCGTCCAGCCTCTCTTTGAGAGCATCAGGATTTAGCCTTTCTTCGAGCTCTTCGATCTGCGGCTCAAGCGCAGCAATTTGTCTCTTGATCGGCCCGGTATCGTCTGCCCAGTTGATGCCGTCCAGATAGAGCGATACCCGACCAGCGACTCTGGATTTCAGCAGATTCCTGTCCTGCAAACCTTCCGAAGTAGCGTCCTTCGACCTGATCTGATTCATGCTGTCACGAGTCTTCTTGATCTTATCTGCCAGATCATTTTGCTCCTTGATCAGGCCCTGAATGTAACCCGTAATCCGTGGGCGGTTTCGCTCGACGCCATCGAGCTTGTGCGCAAGGTCTGCAAGGGCTTGCTGAATGATGCCCTCGGCACTATCAGCGGCTTTATGCTGAGAGTCGCATATGGGGCAGATATGTTCAGCTGCCGCTGCCTTCTTGAAGAGGCCAATGGATTGCAGCCTGAAACTCTGTTCTTCGGCTTCTTTTTCAAAGCCGGTTTCCGACCTTGCGAACTCGTTGGCGGCATTGAGCTTGAACCGCACCTCACGCTTTTGCTGCTGGAAGCGCTGATATTCGCGCTCCAGTGCGGGCAACGGATCGTCGGTATTGTCTTCAACAGGAACGAGCGGCGGCGCCCAGTTGCTGATGCGGGAGAGGCTAGCAAGCAGGTCTTTCTCGTTGGGGATGAGATTTTCACCCGTATAAAGACCGGCTTCTGCGGCTTCTGCCAGCAAGACATAACCTTTCTGAAGCCCATCCCCTTTCAGGGATTCAAGTTCATACAGCTTCTTGGTGAGACGTGTCTTTTCCTGCTTCAGGCCCCGCAAGGAGGAGAGGTCCTTCAGGCGGTCATCTTCAGCAGCCCCCAGGAAATATGGAATGGTGTCTTTGATCGCCTGGGGAATGTGCGGTTCTGATTGTCGGTGAAACAGGATCTTTTTAGCGGCAATCTCATCCTGGCTCTGAAAGAGATAATACCTTGAGTGTTTGAAATTGATGGAAATGGAAGCGCGTGTCTGACCTTCAGAAACTTCTGTTTCCTGCTCCGGGACACCAAGCTTCTCCGTCAGGAAATTAACAACGCTGTCAATGTTCGTGGATGACTTGAGCTCCGACCTGTCCGGAACCTTTATGTCCGCCTCCACAATCATATGCGATGTGCTGCTAGAGTTTTGCCCCTGCAGTGGCGCAGCGCGGGCAATGAACACCTGCGTATCACGGAATTGAAGAAGGATGGCGTACCAATCGACGGTTTTCCTGATGAAGCCCTCTGCAACTCCACATTCACTGGAACCCAAGCAGTACTCTACAATATCCAGAAGGGATGACTTTCCCTTCTTGGATGCTCCCGTAATGATATTGACGCGGGAGGGATTAAATTTCACATCTCGGCGCTCTCCGTTTTTGCCGTAGACGGATATTTGTAGAATCTGCATGGTCATGGCCTGATCCCTAGCTGTGCGTAAATGGTTTCAACGGTCGAGGAATGGGCAAACCATTTTCCTATAAAGTTGGCTGCATGAAGAGCTTGCTTCATGCTCTCGCTCTTATTGAAGAGGCTGGGCGCTTTGGCTAATTCATTACTGGCAATAAGGTAGTACGCCTCTTCTGTCAGCTGGATGACTTTCCTATCCAGCAAAAAGAGCGTGGCAGCGTTGACAACAGGAATACAGGCTGACGCCATCGCCGAAAAATCAGATAACTCTCCTCCTTGCTCAGCAACCCATGAAGCGATGGGAGTCCTGTAGGTCGTCGGCAGACTGGCCGCGATACGCGGCGATAGCGCCATCGGGACCACTATATAGGGCAATGCGCAGTGCATCCCCTGCTCATTGACTTCGCAATAGGCACGCAATGATGAGAGGAAAAGAAAGCCGGTATAGGCCGGGTTGTATAGATTGATCTCTTCCTGCGTCAGAATTTCTCTCAACGACATCAGGCCGCTCCCTTCTTATCTTCCTTTAAAAGAAGGGATTTGTAATTTGGGTGCCAGCCTATTTTCAGCTCATCAGCTAGAGTATGATAACTTCCTCTGGCGACGTAAGGATGGTTAAAGTCTCGCCGAATGGCCAATGCGCCTTCGTTCTGGCACTTGCCGTAGACATCTCGCCCAGATTTTCTACATTGCTCGACATTGCTAGTGTCAACATCTGGAAGAATGAGAGACGAATGGTTTAATCATTCCTCTTCCAGTCTTTTCAAATATGATTTGAGTTCGCCGGGTTTGACGAGCCCATCTCTTGACCAGCGTGAACGCTGTTCGCAAGCACGGTAATAATTGATTATCGCAAAGCGGATCGCCTGGTTTGGTATCCCTACCAGACGCAACTGCTCTACAAAATTTCTATCGTCGTCATCGATATCAATATCTTCTGGCTCCGCGTCGGCATAATCTGCTGTCAGATTGGTCAAGGAAAACTGGGAGCGCAGATCGTCGATGATGGCGACGACCTCACCGAGGCAGACTTCCTTTTCATCTGACGACGACATGGCGCTGATAAAGCGCTTAAACCACTCACCCTCCAGGCGTGTGCTGAAAGCATCGATATGTCTTTTCTCGGCAGTGGTCCTGAGTTCTTTTTTTATCAGTTCCGCTACATCCAGAATGCTCGCGGAGCGGCACAGGATGTTGATGGAGCCGATAAGCTGGTCCTTTTGCCAGTCCAGCAAGGCGTTGTATGCCGCATAGGCCGGTAGGTTTGTCGCGTTGGAAGTCTCGGCGGCAATCCCATCGAGAAAATCCCGTGCCGTCTTGATGTCACGGAAGGAAGCAGGCTGCAAAGCAGCCACCAGCCCGGTGTCAGGCGCGCTCTGGGTCGTGATAAGGGTGAAGTTCGTCGTGGCGGGGTCAAGGCTGCCCTTTGTTATGCCTTCTGCCCAAACCCTGATGGTTTTCCACAGGTCGGCGCTTCTGTCGGTCAGGTTTCCTTCAGTACCATGGTATTTGGTCTGAAGAATGTCGGCGGGGTTTCCACCTGTCTCAAAAGCAATATCGTCCAGCTTTTCGATAGAAACGAAGCATTCATCCGGGTCCTGGACCTCCCGGATTTTCTGAAGACTTAAGAACAAGGCGTACCGGGCTTGGTACAGGTAACCAAGCATTGACGCTGTTGCATCGAATTCATTTGCTTTGCTTGTCATAAGCATTCCCTTCCAGGCAAAAGCAACGTAGCGACTGGCACTACAGCTTATTTTTCTAAATTATCAGTGCCCGTATATCGGCGACGGCACGGTCGGGTAAGCCCGGTACACGTGGCGGAAGATATTTTCAGTGAGTGCCTTAATGTCATCCACGCTGTAATTACTCTCCGGAAGCCCTGTGCTGTCGCCGTACAGGAAGTCAAAAGAGAAAAAGGGGACAGATTCATTTTCTGCCCGAACACTCTTTGATCGTTTCATTGTTCTACCTCTCAAAGATTCTGCATCGTTCGGCACTTGGGAAACGCCGAGCATCCCCAGAACTGCTGCCCCGCTTTCGGGCCTGACTTCACAGTGCGAACCAGCAGTGCGCTTCCGCATTTCGGGCATTGCCGCTCAGCTGTCGGATCGCTCCGGCGCTTGAGGTTTTGTACATGCTCGCGGTGTGTAGCGAGGGTCGGTGCGCGACGGCCGGTTTGCAGGGCGTACAGCATGGCGTCGACTTCAGCCGCGCTGAATACCGGCTGCTGGAATGACTGGATATAGCGGATAAAGCCAATGCCCTGGGTCACGTTGGCCGGCACTTCGGTCTTGAAGGTGCTGCCGCCGACAAAGGTGATGACCGAGTGCAGGTGCTCAGGGCTGACGCCAAGGGTGGCTTCCAGAGCCTTGAGGTGTTTGTAGTTCTGCCTAAGCGGGTTCTGGAATTTGAAGGTGCGTTTGTAAAGCTTCTGCGTCCACTGCGCCTGCTTCTCGCTGCCGAAGATCCAGCCGCTCATGTTCTTCGTTTCCAGCACGAAGATGCCGTAAGGCGAGAGGAATACGTGGTCGATCTGCGTGGTGCCGTCAGGCGTATTCAGGGTGACGTTGTGCAGGCGGCGGTAGGTTTGCTTGTCCAGTTGCCAATGTGCGAACAGGCGTACCAGCAGTTCACCGATCTGCCCTTTGGCCCAGGGCGATTTGAGCAGGCCGATCAGCAGGGCTGCTGGGATGAACCAGGTCAGCATGCCCCAGACCTGGGCGACTATCGGGCTGTAATCCATTTTCTTCCTTGAGCAGAGCTGCTTGATGACTGGGCGAGCAGGCGTGCTGAAATCCAGTTGCCTGGCACTGATTCGGATAATGGCTAATTGCTTTCAATGGCTCAAGGGGATAGCGACCATTGTCCTATGGTCGATAAGCGGTTACGCCTGGTTTGGTGCCTTTGCAGACATGTTCAGTGTGGCCAGCCGGGCTGCTGCCAGAACCAGGTCGGGTCATTCAGAAGGATCGTTTATCCATGAGCCGAATACAGGCGCTATTCGGCTCATGGAATGGTTGACGTGATGATGCTCAGGCAACTGATATCGTCGTCCGTGGGCGGTGTGTTCAGGTGACCTTTATGTAAGAAATGTTGCTGCTGTGACGTGCTCAGCCCAGCCCAGAAACCATCGGTCGCCAGCAGCCAGCGTTGATTGGCGGCAAGCGGCCAGTGTCTGATTTCGGGGTCGGCAACGCGTCTGGAGCTGAAGCAGCGGGTCAGGCTGTGGCGTGATGGCATTTGCGCAAGCTCGGCTTGCGCGAGGTTGCCTTGCCAGTTGGCCATGCAGTGCACGGGAGTCAGCCAACTGATTGCATCTACGGCGTCTATAAGGCCCAGGCAGCAGTCGCCTTCGTGGATGCTGAGTGCGGCATCGGCCAGCAGGCATAAAACCAGGTAACTGCAGGCCGCATGCGGGTGTGTTTTACACAGGGTTCGATGGCTGTCGTCGATTAGCTGCAGCAACTCTGCGGGCAATCGCTCCCGGTTCAGAGCGGTTGCAGGTAGGCGGCCGATTCCTTGGGTCAGCTCTGCCAGCAGAGCATTGGCCATTTTGCCGCTGCCTGGGTGGCGGCTGCTGCCATCGGCGACCAGATAGAAACTGGCCTGCGGCAGATCCAGGTGGGCATAAGCATCGCGGTTGTCGCCCATGCGTTTACCGGTCTGAGTATGCCATTGCACGATTGCACGCATTCAGGTCGCTACCTGGGCAATATGTTGCAGCCGCTGCCAGATGATCTGCTCACGTTCGTTATCGCCACGGGCGGCATCCTGCACCAGGTAGGCGAAGTCGCGGTTGTTCAGCAGCTCCGTAAGTTTCTCTGCCAGATAGGCGCGTAGCTCGGGTGCGGCGTTTTCAACTTCCTGGAGTAGTTCTTCGCGGCCATTGACCAAGTTGAGGATGTCTTCAAGATCCTGGCTACCCAATGGGTTGTTTGCACCACGCCCGGCATAGGCCTCGAGTTTGCTGCCGAGAAAGTAGGGCGGGGTGAACAGGCGAATGCGGCAACCGCTGGGGAGTTCATGCCATTGCGCGCAGGCTAGACCATCCTTGAACCAGCGATTGTTGCAGCCCAGTAAGTCTGCGGTCTCTGCATCTTCGGGCATAAAGTCGACTTTCAGCTCACCCAGGCGCATACGGCACACGACGTCATCCTGAGGGGATTGCTTGAAGCCTTTCTCACGTAACTGTTCGACCAGCTTTTGCCATTGGGCATAGCCGGTGAGATGAATGACCAGATCCACATCGTCTGTGTAGCGGACTTCTTCGAGGCTGAATTCATCGGTCAATAGCAGGGCTGTGGTACAGCCGCCAACGAAGGCAACCTGCTGGCACAAGTCCTGACCAAGCGCCTGGGCGACCACTTCGAGCATCTGGATGTTATGAGAGTGGCTCATGCCTGCAGCACCTTCTCGCGCAGCATCTGGTTGGCAAGGTTGGCTTCTCTGGCGTTACCCAAGCGAATTGCATCGATCAGGGCCAGGTATTCATACAGGCGCGGGTCTTTCTTGACTGCGCCTGGCACCGTCCTGAACAGGGGCGTTATGGATTGTCCCTTGCGATTGCCGTAAGCGTCTGGCCAGACATGGATAAGGTCGCCACCACTCATCAGGGTGCCTTGCAGCACGGGGGCGGAGAAGCTTGTAGGAATGCCGCGAACGATTTCAGCGGGTTTTACCGGGAATACGTAGCGCAAGCCATGCTCGATGAAACCCAATAGTGCCTTGCTGTTGACCCGAGGTAACTGTGTGCGCGGGTCTATTCGCAAGAGACCTGTCTGTTGGCAGCGTTTCAGCGCGGAGGCAATTTCGCTTTTACTGATGCCCAGTGAGGCTTGCAGGGCGCGCACTGAGTAACTGTCGTGATGGACGGGTGGATCTTGCTCAGCGACATCCTCCCAGCCTTGCCACTGGTCGTGTGACGGGACGTCGCTTTGCTTGAGCAGTTCTGCTGTTTCGCTCTCACGCCTCTGTTGCAGGCGTTCGCGCTGCTCAAGGCAGATCAGTTTGACTAGCAACAGAACGTCTTGACTCTTCATGGTGGCCTCAGTTAACGGCTGTCCTTTGTCCTAGGACTGAGGACGGTTTATGCGCTGGCAGATTGTGTCTGTCAATGGCTTGGCTGGTTTGCCGCAGATTGGCATTCACCTGTAGAGCTTTATCCAGATTGCCGCCAAGGATTGAGGGAAGAGGGTTTATTTTTCAATGTTCAGGGGAGTGACCATTGTCCTATGGCGCGATGACGCACCAAGGGCTGATGAGCCCGGTGCAGGCACTCAGCGTGCTATCTGGTAACGGGTGCTGCGTCCGCCACCCGGTAGTCGCTCGATGCAGCCCTTTTCCAGCAGGTCGCTCAGGTGGCGGGTCGCGGTGGCTTTGGAAACCTTTGCTACAGCTTGGTATTGCGCCGCACTGATGCCGTCCTCGAAACCTCTCTCGCCGCCATCAAGCAGGCGGTTAAGCACTTTGATTTGCTCCGCCGATAGCGTTTGGCTGCGGTGTGCCTGCCAGAAGCGCGCCTTGACCAGTACGCGATCAATACGAGCAAGGGCCTGCTCCAGGCTGTCGAGTAAGGTGGCGAGAAACCACTGCAGCCAGGTGGTGATATCCAGGGTGCCTTTCTGGCTGGCTTCGAGGATGCGGTAGTAACCGGCACGGTCGTCGAGGATGCTCGCAGACATCGCATAAAAGCGGATGGCCTGTTGTTCGCCCTGGGCCAGCGCCAGGTCGGTAATGGCGCGCGTGAGGCGGCCATTGCCGTCATCAAAAGGGTGCAGGGTGACGAACCAGAAATGGGCGATGCCGGCACGCAGAAAGGGATCCTGGCTGGCATCCCTGCGGCTGCTCTCGAACCAGGCGAGAAAGTCCGCCAACTGCGTTTCCAGCCCAGCTCGTGGAGGGGCTTCGAAATGTACGGTCGGTTGATCGATGCGACCGGAAACCACCTGCATAGGCTCTTCGTCGCGCAGTGCGCCGATGCGCAATGGCCGAGCCAGCAGTTGCTCTTCGGTGGGGAATAGCCAACGGTGCCAGGTAAAGAGTCGCTGTTCGTCTAGCGGTTGTTGATGCGCATGGGTGGCATCGAGCAGCAGTTCCGCCAGGCCTTCGGAGCGGGACGTGGTGCGACCTTCTTCGCTCAGCCCCAAACGCCGCGCCAGTGATGAGCGCACCGAGTCGACATTCAGTTGCTCACCTTCGATGGCGGAAGAGGTGACGATGTTCTGCAGCATGGCATCCAGGCTGCTCTGCACTTCGGTGTCACGACCCACCGCGCGGAGCATGCCCAACAAACGCCCCTGCATCAGATTGCAGGCACGCAGCTGTGGTGCAAACGCTTCTGCTTGCCAACTGAAGTGCGGCCATTGGGGCTGCTGCCAGATCCAGAGCGGGTCATTCATAAGGGTTGTTCATCTGTGAGCCGATTAACGAGCCTATTCGGCTCATTGAGTGAGCCGATAATGCCGACTATTCGGCTCACTGTCTAATCATCCCGATGTCGCGCGGGTACAGAATGGGTATCCCCAGAGCTTTTGATAGCCCTTGGGGCGTGTGGACGTTTTGTGGTCGGCGCAGGAAACTTGGCGGGCTGCAGCAGCGAATTTGTCTCCGCGTAGAAACACAAAAGCCGCGCAGTGCGCGGCTTTGAAGGTGGTGGGCCCACACGGACTCGAACCGTGGACCAAAGGATTATGAGTCCTCTGCTCTAACCAACTGAGCTATAGGCCCCCAGAAGGCCGGCGGATTATACCGGCGCGCTCTCGCCAGCGCCAACCGCTTGAGCCGGTTGGAGAAAACGTTCGGCGAAGGTGTCGGCGGGGAGGGGGCGACTGATCACGTAGCCCTGAATCTGCAGGCAGCCTTCGGCCGCCAGGCAGAGTTCCTGGGCCTTGGTCTCCACGCCTTCGGCAATCACCGTCATCTGCAGGCTGGTGCCGAGGGTGATGATGGCGCGGGCGATGGCCAGGTCGTGTGGGTTGTCGGGCAGGCCACGAACGAAGGATTGGTCGATTTTCAGGGTGTCCAGCGGCAGGTGCTTGAGGTAGCTGAGGGATGAGTAACCGGTACCGAAGTCGTCGATGGCCAGCTGGATGCCGAGGCTCTTGAGGCGATGCAGGATGTCGAGGGCTTCTTCGGCCTGGTCGATGATGAAGTTCTCGGTGATCTCCAGTTGCAGCCGCTCGGGTTGCAGGTGGTACTGCTGCAGCAGTTCTTCGATGCGTGGCAGCAGGTTCGGCTGGCGCAGCTGGGCGCCGGCGAGGTTGACCGACAGGGCGCCGAAGGGCGCGTGCTGCTGCTTCCACTGTTGCAGTTGGCGACAGGCTTCGCGCAACACCCAGTCGCCCAGCGGCACGATCAGGCCGCTCTCTTCGGCGATGGGGATGAAACGGTCGGGCGGGATTTCGCCGAAGGTCGGGTGCTGCCAGCGCAGCAGGGCTTCGGCGCCGGCCAGGTGCTGGGTGCGCAGGCATTGCTTGGGCTGGTAGTGCAGGCTCAGCTCGTTGCGTTCGAGGGCGCGGCGCAGTTCCTGTTCCAGCGCCATGCGTTCGTTGACCTGGAAGGTCAGCGAGCGCGTGTAGAACTCGCTGCGATTGCGGCCTTTGGCTTTGGACTGGTACATCGCCGCGTCGGCATTCTTGACCAGGGTGGCGACGTCCTTGCCGTCCCTGGGGTAGAGGCTGATGCCGATGCTGGCACTGATGAAGAACTCGTGTGCGTCGATGATGAAGGGTGCGCTGAAACAATCCAGCAACTTTTGTGCGGTGCGTGCGGCATCACGTTCGTGGTGCAGGTCCGGTAGCAGCAGGATGAACTCGTCGCCGCCCAGGCGGGCCACGGTGTCGCTGTCGCGCAATTGCTGGCGCAGGCGTGCGGCGATGACCTTGAGCAACTGATCACCCACGGGGTGGCCGAGGCTGTCGTTGATCTGCTTGAAGCGATCCAGGTCGAGAAACAGCACGGCGCCCTGTTGATATTCCGTATGCAAGCCTTCGAGGGTGAGACGCAGGCGGTTCTCGAACAGCAGGCGGTTGGGCAGGCCGGTCAGTGGGTCGTGATGGGCCTGGTGATCGAGGCGCGCCTGGGCGTGCTTGAGACTTGAGATGTCGGCGAATACGCCAACGAAATGGGTGATGGTCTGCTGCTCGTCGCGTACCGCGCTGATGGTCAGCCACTGCGGATACAGCTCGCCGTTCTTGCGTCGGTTCCAGATTTCGCCCTGCCAGTGGCCCTGGGCGGCGAGGCAGTGCCACATGGCGGCGTAGAAGGGTTTGTCGTGCTGGCCGGAGGCGAGCATTTTCGGGCTCTGGCCGAGTGCTTCGACTTCGTCATAGCCGGTGATATGGGTGAAGGCGCGGTTGACGGCGGTGATGCGCTGCTGGGTGTCGGTGATCATCACGCCTTCGGCGGTGCTCTCGAAGACGGTGGCGGCCTGTTTCAGCTCCTCCTGCATGCGCTGACGCTCGGTGATGTCGCGGGCGATGGTCAGCAGGCACTGTTCCTCGCCCAACTGCAGGGGTTGTGTCGACAGTTCGCAGAGCACGCGCTTGCCGGTGCGGGTGCGTATCGTGGCGACCAGGTCGCGAACCACGCCGTCACGCTGCAGGGTGTCGAGCATGCACTGGCGCTCCTCCGGGTTGGCCCAGATACCGAGACCCAGAGTGGTGCTGTTCCCAGTTACATCCAGGCCATAACCGGTGATGCGGCTGAAGCCTTCGTTGGCCTCGATCAGCAGGCCATCGCGGATGCGGGTGATGAGCAGGCCGTCCGGCGAGGCGTGGAAGGCCTTGGCGAATTTTTCCTCGGATATCTGCAGGCGTTCCTGGGTCGCCTTCAACTGGCTGATGTCGCGGACGACCACCACCAGAGCCTCGGTGTCGTCGAGCTGGAAGGGCGCAGCCGAGATCAGGCCGGTGAACAGGCTGCCGTCGGCGCGGCGGAAGGGCATCTCCAGATTGCGCAGGCTGTCGTCCTGCAGGTGCAGCAGCAGGCTCGGGCCGATGTTGGGAATGCCCCAGATATCTAGCTCGGTAGCCGTTCTGCCGACGGCCTGCTCGTTGGTGATGCCGGTGTAGTGGATGAAGGTGCTGTTCACCTCCAGCAGTACGCCATCGGCGCGGCGGGCGATGATGAGGATGTCCGGGCACTGCTGGAACACCGAGGCGAACTTCTGCTCGGACAGGCGCAGGGCCTGCTCGGTCTGCTTGGCTTCACTGATGTCGATCATTAGGCCGCGTATCACCTGGCGGTCGTCGCGCTGCAGCAGGGTGACGGTGTCACGTACCCAGACGGTGCGCCCATCCGCCGCCAGCAGGCGGTATTCGAGGGCGTGATCGCGCCCGGCCGCACAGTCTTCGAGGCATTGGCGCATGACCCGTTGGCGGTCGTCCGGATGCACATGGCGTTGCCAGAATCCCGACTGTAGCCAGTCTTGCTGGGGATAGCCGAGCAGCTTTTCGGCATGCGGTGAAACGTAGGTGTAGGTCAGGCCGTCGGCTTCGGTTTCCCAGGTGGTGGCCGAGAGGCTTTCCACCAGATCACGGAAATGCCGCTCGCGGGCGCGCAGCTCGTCTTCCAGTGCGGCTCGCCGGCGCATTTCACTGTGCAGGCGGCGGTTGGTGAGCAGGATCACCAGGATGACGCCGAGCGACAATGCCAGGCCGGGCAGGCTGTAGGGCAGGGCTTCGTACCAGAGCGTCTGTTCGTCCGCAGTACCGAGAGAATGGGGCGCTGTGGGCTGATCGGGATGAGCGGCGTCGGCGGGGAGGGCGTGGCTTTGTAGCGTCCAGCAGGCCAGACACAAGAGCAGGATGGCTGGCAGGCGTGGCATGTCGATCTCGTCCGGTTTAGTTACCGTTCGAGTGTAGACCGCCATCGCCATACTGGCAGTTTGCTCGACTGTAAAAACAACAACCCCGGCCTGGGCCGGGGTTGTGGGTGTCACTCGTCGAGGAAGGAGCGTAGATGCTCGCTTCGCGTCGGGTGACGCAGCTTGCGCAGCGCCTTGGCTTCGATCTGACGGATACGCTCACGGGTAACGTCGAACTGCTTGCCCACTTCCTCGAGGGTGTGGTCAGTGTTCATGTCGATCCCGAAGCGCATGCGCAGTACCTTGGCTTCACGGGCAGTGAGGCCGGCCAGCACTTCGCGAGTGGCTTCCTTGAGGCTTTCGACCGTGGCTACGTCGATCGGGGACTGCATGGTGCTGTCCTCGATGAAGTCGCCCAGGTGCGAATCTTCGTCGTCACCAATCGGGGTTTCCATGGAGATCGGCTCTTTGGCGATCTTCAATACCTTGCGGATCTTGTCCTCGGGCATTTCCATGCGCTCACCCAGCTCTTCCGGAGTGGGCTCGCGACCCATTTCCTGAAGCATCTGGCGGGAGATGCGGTTGAGCTTGTTGATCGTCTCGATCATGTGCACCGGGATACGGATGGTGCGCGCCTGGTCGGCGATCGAGCGGGTGATCGCCTGGCGAATCCACCAGGTGGCGTAGGTCGAGAACTTGTAACCGCGACGGTATTCGAACTTGTCCACCGCCTTCATCAGGCCGATGTTGCCTTCCTGAATCAGGTCGAGGAACTGCAGGCCACGGTTGGTGTACTTCTTGGCGATGGAGATCACCAGACGCAGGTTCGCCTCGACCATTTCCTTCTTGGCGCGGCGAGCTTTCGCTTCACCGATGGACATGCGGCGGTTGATGTCCTTGATCTCGGCAAGGCTCAGGCTGCATTCGGCTTCCAGGTCGACCAGCTTCTGCTGGCAACGCTTGATGTCGGCCTGCAGGTTGCCCAGGGCTTCGGCGTACTTGGCCTTGCCCTTGGCCAGATCACCGGCCCAGTCCATGTCGACTTCGTTGCCCGGGAACAGGCGCAGGAAGTCGGCACGCGGCATACGTGCATCACGTACGCACAGCTGCATGATGGCGCGCTCTTGCGCACGCAGGCGGTCAAGGGCGTCGCGCACATGAACGACCAGGGCGTCGTACTGTTTGGGCACCAGCTTGATCGGCATGAACAGCTCGGCCAGTGCGGCCAGCTCGTCAGTGACCTGCTGGCTGCCACGGCCATGTTTCTTCAGGGCCTTCTGGACTTTTTCGTGCTGCTCGGCCACGGCGTTGAAACGACGCGCGGCTTCTTCCGGATCCGGACCGCCATCGCCATCGGCTTCGTCGTCGTCGCTTTCGCTCTCTTCGTCCTCGTCCTCTTCGTCATCCTTGGCTTTGGCGCCGTCCTCTACCGGAACGGGCGCGGCGGCTTCGTCCGGAACGCTGCCGTCATCCGGGTCGATATAGCCGCTCAGCACCTCGGCCAGACGACCGCCCTCGGTGGTGACGCGGGTGTACTCGGAGAGGATGTTCTCGACGGTGCCAGGGAAGTGAGCGATGGCGCTCATCACCTCGCGGATGCCTTCCTCGATGCGTTTGGCGATTTCGATCTCGCCTTCGCGGGTCAGCAATTCCACGGTACCCATTTCACGCATGTACATGCGCACCGGGTCGGTGGTGCGGCCAATGTCGGTCTCGACAGCGGCGAGTGCGGCGGCAGCTTCTTCGGCTGCTGCTTCGTCGGTGTCGGCTTCGGCCAACAACAGGGCGTCCGCATCCGGGGCACTCTCGAATACGTTGATCCCCATGTCGTTGATCATGCGGATGATGTCTTCCACCTGTTCCGGATCGGAAATATCCTCCGGCAGGTGGTCATTGACCTCCGCGTACGTCAGGTAACCCTGCTCGCGACCGCGGCTGATCAATTCTTTCAAACGAGATTGCTGTTGCGCTTTTACGGACATAACACCCTATCCACTGAAGGTCTTGGCGGGCTGAAAACAAGCCGAGGATTATACCAGAGAAAGTGCCTCAAGCGCCAGTTGATGAGGGGGCGACTGGAGAGGCGTTGCGGCTCAACAAGGCGCGCAGCTGGTCTTTTTCCTCTGCGCTCAGTTCACTTAGACGGGCTTTACGTAGCAATTGTTCAAGGCTGCGCTCCCGCTGGCGGGCTGCAAGAGTAGTTATAGTGTCGAAAAACTGTTGTTCAAGGTTGTCGGCCGAAATCAGCCATTCCTTTTCCGCCAGCGCACGCAGCAGGCGACCCTGTTCGGTGCCGTGCCAGCGTGCGATCAACTGCAGCGAACGCAGCTTGGGCGTCTTCTGCAGGGTGCCGACCAGCGCCACGAGCAACTGGGCGTAGGTGTCTTCTTCGTCGGCGAAGTGGCTGACATCCTCGACCTTCTGCGCCAGCTGCGGGTGATGCAGCAGGGTGCGCAGTGCACTCAGGTGTGGGGATTCGACGCTCACCGCCGTGCGCGGCGGATAATCACGGCCCTGGCCCTTGCGATTCCACTTGCCGCCGTCTTTCTTCCAGCTGCCGCCATCCTTTTTCCAGTTGCCCTTGTTCTTGCCTGGGCTGCTGTCGTAGCCCTGGAAGCCGGGGGTGGGTTGTTCGTAACCGCCCAGATCCGGGATGGCGTCGTAATAGTCGCCGCTGGGGATGTCGGTGTATTCCGGGTAGGCATTGCCGCTGTGTTGCGTCTGCGCTTGGTTGGGTGTCTGGCTGCGTGGCGCGCTGGCGATCTGGCTCAGGGCTTCGCCGGAGAGCCCAGTGAGCTCGCTCAGGCGCTGGCGCATCAGGGCGCGCAGGTTGTTGCCGGGGATCTTGTCGATCAGCGGCGCGGCCAGAGTCACCAGGTGCGCTTTCCCTTCCAGCGAGCGCGGGTCGGCTTCTTCGCACAGTTGCTGGAAGAAGTAGTCGGCCAGCGGTTGTGCGTGCTGGTTGATGCGGGCGCGGAAGGCGTCGGTGCCTTCCGCCCGTACCAGGGTGTCCGGGTCTTCGCCGTCGGGCAGGAACAGGAAGCGCGCGCGGCGACCGTCCTGCAGGCTCGGCAGGGTGGACTCCAGGGCGCGCCAGGCGGCATTGCGCCCGGCGGCGTCGCCGTCGAAGCAGAACAGTACGCTGGGCACGATGCGGAACAGGCGCTTGAGGTGTTCCTCGCTGGTGGCCGTGCCGAGGGTCGCTACGGCATTGCGCAGGCCTTGCTGGGCCAGGGCGATGACGTCCATGTAACCCTCGACCACCATGATTTCGTCGAGATCGCGGTTGTGCTTGCGTGCCTCGAACAGGCCGTAGAGTTCCTGGCCCTTGTGGAACACCGGAGTTTCCGGCGAGTTGAGGTACTTGGGCTTGTCATCGCCCAGTACGCGACCACCGAAGGCGATCACTCGGCCACGGCTGTCGCGGATGGGAAACATGATGCGGTCGCGGAAGCGGTCGTAGCGCTTGCCGGTGTCGGCGTTCTCGATCAGCAGGCCGGCGTCGATCATCGCCTTCTGTTGCAGGGCATCGTTGCCCATCTGCTTGAGCAGGTTGTCCCAGCCCGGCGGGGCGAAGCCGAGGCCGAAGTCGCGAGCGATCTCGCCGGTCAGGCCGCGCCCTTTCAGGTAATCGACCGCGTACTTGCGCTGCGGATGGCTTTTCAGGGCCTGGCGATAATGCTCGGCCGCCGCTTCCAGCAGGGGGTAGAGCGGTGAGTCGACCGGTTGCCTGGGCTTGTGCCCGCGCCCGCTCTCTTCGCGCGGCACGTCCATGCCGGCGCGCTTGGCCAGTTCCTCGACCGCCTGGGGGAATTCCAGTTGGTCGTGATCCATGACGAAGCCGAGGGCGTTGCCGCCGGCGCCGCAGCCGAAGCAGTAGTAGAACTGCTTGTCCGGGCTGACGGTGAAGGAGGGGGTCTTTTCCTTGTGGAACGGGCAACAGGCGCTGTAGTTCTTGCCGGCCTTCTTCAACTGGATGCGCGAACTCACCACATCGACGATGTCGGTGCGGTTGAGCAGGTCATCGATGAAGGACTGCGGAATCAGGCCGGCCATAGGTGCTCAGCATAGTCGCCCGTGTGGGCACTCAGAAAGCAGAAAACTCCGCTGTTCACCTGAGGTGAGGCGGAGTTCCTGAAAAAGCAATGCCCGGCATGAGCCGGGCATTCGTTCGTCACGCGTACTGATTAGTACAGGCGGACGCTACGACGCTGCTCGCGCTGCACTTTCTTGGCGTGACGCTTAACAGCGGCAGCGGCCTTTCGCTTACGCTCGGCAGTCGGCTTCTCGTAAAACTCGCGGCTGCGAACTTCGGCCAGTACACCGGCTTTTTCGCAGGAGCGCTTGAAACGACGCAGGGCTACGTCGAAGGGTTCGTTCTCTTTAACTTTGACGGCTGGCATCCAGGTCGTACCTATCTTTAATTACCGGTTTCAACGCGTGCCCGGCAGTTGGCTCGGGATGCGTCGGTTTTCAAGGGTTGCGGATGTTACCGCCTCATCGCGCGGAATGCAAAGCCCTTAGGTCGAAAAGCGCTGGCCGCTCCGCCGGGCGGCGCTTATCATGCGCGCCTTCGTTCCACGCCGCAAACCAAGGCCTCGCTCCATGCTCGTACTGGGATTGGAAACTTCCTGCGATGAAACCGGCGTCGCGCTCTTCGATTCGGAGCGTGGCCTGCTGGCTGATGCGCTGTTCAGCCAGATCGACCTGCACCGCGTCTACGGCGGTGTGGTGCCGGAATTGGCCTCGCGCGATCACGTCAAACGCATGCTGCCGCTGATCCGTCAGGTGCTGGATGAAGCCGGCAAGCAGGCCAGCGATATCGATGCCCTGGCCTACACGGCCGGCCCCGGCCTGGTCGGCGCCCTGCTGGTCGGGGCTTCCTGCGCACAGGCCCTGGCGTTCGCCTGGGGTGTGCCGGCCGTCGGCGTGCATCATATGGAAGGCCACTTACTGGCGCCGATGCTGGAAGAACAGCCGCCACAGTTTCCGTTCGTCGCCTTGTTGGTCTCCGGCGGGCATACCCAATTGGTGCGCGTCGATGGCATCGGCCAGTACCAGTTGCTCGGCGAGTCGCTGGATGATGCGGCCGGTGAAGCCTTCGACAAGACCGCCAAGCTGATGGGCCTCAATTATCCCGGCGGCCCGGAAATCGCCAAGCTGGCGGAGCAGGGCACGCCGGGGCGCTTCGTCTTCCCCCGGCCGATGACCGACCGGCCCGGCCTGGATTTCAGTTTCAGCGGGCTGAAGACCTTCGCGCTCAATACCTGGCAGCAGTGCAAGAACGGCGGGGACGACCTCGACCAAGCCCGCCGCGACATCGCGCTGGCCTTCCAGCAGGCGGTAGTCGAGACTCTGACCATCAAGTGCAAACGCGCGCTCAAGCAAACCGGTCTGAAAAGCCTGGTGATCGCCGGCGGCGTGAGTGCCAACAAGGCATTGCGTGAGTCGCTGGAGCGCATGCTTGGCGAGATGCGCGGCCAGGTGTTCTACGCGCGGCCCAAGTTCTGCACCGACAATGGCGCGATGATCGCCTATGCCGGTTGCCAGCGCCTGCTGGCCGGGCAGCACGAGGATCTGGCGATCAAGGTGCAGGCGCGCTGGCCGATGGAAAGTCTGCCGGCGATCTGACGAGATTTTTACCGCGTAGGAGCGGCTTCAGCCGCGATGCCCGTAAGGCCGATTGCTTAAAAGCGGCGCTCGCGACCTGCGAGCAGATCGCGCAGGTTGTTGCGATGGCGCCAGACGATCAGCGCTGTCAGCACGCAGGCTGGCAGCAGGGCCGCCGGTTGTTGCCAGGCCAGCAGTGGCAGGGTCAGCGGCGTGGCGATCAGCGAGGCCAGCGAGCTGGTGCGGGTCAGCAGGAATACCAGCGCCCAGGCCGCCAGCGCGAGCAAGGCTGCGGGCGGGTAGAGCCCCAGCAGCATGCCGGCGGCAGTGGCGACGCCCTTGCCGCCACGGAAGCGGAAGTACAGCGGGTAGAGGTGGCCGATCACGGCGGCCAGCCCGATCCAGGCCTGTTGCTGCAGGCCAAGCCCGAGCAGCTTGGCCACCAGGATCGGCAGCAAGCCCTTGAGCAGGTCGCCGAGCAGCGTCAGTATGGCGAGCTTGCGGCCCGCGACGCGCAGCATGTTGGTGGCGCCGGGGTTACCGGAGCCGCTGGCACGTGGATCCGGCCCGCCGCTCAGGCGGCTGAGCAGGATGGCGAAGGAGAGCGAACCGAGCAGGTAGGCAAGGACTGCCAGAAGCCAGAACATGGTGGCCATTCCAAGGCTTGGGGTGGCCCGATTCTAACGAGGTGCGGCGCCCTTGTCGTGGCGCGGAGAGGCGGGTGGACAGAGTATTTATCGAGGGGCTCGAGGTCGAGACGGTGATCGGGGCCTACGATTGGGAGCGCGACATTCGTCAATGTCTGCGTCTGGATCTGCAGATGGCCTGGGATAACCGCCCGGCTGCCGCCGATGACGACCTCGACAAGGCGCTCGATTACGCCAGTGTCTCGACGCGTATCCAGACCTTCGCCGCCGATTCGCAGTTCATCCTGGTGGAGACCTTCGCCGAGCGCCTGGTGCAGACGCTGATGGCCGAGTTCGACATTCCCTGGATTCACCTCAAGCTGACCAAGCCTGGTGCGGTGCCGGCGGCCCGTGGCGGTGTTGGCGTGGAGATCGAACGCGGATGTCCCTGACGCGGATCTACCTGGGCCTCGGCAGCAACATCGAGCGCGAGGTTCATCTGAGTGCCGGCCTCGATGCTTTGGCCGGCTTTCTCCATGACCTGCAGTGCTCGCCGGTGTTCGAGAGCCATGCCGTGGGCATCAAGAGTGGCAACTTCTTCAATCTGGTGGTGACTGCCAAGACCGATCTGCCGCTGGCTGAGCTGGATCGCCGACTGAAGTTCATCGAGGCTGACAACGGCCGCTATGCGCCGGATCGCAAGGGCCTGCCGCTGGATATCGACGTGCTGCTGTATGGCGATCAGGTCGGCAACTTCGATGGCCTGGTGCTGCCGCGGGCAGAAATCCTCAAGAACGCCTTCGTGCTCTGGCCGCTGTCGCTGCTGGCGCCGCAGTTGTCGCACCCGCTCGATGGTCGTCCGTTCGCCGAGCTGTGGGCGTCCGCCCAGATCGATCAGCAGTTATGGCCAGCAGCCTTCCAGTGGCGTGGCACCGAGCTGACGCCGGCTGAGCTGTTGCAGGCGCGCTCTTCGTAGGCAGGATGCAAGCTTCGGCGCGGCTACGATTCGCCGCGAGGCGCGGCTCCTACAGGAAAAATGCATATCGGTGTAGGAGCCCCGTCCCGGGGCGAAAGCGATTGTGGCCATTCAGGAAGATTTGCGACTTGACCACTATTCGCCGCAGTGCGCGGTTCCTACAAGGCTATTGGCCTTGTAGGCCTTCAGCACCCGTAGGCGCTCGCGGTTGAGTGCCTCACCCAGTTCGGCGCCTTTGAATCCCTTCTCCAGCAGCGGTTTGACCGGTACTTGCCGTGCGGCTTCGGCGGCGCCGAGCAGGTAGGCGGCTTGTGGATAGTCGCGCTGTTCCAGCCCTTTACGACCACGCGCGTCCATCTCGCAGGCCGCGACGAATTCGGCGAAGCGCTGTGGGCGGCGGAACACGTCGAAACGTTGCAGCAGTTCCAGCAATGTCGAGGGGCGCAGCTCCAGCGCACGGTGGCCGTGGGTGTGAAATTCGCCGACCAGCAACGCCAGTTCGGCGCAGTCGCGCGGTACCTTGCAGCGCTCGTTGATCGGCTGGATCAGGCGCAGCCCCTTGTGTTCATGAGCGATATGCCGTGGCCACTCATCCGTTGGCGTCAGGCCCTTGCCCACGTCATGCAGCAGGCAGGCCCAGCGCACGGTCAGCGGTTGCTCATGCTCGGCGCACTGGCGCAACACGGCGAGCACATGCACGCCGGTATCGATCTCGGGGTGATGCGCCTCGGGCTGGGGCACGCCGAACAGGGCGTCCACTTCCGGCAGCAGCGCAGCCAGGGCGCCGCAGTCGCGTAGCACCTGGATGAATACGTCCGGGCGCGGTTCCATCAGCGCGCGGGAGATTTCCTTCCAACTGCGCTCCGGGGTGAGATCCGCCAGTTCGCCGGATTCGGCCAGTTGACGCATCAGTGCCAGCGTCTCGGGCGCCACGCTGAAGCCGAGCGGCGCATAGCGGGCGGCGAAGCGCGCGACGCGCAACACGCGCAGCGGATCCTCGGCGAAGGCCGGGGAAACGTGACGCAGGAGCCGGGCCTGCAGATCCTGCTGGCCGCCGTAGGGGTCGAACAGGGTGCCGTGGTCGTCCTCGGCCATGGCGTTGATGGTCAGGTCGCGGCGGATCAGGTCGTCTTCGAGGCTCACATCGGGGCTGGCATGGAAGGTGAAACCGCCATAGCCGCGCCCGCTCTTGCGCTCGGTACGGGCCAGGGCGTATTCCTCGCCCGTCTGCGGGTGCAGGAACACCGGAAAGTCGGCGCCCACCGGGCGGTAGCCGAGTTCGAGCATCTGTTCGGCACTGGCGCCCACCACTACCCAATCCACTTCGCTGACGGTGCGGCCGAGCAGGCGATCACGCACTGCGCCGCCGACTTTGTAGATCTGCATGTCTGATCCTCCACTGAGCGCAGAGGATACCGAAGATCGCCGCGGGGCGCGCCGCGATGTCTGCGTCAGAGGCTGCAGGCTATGGCGTAGCCAGAGGGATCTGCGCCGTCAGCGCTTGTGTGGCGCGCTCCAGCAATTCGGCGCTGTAGCGTGTCGGGCTGAGGCCGGTGCTGATGGTGCCTTCCCACAGCACCTTGTCGTCGAGGTCGGTGAGACGCAGGCGCAAAGTGCCGCGCTCGTCGTGTAGCCGATGAATGGCCTGGTAGATCCCGGGTGAGCTGGGCGGTGGGGCGTCGACCTTGAGCATCACAGGGCTGTCCTGCACGGCCAGCCAGTAGTGGACACGCAGCTGTGGCTGGGTGCTTTCGTGATAGCCGCGGGCGGACAAGCCATGCCGCAGCAACTGTGGCAGTTGGCTGTAGTCGTCTGTCGCGGCGGTGCCCGGCGGGTCGATCAGCGCGAAGCTGTAGTGTCCGGCGAGCGAGGCGTCAGCGGGGCTGAGTATTCGTGCTTGGGGAATCTGGCTGGTACAGGTCGCCAGCCCCAGGCACAGCAGGATTACCAGGAAAAGGCGCATGCGGGCAGCCTCATGGGGTCTGCCTGCATGCTGGTGGGATTACCTTGCGGCGACAACCGATCAAATGGGTGGAATGACCAGATCCAGACGCGGGTAGTCGCTATCACCGTCGCTGCTGCCACGGGGCGGTACGTGCTGGACGGTGATCAGTTGCTCGCCCTGCAGGGTTTCCAGGTGGATGTCGAAGCCCCAGAGACGATGCAGGTGCTTGAGCACTTCGCCGGTAGAGTCGCCCAGCGGTTTGCGGTCGTGTTGCTGGTGGCGCAGGGTCAGCGAGCGGTCGCCACGCCGGTCGACGTTCCATATCTGGATATTGGGCTCGCGGTTGCCCAGGTTGTACTGGGCGGCGAGCAGTTCGCGAATGGTGCGGTAGCCGGACTCGTCATGGATGGCCGGCACCAGCAGTTCGTCCTTCTGGTCGTCGTCGAGGATGCCGAACAGCTTGAAGTCGCGGATCACCTTGGGCGAGAGGAACTGCAGGATGAAGCTCTCGTCCTTGAAGCTGCTCATGGCGAATTTGAGTGTGGTCAGCCAGTCGCTGCCGGCGATGTCCGGGAACCAGTGTTTGTCCTCTTCGGTGGGGTTCTCGCAGATGCGGCGGATGTCGCGGTACATGGCGAAGCCCAGGGCGTAGGGGTTGATACCGCTGTAGTAGGGGCTGTCGAACGATGGCTGGTAGACCACGCTGGTGTGCGACTGCAGGAACTCCATCATGAAGCCGTCGGTGACCAGGCCTTCGTCGTACAGGTCGTTCATCAGGGTGTAGTGCCAGAAGGTGGCCCAGCCTTCGTTCATCACCTGGGTCTGGCGTTGCGGGTAGAAGTACTGGGCGATCTTGCGCACGATGCGGATCACTTCGCGCTGCCAGGGCTCCAGCAGCGGTGCGTGCTTTTCCAGGAAGTAGAGGATGTTCTCCTGCGGTTCGGCGGGGAAGCGCTTGCTGTCCTTCTCGCCGCCCTTGTCCGCACTTTTGGGAATGGTGCGCCAGAGGTCGTTGATCTGCTTCTGCAGGTGCTCTTCGCGGTCTTTCTGCCGGCGCCGTTCTTCTTCGGCGGAGATGGGGTAGGGCCGTTTGTAGCGGTCGACGCCGTAGTTCATCAGGGCGTGGCAGGAGTCGAGCAACTCCTCCACGGCGTCGATGCCGTAACGCTCCTCGCACTGCATGATGTACTGCTTGGCGAACACCAGGTAATCGATGATCGAGCTGGCATCGGTCCAGGTGCGGAACAGGTAGTTGCCCTTGAAGAAGCTGTTGTGGCCGTAGCAGGCATGGGCGATCACCAGGGCCTGCATGCAGATGGTGTTCTCCTCCATCAGGTAGGCGATGCACGGATCGGAGTTGATCACGATCTCGTAGGCCAGGCCCATCTGCCCGCGCTTGTAGCCCTTTTCGGTGGCGAGGAAGTGCTTGCCGTATGACCAGTGGTGGTAGCCCAGCGGCATGCCGACCGAGGCATAGGCGTCCATCATTTGCTCGGCGGTGATCACCTCGATTTGATTGGGGTAGGTGTCCAGCGCATAGCGCTCGGCGATGCGCGCGATCTCACGGTCGTAGGTGCGGATCAGCTCGAAAGTCCATTCCGAGCCGGTGGAGATCGGCTGGCGTTTCTTCTCGGCGGGGCTCATGGCAACTCCTCAACTCACCAGGCGACGCTGGAACAGTTCGCGGAACACCGGGTAGATGTCCGCAGCGGACACCAGTTGCTGCTGGGCGAAGCTGTCGGCGAAGGCCTCGGCCACCTGCTCGTACTCGAACCACAACGCCTGGTGCTCGCGTGGGGTGATCTCGACATAGGTGAAGTACTGCACGAACGGCATGATCTGGTTGACCAGAATGTCGCGGCAGACCGGCGAATCATCGTTCCAGTTGTCGCCATCCGAGGCCTGGGCGGCGTAGATGTTCCACTCGTTGATCGGGTAACGCTCGGCCATGATCTCCTGCATCAGCTTCAGCGCACTGGATACGATGGTGCCGCCGGTTTCGCGGGAGTAGAAGAACTCTTCTTCGTCCACTTCCTTGGCGCTGGTGTGGTGGCGGATGAACACCACCTCGATCTTGTCGTAGTTCCGCTTGAGGAACAGGTACAGCAGGATGAAGAAGCGCTTGGCCACGTCCTTGGTGGCCTGGGTCATGGAGCCGGACACGTCCATCAGGCAGAACATCACGGCCTTGGAGCTGGGGTTGGGCTGCTTGGTCAGCAGGTTGTACTTGAGGTCGAAGGTGTCGAGGAAGGGGACGCGATGGATGCGCGCGCTGAGCCGTTCGATTTCCTCCTGAACAGCCTGGATATCACCGAAGTTGTCCGGTTCCTCCCGTCGCAGTCGCTCCAGCTCGGCCTTGGCCTCGCGCAGCTTGGCGCGGCTAGAGCCGGACAGGGCGATGCGTCGGGCATGGGCCGAACGCAGGGTGCGGATGATATTGATGCGCGAGGGGTTACCCTCGCTGCTGATGCCAGCGCGCACCGTCTTGAAGGTGTCGGCACCGGTCAGGTGGCGCTTGACTAGGTTGGGCAGTTCCAGATCCTCGAACATGAAGTCGAGGAATTCCTCCTGGGTGATCTGGAAGACGAACTCGTCCATGCCGTCGCCGGAGTTGCTCGCCTTGCCGCTGCCGCGTCCACCGCCGCCCCCCTGTGGACGGGGGATGCGTTCGCCGGTGGTGAACTCCTTGTTGCCGGGGTGGACGATGGTCTGCTTGCCGCCACGGCCATGGTGCAGCACCGGCTCGTCGATATCACGGCCAGGAATGCTGATCTGCTCGCCGTGCTCCATGTCGGTGATGGAGCGCCGGCTGACGGCTTCCTCCACTGCTTTCTTGATGTGCTCACGGTAACGCCGCAGGAAGCGCTGGCGGTTCACCGTGCTCTTGTTCTTGCCATTCAGGCGTCGGTCGATCACGTAGCTCATGACATCTCCTTCGAACCTGTTCAGAGCCTGCTGCGCGTCGGCCCTGCTGCGTTGAAAACAGGTTCGGACTGCTCATTTACAGCTCGTAAACTCCGCGTCCTCACCTGTTTACGCCTTGCAGTGCTCTAGCACGCGAGGCTTTGAACAGGTTCTTGCCCGCCTGTAGCCACAGGCAGACAGCGAATGACCCGGCGCGGGCTGCGCGCCGGACAGGGCTTACTGAGACTTGCGAACCCGCAGGTACCACTCGGACAGCAGGCGTACCTGCTTCTCGGTGTAGCCGCGCTCGACCATGCGTTTGACGAAGTCGTTGTGTTTCTGCTGTTCCTCCTTGCTGCCCTTGGCGTTGAAGCTGATGACCGGGAGCAGATCCTCGGTGTTGGAGAACATCTTCTTCTCGATGACCACGCGCAGCTTCTCGTAGCTGAGCCAGGTTGGGTTCTTGCCGTTGTTGTTGGCGCGGGCGCGCAGCACGAAGTTGACGATCTCGTTGCGGAAGTCCTTCGGGTTGCTGATGCCGGCCGGCTTCTCGATTTTCTCCAGCTCCTCGTTGAGGGCTACGCGGTTGAGGATCTCGCCGGTCTCCGGGTCGCGGTATTCCTGATCCTGAATCCAGAAGTCGGCGTACAGCACGTAGCGGTCGAAGATGTTCTGCCCGTACTCGCTGTAGGACTCCAGGTAGGCGGTCTGGATTTCCTTGCCGATGAACTCGATGTAGCGAGGCGCCAGGTATTCCTTGATGTAGCGCAGGTAGCGTTCGCGCACTTCGGCCGGGAACTGTTCCTGCTCGATCTGCTGCTCCAGCACGTACAACAAGTGCACCGGGTTCGCGGCGATCTCGTGCGGGTCGAAGTTGAATACCTTGGAGAGGATCTTGAAAGCGAAGCGGGTCGACAGGCCATTCATGCCTTCATCCACGCCGGCGCTGTCACGGTACTCCTGGATCGACTTGGCTTTCGGGTCGGTGTCCTTGAGGTTCTCGCCGTCGTAGACGCGCATCTTCGAGTAGATATTGGAGTTCTCCGGCTCCTTGAGGCGCGAGAGGACGGAGAACTGCGCGAGCATCTTCAGGGTATCCGGCGCGCAATGCGCCTTGGCCAGCGAGCTGTTGATCAGCAGCTTGTCGTAGATGCGGATTTCATCGGTGACGCGCAGGCAGTAGGGCACCTTGACGATGTAGATACGGTCGATGAAGGCCTCGTTGTTCTTGTTGTTGCGGAAGCTGTGCCATTCCGACTCGTTGGAGTGGGCCAGCAGGATGCCGCTGTAGGGAATCGCGCCGAGGCCTTCGGTGCTGTTGTAGTTGCCTTCCTGAGTCGCGGTCAGCAGCGGGTGCAGCACCTTGATCGGTGCCTTGAACATCTCGACGAACTCCATCAGGCCCTGGTTGGCCCGGCACAGTGCACCCGAGTAGCTGTAGGCGTCGGCGTCGTTCTGCGGGTATTCCTCGAGCTTGCGGATGTCCACCTTGCCGACCAGGGCTGAGATGTCCTGGTTGTTCTCGTCGCCCGGCTCGGTCTTGGCCACGGCGATCTGATTGAGGATCGAGGGGTACAGCTTGACCACGCGGAACTGGCTGATGTCGCCGCCGAACTCCTGTAGGCGCTTGGTGGCCCAGGGCGACATGATCGAGTTCAGGTAACGGCGTGGGATGCCGTAGTCCTCTTCGAGGATGGCGCCGTCTTCGGTGGCGTTGAACAGCCCCAGCGGCGACTCGAATACCGGCGAACCCTTGATGGCGTAGAAAGGCACCTTCTCCATCAGTTGCTTGAGCTTCTCGGCCAGCGAGGATTTACCGCCGCCCACCGGGCCCAGCAGGTAGAGGATCTGTTTCTTCTCTTCCAGGCCCTGGGCAGCGTGGCGGAAGTAGGACACGATCTGGTCGATGCACTCTTCCATGCCGTGGAAGTCGGCAAAGGCCGGATAGCGGCGGATCACCTTGTTGGAGAAGATGCGCGACAGCCTTGGGTCGCTGGAGGTATCCAACAGTTCCGGCTCGCCTATGGCCATCAGTAGACGTTCGGCCGCAGTGGCGTAGGCGCTGCGATCCTGCTTGCACAGTTCGAGGTACTCCTGCAGCGAGTACTCCTCCTGGCGGGTCGCCTCGAAACGTTGTTGGAAGTGACTGAAAATACTCATGACTTCACCTCGCTCGATGCTGGAAGCTGGGCGCGGGTCGTCGGGCGAGTGGGTGCTGGGTGGCTCCGGCTGGAGAAGTGCCGGGGATGAATCCCCCAAACCCTAAAGATCGTTACCGATGGCCCGATGCCGGTTGGCCGGCTCTACCTTGCTATGGATGGCCTGAGTAACAGAATAGTTCGTTCTGGCGGGGGTCAAGGCGACGGTAACCATAAGAGGTTGTTACCGCCTGTCGGGAAGTGGCTGCAGGCCAGAGCGGGCGTGGCCTGCAGCAGACGAAAAATTATTCTTCGCCGCCTTGCGCGGTTTCCGCTGGATAGGTGGCGCGCCATAGCTCGAAACCGCCATCGAGGCTGTACACCTCGGCAAAGCCCTGGCCGACCAGATAGGCTGCCGCGCTCTGGCTGGAGTTGCCGTGGTAGCAGGCGACGATCAGCGGAGCATCGAGGTCGGCGTGGGTGATGAAATCATGCAGGGAGTGGTTGTCCAGGTGGCGTGAGCCGGCGATGTGGCCGTTGGCGAAGCTGTGTGGGTCGCGGATATCGACCACCACCGCGCCTTTTTCACGCAGGGCCTGGGCCTGTTCGGGGGAGATACGCTGAAATTCGCTCATGGGGTGCCTCGGGGGTCGTGTTCTAGGCCTGGGGGCAGGTGCAGCGATGATATTCGCCGTTGTCGACGTTGAGCAGAGTCATGGCGCCGCCCCATACGCAACCGGTGTCCAGCGCATACAGGCCCGGCTCCTGGCAGTTGCCTTCGAGCGCGGCCCAGTGGCCGAAGATGATCTTCTCGCCACGCATCTTGCGCTGCGGGTGGCTGAACCAGGGGGCGAAGCCGGGTGGTGCGCTGCCGACGCCTTCCTTGCTCTTCAGATCGAGTGTGCCGTCTGCGGTGCAGAAGCGCATGCGGGTGAAGTAGTTGGTGATCACGCGCAGGCGAGTCACGCCGTGCAACTCCTTGCTCCACTTGGCCGGTTCGTTGCCATACATGCCGTCGAGAAACAGCGGCAGGCGAGCGTCGTCGCGCAGTGCTTCCTCGACCTCGGCCGCCTTGCGCAGGGCCTTGTTCAACGACCATTGCGGCGGGATACCGGCATGCACCAGGGTGATTTTGCGTTCGGCATCGTGGTGCACCAATTTCTGCATACGGAGCCAGTCGAGCAGGTCGTTGCGATCCGGTGCGTCGAGAATCTCGCGCAGGGTGTCGCCCTTCTTCAGGCGCTCGATGTTGTGCGCCACGGCCAGCAGATGCAGGTCGTGGTTGCCGAGCACGCTGATCACCGCATGGCGGATGGAGTAGAGGAAACGCAGGGTTTCTAGTGACTGCGGGCCGCGGTTGACCAGATCGCCGACCAGCCAGAGCTGATCATGCGCCGGATCGAAGGCCACCTGCTCGAGTAGGCACTGGAGTGGCTTGAGGCAGCCTTGCAGGTCGCCGACAGCATACACCGCCATCAGTGCAACGCCCCGGGTACCGCCAGGCGGAACGGTGCGATGCTGGCGTCGAAGCGTTTGCCGTCCTCGGCGAGCATCTGGTAGCTGCCCTGCATGGTGCCGACCTGCGTGGTCATCACCGTGCCGCTGCTGTAGGTGTGGCTGGCGCCGGGCTCGATGTGCGGTTGTTGGCCGACCACGCCGGCACCGCGCACTTCCTGCACGCGGCCGTCACCGTCGGTGATGATCCAGTGGCGTGAGAGCAGTTGGGCGGGCAGCTCGCCGTTGTTGACGATGGTGATGGTGTAGGAGAAGGCGTAACGGCTCTGCTCCGGCTGCGATTGCGCGGCCAGGTACTGGGTCGTGACGCTGACATCGATCTGGTAACGAGGGTCGGACATGCAGGGAACTCTTCGAGCCTGTTGGCAGTTTAGACCGGGCTGGCGGCCTGGTGCGCGGCGAGCTGATCGGCCAGACGGACGAAGGCGGCCAGGTCGAGCTGTTCGGGGCGCAAGCTGCCATCGACACCGGCGGCTTCGATGGCTTCGGCTGGCAACAGTTGCTTGAGGGTGTTGCGCAGGGTCTTGCGCCGCTGGTTGAAGGCCTCGCGTACCACGCGCTCTAGCAGGCGTGGGTCTTGCGCAGGATGCGGCAAGGTTTCATGCGGCACCAGGCGGACGATAGCCGAGTCCACCTTGGGCGGCGGATTGAAGGCGCCAGGGCCGACATTGAACAGATGCTCCACACGGCAGTGGTACTGCACCATGATCGACAGGCGCCCCCAGTCGCCACCACCGGGCTCGGCGGCCAGACGCTCGACCACTTCCTTCTGCAGCATGAAGTGCATGTCGCGAATCACCGGCGCGTTGTCCAGCAGGTGGAAAATCAGCGGGGTGGAGATGTTATAGGGCAGGTTGCCGACCACGCGCAGGCTACGAGGGGCCGCGTTGAGGCGGGCGAAGTCGAACTTCAGTGCGTCGCCCTGGTTGAGGGCGAAGCGCGGATTGTCGCCGAACTTGGCCTGCAGGATGGGAATGAGGTCGAGATCCAGCTCGATCACGTCGAGCTGAGCACCACTGCCCAGCAGTCCTTCGGTCAGGGCGCCCTGGCCCGGGCCAATCTCCAGCAGGCGCTCGCCCTCCTTGGCGCGGATGGCACGCAGGATTCGGTCGATCACGCCCGCGTCGTGGAGGAAGTTCTGACCGAAGCGCTTGCGCGCGCGGTGTTGGTATTCGGACATGGAGCAGCTCCAGGCTTCAAGCTGCAAGCGTCAGGCAAGAGCGTAAAGCGAAAAGATAAAGAGGCGAAGCTTATCAGTTGAGGCTGGCCCCGGCATCCGTGCCGGGCGACTTGTGTCTTCAGCGTGCGGCTGCCGCCATCTGATAGGCCGTCTCCAGAGCGACACGCAGGCTACCAGTGTCGACCTGGCCGCTACCGGCCAGATCCAGCGCGGTGCCGTGATCGACCGAGGTGCGGATGATCGGCAAGCCCAGGGTGACGTTCAGGGCAGCGCCGAAGCCCTTGTACTTGAGCACCGGCAGGCCCTGATCGTGATACATGGCCAGCACGGCATCTGCCTGTTCGAGGTGCTTCGGGGTAAACAGCGTGTCGGCCGGCAGCGGGCCAATCAGGTTCATGCCTTCCGTGCGCAGGCGCTCCAGCGCCGGCTCGATGATCTCGATCTCCTCGCGGCCGAGATGGCCGCCCTCGCCGGCGTGCGGGTTGAGCCCGCAGACCAGAATGCGCGGCTCGGCGATGCCGAACTTGCTCTGCAGGTCGGCATGCAGAATGCGCGTGACCCGCAGCAGGCGCTCGCTGGTGATGGCGGCCGCGACATCCTTGAGCGGCAGGTGCGTGGTGACCAGTGCCACGCGCAGGCCATGGGTGGCCAGCATCATCACCACCTGTTCGGCCTGGGTCAGCTCGGCGAGAAACTCGGTGTGCCCGGAGAAGACAATGCCGGCCTCGTTGATTACGCCCTTGTGCACCGGCGCCGTGATCATCGCCGCGAAAGTGCCGTCCAGGCAGCCCTGACCGGCGCGGGTCAGGGTTTGCAGCACGTAATGGGCATTGGCGCGGTTCAGTTGCCCAGGCGTGCAGGGTTCGGCCAGCGGGGTATCCCAGACGTACAGGCTGCCGGCGGGCGCCGGGGTGGCGGGCCATTGGCCTGGGCCAGTCTCGATCAGCTCGATGGCTAGATCCAGTTGAGTGGCGCGAGAAGCGAGCAACTGGCGGCTGGCGATGGCGACCAGGATCTGCGGTTGCGCTTCACGCGCTAGCAGCAGGCACAGGTCAGGGCCGATGCCGGCAGGCTCGCCAGGGGTCAGGGCAAAGATCGGGGGCACGTTCATCGCGGCGTCTCGGTGATGGAGCGGGGGAGCAGTTTAATCCGTCTGCAGCCATAACGAAAAAACCCGGCGCAAGGCCGGGTTTCTCGAATGCATTAACGCTTACAGCTTGGTTTCGACGTAAGCTTCGTCGCGGATCTGGCGCAGCCAGGTCTGCAGCTCTTCGTCGTACTTGCGGTTACGCAGCAGGTTGGCAGCTTGTTGCTCACGGAACTGCTCGCTGTTGTCGGTCGCGCGACGGCCCAGTACCTGCAGCACATGCCAGCCGTAGGGGCTCTTGAACGGCTTGGACAGCTCGCCGCTCGGAGTGTTGTTCATCACCTCGCGGAACTCCGGCACCAGCGCGTTCGGGTCGATCCAGTTGAGATCGCCACCATTGAGCGCCGAGCCCGGGTCTTCGGAGAAGTTCTTCGCCAGCTCCGCGAAGTCTTCACCCGCGAGAATACGCTGATACAGGCGCTCGACCAGGCGGCGGGTCTCTTCTTCGCTGCGAATTTCGCTTGGCTTGATCAGGATGTGGCGTACATGCACCTCGTCCCGTACCTGGGTGTCGCCACCGCGCTTCTCCATCAGCTTGAGGATGATGAAACCGCCCGGCGTACGCACCGGCTCGGTAACCTGGCCCGGCTGCAGCGAGCTGAGCATGGTGTCGAACGGTGGCGGCAGTTGTCCGGCCTTGCGCCAGCCCATCTCACCACCTTCCAGGGCGTTCTCGCTGGCCGAGCGGGCTACGGCCAACTGGGCGAAATCAGCACCTTGCTGCAGTTGCTGATACAGCTCCTGCGACTGACGGTCGGCGGCCTGAATCTCGGTGGAGGAAGCTCCTTCCGAAACCGGGATGAGGATATTGGCCAGGCGATACTCTTCCGACAGTTGCGCCTTGCCGAGGTCGGAGGCGAGGAAGTTCTGCACTTCCTGGTCGGTGACCTGGATGCGCTCGGCAACACGACGCTGACGCACGCGGCTGATGATCATCTCGCGGCGCACCTGGTCGCGGGCGTCGGCATAGGACAAGCCATCGCGCGCCAGCGCCTGACGGAACTGCTCCAGGCTCATGCCGTTACGCTGGGCGATGGTGCCCATGGCCTGGTTCAGTTCTTCGTCGGTGATACGGATACCGGAACGGTCGCCGATCTGCAGCTGGATGTTTTCGATGATCAGGCGTTCGAGTACCTGCTGGCTCAGCACGTGCTCGGGCGGCAACGCACCGCCGCGCTTGGCGATGGTTTGTTGCACTTCGCGCAGACGCGCATCGAGTTGGCTTTGCATGACCACGTCGTTATCGACGATGGCCACGACACGATCCAGCGGGCGAACTTCGGCATGAGCCGTCGCCGCCAGCAGTGCTACGCCCAACAGCAGGGGGCGCAGGCAATCAGAAAGCTTGGTCTTCACGTTCACGGTAACCTTGAATGCCTTGGTCGAGGAAAGTTTCCACCTTGTTGCCAACAACGCCGCCGAGGCCCTTGAGGACGATCTGCAGGAAGATGCCGCGGTCGCCTTGGTCGTTGCGCGACGGGTTGAGGCTGACTTCGTCGTAGTCGACCCAGTAACGGTTGATCAGGCGCAGTTTCCAGCAGCAGCTGTCGTACTCGAAACCGCCGAAGGCTTCCAGCGTGCGGTTGCGGTTGTAGTCATACTGCCAGCGCGAAATCACGCTCCACTGCGGAACCAGCGGCCAGATGACGGAGAAGTCATGCTGGCTGATCTTGTAGTAGTCCTTGATGTAGTTGGCGTCGCCCGGGTTGCCGTAGTCGCCACCGAAGCGCCACTGACCGCTCGCCTGATCGTAACGAACGGTGTCGTTGCGATAGCGATAACCCAGGTTGACCACCTTGTTCGGGTTGTCTTCCGGCTGGTAGTGGAACATGGCGCTACCCGAACGGGTGCTGCGCTGATCCGGATCCCAGTTCAGGGTGGAGTTCAGGCGCCAGTCGCGGTTGAAGCGGTACTGGTGCTCCAGGGCGTAGGGCGAAACGCTGGCGGTGGCGTCGTCGCGGGTGCGGTAGTCGATGCCCGGCATCTGCACCTTGCGATCTTCGAAGTAGAACGCTTGGCCGATGCTGAAACGCTGACGCTCGAAGCCGTTCGGCTCGATCCAGCGGCTGGTCACGCCCAGCGACAGCTTGTTCTCGTCGCCGATTCGATCCTTACCGGTAAAGCGGTTCTCGCGCCACAAAGAGGCGTAGCTGAAGCTGCTTTCGCTGGTGTCGAACACCGGGATGTCGGCTTGATCTTCTTCCGGTACATACAGGTAGAAGGCGCGTGGCTCCAAGGTTTGGCGATAGTCCTTGCCGAACAGCTGGGTATTGCGGTCGAAGTACAGGCCGCTGTCGACGCTGAACAGGCCAAGGCCGCGGCTCTGGCTGCTCTTGTAGTTCTGGCCGTAGAAGAAGTCGGTTGGTGTGGCCTGGGCCAGATCTCTCTTGCCTTGGCTATCCAGAGTCAGATCGTAGTTGGTCTGCAGGTACTTCAGCTGCGGTGTGACGTAACCCCAGCTCGAACTCATAGGCAGGCTGACCGAGGGCTCCAGGTGCAGGCGATCGCCGTTGGCACGTGCCAGACCTTTAATTCGGTCGTCATACCAGCGCTGTTCTTCGGTGCCGGTATTGCCATTTTTGTCGGTGAAATAGCCGCTACGCAGGCTGCGGTCGAATTTCACGAACTCGGTGGAGTAGGCGAAGTTCAGGCCGCCCGGCTGGAAGGGCAGCTTGCCGTCGAGGGTCAGCTGCGGCAGGCGATCGTACGGGGTGATGTCGGTGATCGTCGCCAGCTCGTAGGCATGCAGGTTCAGCTTGGCGGTGTAGCTGTCGCCACGGTAGGTGAGCGTGCCGCGCTGGTTGACGTAGGAGCCGTTGTCGACGCCCAGATCGCTACGCAGATCCTGGAAGTAGTAGGGGTCGCTGATGTCGGTGTAGTCGACTTCGGCGAGCAGGCGCGAATCGAGGCCCTGCTTGTGCTGCCAGCTGTACATCCAGCGCTGGTCTTCGTACCCCGACTGCAGTTTGCGCTCGTCTTCCTCGTCATTGAGCCAGGCGCCGCCGACCTGGCCTTCGCTGCTCTTGGTCAGGTAGCGGAACTCGCCTTCCATGAGCAGACCGCGCTTGGTCATGTAGGTCGGGTAGAGCGTGGCGTCGTAGTTCGGCGCCAAGTTGAAGTAGTACGGCGTCTGCAGCGAGAACCCGGTGTCGCTCGATGTGCTGAAGCTCGGCGGCAGGAAGCCGGACTGGCGACGATCATCGATCGGGAAATAGATGTAGGGGGTGTAGAACACCGGAATGTCCTTGACCCGCAGCGTCACGTTGGTTGCGGTGCCGAAGCCGGTCGCCGGGTTCAGGGTGACGTTGTTGCCCTTAAGGTGCCAGGCGTTGTCGCCCGGTTCGCAACGGGTGTAGGTACCGTCCTTGAGGCGAATGATCGCAGTCTCTTCGCGTTTGGCGTAGAGCGCGCTGCCACGAACATGCGCCTTGTGCAGCACGTACTCGGCGTTGTCGATCTTGGCTTCGCCGTTGTCGAGTTGCAGGTCGGCACGGTCGCCAACGACCAGCATGCCCTTGTCGCGCAGGCGCACGTTACCGACCAGTTCGCCACGGTTCTCGGTCTGGTGCAGGCTGGCCTCGTCGGCTTCGACCTGCATGCCGGACTGGCGCAGCACGACATCACCCGCGAGGGTGGCCACCTGTTGCTCCTGCTCGTAGCGCGACGCCTTGGCCGAAACGAACATGGGCGACTCGTTCAGCGGCGTGGTGTCATCCATGCCCGGGCGCAGCGGCTCGACATAGGCACCGGCGCAATACGGGCCAGCCTCGGCCAGTTGCGCGGCGGTGAGCTTGTCACGCGGCACCCAGTCGAGGTGGCTGTAGTCAGCGCTGCGCGAAGCCAGGGCGCGGCCCTTGCTCTCTGTTACCAGAGTCGGAGCGGCCTCCTGCTTGGCGGTTGCCTCGGCTGCCGGCGTACCCGACGCACTGACCGCATCGCGGCTGTGCACCGGGCGTGGGGGCAGGGCGCTGGCTGCTGTTTTGGGCGCACAGGCCCAGCCGCCGGTGGGCGACGCTGCGCAGTCATACTGCTCAGCGGCGAACGCCTGTAGGCTGAAGGCGGGCTGTAAGGCCAGGAGGCTGCCGGTCACCAGCAGCGGGAACTTCTTGCGGAACGCGGGGTATTTTACTGCCATCTTGTTAGTCCGGGCTTCCTGCGCGCTATCGGCCCAGGGGCCGCACGCCTCTCGATGGGCTGAAAAAGATGCTGGATAATAAAGCATGACCCGCGCAACGGCTAGCGCCGTCGGAGACCCCTAGATGTCCGAACACGATGTACGTCTGCAACACCTGCAAGCCTGGCTTGCCGAGCAATTGCCCATTCTGTTCGCCACGCGCGGCTGGGGTGAGGTGCCCGAGGCCGAACTGACGGCTGCCAGCAGCGATGCCAGTTTTCGCCGTTATTTCCGTTGGCAGGCCGGTGAGCACAGCCTGATCCTGATGGACGCACCGCCGCCTCAGGAGAATTGCGCACCCTTCGTACGCATCGCCGCCTTGCTCGCTAGTGCCGGCGTGCATGTGCCCGAAGTGCTGGCGGCCGATCTCGCGCAAGGCTTTCTGATCCTCGACGATCTGGGGCGCCAGACCTATCTGGACGTGATCGACGAGCACAATGCCGACGCCCTGTTCCATGACGCCATCGAGGCCCTGTTGCTGCAACAGCGCTTGCCGCTCGACGGCGATCTGCCGCATTACGACGAGGCCTTGCTGCGCCGCGAACTGCAACTGTTCCCCGAGTGGTACGTGCAACGCCATCTGGGGCGCAGCTTCACCCCTGAGCAGGAGGCCGCCTGGCAACGTATCAGCCGCCTGCTGATCGACAGCGCACTGGCGCAACCCAAGGTGCTGGTGCACCGCGACTTCATGCCGCGCAACCTGATGCAGAGCACACCCAATCCCGGCGTCCTGGATTTTCAGGATGCCGTCTACGGCCCGGTCACCTATGACATCACCTGCCTGTTCAAGGATGCCTTCCTCAGTTGGCCGCAGGCGCGCGTGCACGCCTGGCTGCAGGATTACTGGCAACGCGCCCGGCAGGCCGGTATCCCGGTGCAGGCATCGCTGGATGATTTCCTGCGCGCCAGCGACCTGATGGGCGTGCAGCGCCACTTGAAGGTGATCGGCATCTTCGCGCGCATCTGCCATCGGGACGGCAAGCCCAAGTACCTGGGTGACGTACCGCGCTTCTTTGCCTATATCCAGGACGTGCTGGCACGTAGGCCGGAGCTGGCTGAACTGCGCGAGCTGTTCGCCAGCCTGGCAATAGAAGAAGGGGCTCCTGCATGAAGGCGATGATCCTCGCCGCCGGCAAGGGTGAGCGCCTGCGCCCGCTGACGCTGCATACGCCCAAGCCGCTGGTCAGGGCGGCTGGCGTGCCGTTGATCGAGTACCACGTACGGGCCCTGGCCGCTGCCGGCTTTGATGAGTTGGTGATCAATCACGCCTGGCTGGGGCAGCAGATCGAGGATTACCTGGGCGATGGCACGCGCTTTGGCGTGCGTATCGCCTATTCGCCGGAGGGTGAGCCGCTGGAGACGGGGGGCGGTATCTTCCGCGCCTTGCCGCTGCTGGGCAGCGAGCCGTTTGTCGTGGTCAATGGCGACATCTTCACCGATTACGCCTTCGCCGAGCTGCGTCGGCCTCTGCCCGGGCTGGCGCATCTAGTGCTGGTGGACAACCCGCTGCATCACCCGCAGGGTGATTTCGTTCTGCAGCAGGGTCAGGTTCATGATGCGGCGGCAGATGGCGAGCGGCTGACCTACAGTGGCATCGCCGTGCTCAGCCCTGAGCTGTTCGCCGGCTGCCAAGCGGGCGCCTTCAAGCTGGCGCCGTTGCTGCGTGAGGCGATGGCGGCGGATCGGGTCAGTGGCGAGCGGTATGCCGGATGCTGGGTCGATGTCGGTACCCATGAGCGCCTGGCCGAGGTCGAGCGCCTGTTGTTGGGGGCTGTTTAATGCTGTGGCCGGCGACATTGCTGGGGGCTGCCGCCGGCTGGGCGCTGGCCAGCATTCCGGGCGCCATGCTCGGAGGGCTGCTGGGCCAGGTGCTGGATCGACGGCTGCGCCTGCATGACTGGAATACCTTGCGCGAACGCCTGGGCGGGCGCGGCGTACCCGCAGATGACGAGTTGTTGTTCGTCATGCTCGGGCGCTTGGCCAAGAGCGGCGGGCGCGTGGTGCCGAGCCATATCCAGCAGGCGCGTTCGGAGATGCAGCGCCTGGGGCTGGATGATGCGGGCCAGCGCCGCGCCATCGACGCGTTCGCTCGTGGCAAGACCGGCCGCGACAACCTGCGAGCGCCGTTGCAGCGTCAGCGTGAACGCGCCGACTCGCTGCTCAGGGCCTGCTGGCGCATGGCCTGGGTCGATGGCCGGGTGGCGCCCAGCGAGCATGAGCTGATCCTGCTTTGGGGCAAATGGCTGGGGTGGGAAACGGCGCGCCTGGAGCGCCTCGGTGACGAGTACGCGCCACGGCGCAGCCAGCAGCCAGCGCCTTCGGGCGGCAGCTACCAGGAGGCGTTGCGCATGCTCGGGGTGGCTGCCGATAGCGAGCCGGAGGTGATCAAGCGTGCCTATCGGCGTCTGCTCAGTCGCCATCATCCGGACAAGCTGGCCGGTGCCGGTGCGTCGCCTGAACGCATTCGTGAAGCCACCGAGACGACCCGCCAGCTGCACCAGGCCTATACCCTGATCCGAGAGCGCCGCGGGCTGCGCTGAGCCCGCCTAGCCTTTGCTCAGGTGCAGTTTCAGCCAGCCGCGCAGGCGCCGGTAGAGCTGCTCCTGCTCCACCGCGCGATTCCCCGGCAGAGCCTTCATGGCGACCTGAATATAAATGGGCAGCTTGGCGCGTTTGCTGGCCTGCAGCCGCTTGAGCGCTGCGTTGCGATCCTCTACCTGATCACGGTAATAGAAGTCGCCCGCCGCCACTGGCAATTGCGTGACCAATTCATCGAGTGGCGGGCCGAAGCCGGCAGGGACTCCGGGTGCGACCATCAGTACGTTGTGTACGGAGGCCGGCTTGCGCTCGTTGAGGTAACGCACCGCCCAATAGGCGCCGCTGCCATGCCCGAGCAGCACGATATGCACGGAATCCTTCTGCTTGGCGAATTCGATGGCCGCGTCGATGCGCGCCATGACGCGCTCGGCATGGGCGTCGCGGCGTGCTTCCGGGCTCAGTTCGGCAGGTGGTGTATCGGTGCTGCCTTCGCTGGGCGCCTGGGTGGGCGCCTGCGCTTCTCCGTCTGGCGAAGCGGGTTGTTCGCTCGTCGACGTGTCGGCAGGCGCTGGCGAGGTATCACGCAGCGGCAGGGGATCGCCGTCCGGATCCGGCAGGGTCAGGCTCAGGCTGTGCCAGCCGCTGTCTGGAAACTTGCGCCGCAAGGGGCCGACCACCTGTGCGTCATCGGCATTTTCCACATCGCCCGGCAGCAGGATGACCGTGCCGCTGGGCTCACCGACATTGGCCGGCAACCACAGGGCGAGAAACTGTTCGCTACCGGCTTGCAGCATCTGCTGCTCGCGTTTGTCCAGGCGTTGCTCCAGGGCCTGGGCCTCGCTGACGCTGCGCTCGGGCAGCGGTACGCGCTCGTTGCTCGCAGGCGGGGGTTCGGCTGGCGCGCTGCTGTCGGGCGTCGCGGGATCCTGAGCCCAGGCAGTAGCGCTGGCGAGCAGGCACAGACCGAACAGGGCATGCGAAGTGGCGCGCATCGAGATTTCTCCATGGTTTCCTCGCTTGAGCCTAATGCGGGGCGCTGCGTTTGTCAGGCGGTGAGCCTCGGAGTGGGTTAACTTAGGCCATCACGCTCGTGGATTCGCCCCGCACATGAAGTGTCTGCTCAGCCTAGTCTTCCTGCTCTCGTTGCTGTCGAGCGCCGCCCCCGCCTGGGCGGAATCCAGCCGGATGCCGTTGCGGCCGGCATTCGATGCCGAACAGCAGGCCTGGCTGGCGGCTCATCCCCGGCTGCGCGTCGGCCTGGTGCTGCAGGCGCCCTGGGCACAGATGGAGCGCAATCGGCATCTGGTCGGAGCCAATGTCGAGCTGATGAAGCGCCTCCTCGAGGGCATGGATGTCACGCCGGACTGGCGTCTCTATCCATCGGTGGAAGCGCTCGAGCAAGCCGTGCAGAAGGGCGATGTGGATCTGGCCCCGGGGCTGCAACAAACGCCTGCCGGGCTGCGCATCTGGCATTACTCCATGCCTTACCTGCGTGTGCCGCATCTGGTGGTGGGTGAGCGCAGTGGCAACGGCGTGGTGGATCTGGATCAGCTGGCACTGGAGCAACTGGTGGCCGTGCGGGCGCCCAGTCAGGCAGCGGAATATCTGGAGCGCACGCATAGCAATCTGCGCCTGATGAAGGTTGGCTCCGAGCGCACAGCCTTGCAGCGAGTGCTCAATCAGGAAGCCGATTACGCGGTGCTGGACGAGGCCAGCCTGAGCCTGCTGTTACGTGAGCCGCGCTTTGCCAGCCTGAGCATCGTCGGCGACATCGGCTTGCCGCAACTGCTGCGCCTGGCCTCGCGGATCGACGCGCCCGAACTGGCGGCCATCGTCGACCGCACCCTGCAGGCGCTGCCCGCGCGCGAGCTGGAGGATTTACGCGAGCGCTGGCTGCCGCTGCGTTATCCGCAGATGAGCGATTTCGTCGGTTTCTGGAAGACCCTCAGCCTGTTTCTCGCCCTGGTCATGCTGATCGGGGCCACGGCGCTGTATCGCCAGCGCCAGCAGACCCGCTTGCTCGAGCGTGGGTTGCTCGGCGCGCGCAGCGAGCTGGATCGCCACCAGCAGGCTGCCGAGGCGCTGCGCTTGAGCCAGTTCTCCCTCGATCACAGCACCGTGGGCATTCTCTGGGTCAACTGGGACAGCCACCTGCGCTACGCCAATCGCGCCGCCGAACGCATGCTCGGCTATGCCGCTGGCGAACTGGTGGACAAGCCCCTGAGTCGGCTCGAACCCGGCCTGAACATGGATCGCTGGCTCAACCTGTGGAAGCGCGTGCGCGAGCAGGAGGAAGGTTCGCCGAGTTTCGAGATCGACTGCCTGCGCGCCGACGGCAGCCGTATGCCGGCCGACGTTTCCCTGAGTTTTCTGCGTTATCGTCAGGCCGAGTACCTGGTGGTGTTTCTCAGCGATGTCACCGAGCGGCGACGCGCGCGCGCCGCGCTGGAGGAGAGCGAGGCGCGCTTCAAGGGCATCGCCGGCAACGTGCCGGGCCTGGTGTTTCGTCTGGAGCGCGCCGGGCCGGGGGCGGTGGTCAACTTCGCCTACATCAGCGAAGCCAGCCAGGAGATGGTCGGCTGGCCGGCGCAGGAACTGCAGCGCGAGGATCGCGGCCTGCGCAGCCTGGTGCATCCGCAGGATCTGACCAGTTACCTCAACAGCCAGACCCTGGCGCTGGAGGGCGAAAGCGACTGGTACTGGCAAGGGCGCATCCTTACCGCCGATCAGGAGGTGCTGTGGGCCGACATCCGCACTACCGCCCGCCCACTGGGTAATGGCCGCGTGGTCTGGGACGGGATTCTCTGGGACATCACCGAAAACAAGCTGGCCGAACTGGCCCTGGCCGATTCGCGGGCGCGCCTGCGCGAGCTGTCGGCGCACCTGGAAAGCGTGCGCGAGGAGGAGAAGGCGCGCATCGCCCGCGAAGTGCATGACGAACTGGGTCAGGTGCTGACCGTGCTCAAGCTGGAAACGGCGATGTGCGAGTTGGTCTGCGCCGGGCAGATTCCCGAACTGGACGAACGCCTGACCAGCATGAAGCGTCTGATCGCTCAGCTATTCCAACTGGTGCGCGACGTGGCCACCGCACTGCGCCCGCCGATCCTCGATGCCGGTATTGCCTCGGCCATCGAATGGCAGGTGCGCCGCTTCGAAGAGCGCACGCAGATTCCCTGCCTGGTCGAGGTGCCGGAGCATCTTCCTGATCTGCCCGATGCCCAGGCCATCGGCCTGTTCCGCATCCTCCAGGAGGCCCTGACCAACGTCATGCGCCACGCCGGCGCACACAGCGTTCAGGTGCGTTTGTGGCTGGAGGCCGGCACTTTGTGCCTGTCGGTCATCGACGATGGCAAGGGCTTCGAGGTTGCAACGCGCAAGCCGGGGCAGTCGTTCGGCCTGGTCGGCATGCAGGAGCGCATGCTCATGCTCGGTGGCCAGTTGCAGATTGACAGTCAGCCCGGCGAAGGTACTACGCTGTGCGCGCGCATAGCCATGAATGAGGAGACCACGGCGTGATTCGGGTACTGGTGGCCGAAGACCACACCATCGTGCGGGAAGGCATCAAGCAACTGATCGGCATGGCGCGCGATCTCGAGGTGGCCGGCGAGGCGAGCAATGGCGAGCAATTGCTCGAGGTGCTGCGCCGCACGCCCTGCGACGTGGTGCTGCTGGATATCTCCATGCCGGGCGTCAACGGCCTGGAGGCCATTCCGCGCATCCGCGCCTTGAGCGAGGCGCCGGCAATCCTGGTGCTGTCGATGCACGATGAGGCGCAGATGGCGGCGCGTGCGCTCAAGGCTGGCGCTGCGGGCTATGCCACCAAGGACAGTGATCCGGCGCTGCTGATCACCGCGATTCGCAAGGTGGCTGGCGGTGGTCGCTATATCGATCCGGCACTGGCCGATCGCATGGTTTTCGAGGTCGGCCTGACCGATTCACGCCCCCCTCACGCGCAACTGTCGGAACGCGAGTTCTCGGTGTTCGAGCGTCTGGTGCGTGGCGAGGGCGTCAACGATATCGCCCTGCACCTGGCCGTGAGCAACAAGACTGTCAGCACGCACAAGGCGCGCCTGATGCAGAAGTTGGGGGCGAATTCGGTGGCCGATCTGGTGCGCTACGCCATGGAGCACCGTTTGGTCTGATTGTCCCGAGGTGTAGGGTGGATGACGCTCTTTTCATCCACCGTTTCGATACCGGAACACCTGCAGTGGTGGACATGAAAAGTGATGTCCACCCTACCCATGGATTACCCATGGGGGCCTTCGATAACCGACACGATCACTCGGAATTTGTAGGGCGATCCCTACACGAGATTCTCCGTACGCCTGATATCAGCTTGTCATCCCGCCCGATTTTTCACATTCGCCTTGCCGGCCTACTCTTGATCTATCGGCCTGAGACAAGAACAAGGGTGTGGTGTGATGGCAAACGATGTACTGGTGAGCTTCCGCGGCGTGCAGAAGAGCTACGACGGCGAAACGCTGATCGTCAAAGACCTCAACCTGGATATCCGCAAGGGTGAGTTTCTGACCCTGCTCGGCCCGTCCGGTTCCGGCAAGACCACCAGCCTGATGATGCTGGCCGGTTTCGAAACGCCGACTGCCGGTGAAATCCTTCTCGATGGTCGTTCGCTGAACAAACTGCCGCCGCACAAACGCGACATCGGCATGGTGTTCCAGAACTACGCGCTGTTCCCGCACATGACCGTGGCGGAGAACCTGGCCTTCCCGCTGAGCGTGCGTGGCATGTCGCGCACCGACATCAGCGAGCGGGTCAAGCGTGCGTTGTCCATGGTGCAGCTCGACACTTTCCGCAACCGTTATCCGGGCCAGCTTTCCGGTGGTCAGCAGCAGCGCGTGGCCCTGGCCCGTGCACTGGTGTTCGAGCCACAACTGGTGCTGATGGACGAACCACTCGGCGCGCTGGACAAGCAGTTGCGCGAGCACATGCAGATGGAAATCAAGCACCTGCACCAGAGCCTGGGCGTGACCGTGGTCTACGTGACCCACGACCAGGGCGAAGCACTGACCATGTCCGACCGTGTGGCCGTTTTCCACCAGGGCGAGATCCAGCAGATCGCGCCGCCGCGTGAACTCTATGAGGCGCCGCACAACACCTTCGTCGCCCAGTTCATCGGCGAGAACAACCGCCTGCCGGGCGAGCTGGTCAGCCGTGATGGCGAGCAGTGCGTGGTGCGTCTGGCGCGGGGTGAGGAAGTGCGCGCCACGGCAGTCAACGTCGGCGCCGTGGGCGAGGCGGTGAGCCTGTCGATCCGCCCGGAGCGCATTCGTCTCAATGGCCACAGCGAAGCCTGCCCGAACCGTTTCTCCGGGCGCATCGCCGAGTTCATCTACCTGGGTGACCACGTGCGTATCCGCATGGAGGTGTGCGGCCAATCCGATTTCTACGTCAAGCAACCCGTGGCCGAGCTGGACTCGACCCTGGCGGTTGGTGATCTGGTTCCGCTCGGCTGGTCTGTCGAGCATGTCCGCGCGCTGGATCCACTCCAAGCCGAGTGAGCCTTTCGCGCAGTGCTTCACCTTTACCCGTAACACAGAGGAGCTGATAAGAATGACGAAATCCCTGAAGCTCGCGGCATTGGCCCTGGGCGTTAGCTGTGCCATGCCGGCACTGGCGGTAGATCTGACGGCGGTTTCCTTCGGCGGCGCGAACAAGGCGGCGCAGGTCAAGGCGTTCTACGAACCCTTCGAGAAGGACACCGGCAACAAGGTGATCGGCGGCGAATACAACGGTGAAATGGCCAAGGTCAAAGCCATGGTCGACACCCGCAGCGTGAGCTGGGATCTGGTGGAGGTGGAGTCGCCGGAACTCGCGCGTGGCTGTGACGAAGGTCTGTTCGAAGAGCTCGACCCGGCCCAGTTCGGTGATCAGTCCAACTTCATCGACGGTGCCATCCAGCCTTGCGGCGTCGGCTTCTTCGTCTGGTCCACCGTACTGGCCTACAACGCCGACAAACTGAGCGCGGCGCCGACCAGCTGGGCCGACTTCTGGGACGTGAAGAAATTCCCGGGCAAGCGCGGCCTGCGCAAGGGCGCCAAGTACACCCTGGAATTCGCCCTGATGGCCGACGGTGTGCCGGTCAAGGACGTGTACAAGGTGCTGGCCACCAAAGAAGGCCAGGATCGCGCATTCAAGAAGCTCGACGAGCTGAAACCCAACATCCAGTGGTGGGAAGCCGGCGCCCAGCCGCCGCAGTACCTCGCCTCCGGTGACGTGGTCATGAGCTCGGCCTACAACGGCCGTATCGCTGCCGTACAAGCCGAGAGCAACCTGCAGGTGGTGTGGAACGGCGGCATCTACGACTTCGATTCCTGGGCCATCCCGCGTGGCGCCAAGAACGCCGAACTGGCCAAGGAGTTCATCGCCTACGCAGTGAAGCCCGAAGCGCAGAAGACCTATTCGGAAAACATCGCCTACGGCCCGGCCAACAAGAAGGCTATCGAGCTGCTGGCGCCGGAGCGTCTGAACCTGATGCCGACCACGCCGGAAAACATCGCCAACCAGGTGGCCATCGACGTGACCTTCTGGGCTGACTACGGCGAGCAGCTGGAGCAACGTTTCAACGCCTGGGCCGCGCGTTAAGAACCTATTCACGACCTGCTGCGCGTCGGCGCTGCTGCGTTAAAAACACGTTCGGAATGCTCATTTACAGCTCGTAAACTCCGCTTCCTCACGCGTTTTTGCCTTGCATCGCTCTAGCTCGCCAGCTCGTGAACAGGTTCTGCGACTCGATCCGGCCCCGCCCTGCGGCGGGGCCGTCTGAATTCCTTTCTTGCTTGCGGAGTTGTCCATGGCCGCCGTACTGCCTGCCAACGATTTGCCCGGGCCGAGCCTGAAGCAGCGTCTGGCCCGTGCCGAGCGTTTCAATCGCCTGAAATCCAAGGCGCTGATCCTGCCGCTGTTGCTGTTCCTTTTCCTGACCTTCCTGCTGCCCATCGGCGCCTTGCTGCTGCGCAGTGTGGACAATCCGGAAGTGGTCGGCAGCCTGCCGCGTACCGTTGAGGCGATTGCCGCCTGGGATGGCCGTGGCTTGCCGGAGGATGCGGTCTATCAGGCGATTGCTGCAGATATCGTCGAAGCACGCCGCAATCAGAGCCTGGGCGATCTGTCCAAGCGCCTGAACATGGAGCTGGCGGGCTTCCGTAGTCTGGTCAGCAGCACTGCACGCAAGTTGCCGTTGCGCGAGGAACCCGCGTCCTACCAGGAGGCATTCCTCAATCTCGACGAGCGCTGGGGTGACCCTGCCTACTGGCAGGTGATCCGCCGCAACGCCTCGTCGGTGACGTCCTATTACCTGCTGGCTTCGCTCGATCACCGTATCGACGACCTCGGCGAGCTGGCCAAGGCCACGCCCGATCAGGCCATCTACCTGGACATCTTCGCCCGCACCTTCTGGATGGGGCTGGTGATCACCGCCATCTGCCTGGTGCTGGCTTATCCGTTGGCCTACCTGCTGGCCAACCTGCCGACGCGTTCCGGCAACCTGTTGATGATTCTCGTGCTGCTGCCGTTCTGGACGTCGATCCTGGTGCGGGTTGCGGCCTGGATCGTGCTCTTGCAGTCCGGCGGTCTGATCAACACCGCATTGATGTCGCTGGGCATCATCGAGCAACCGCTGCAACTGGTGTTCAACCGCAGCGGCGTGTACGTGGCCATGGTGCACATCATGCTGCCGTTCATGATCCTGCCGATCTACAGCGTGATGAAGGGTATTTCGCCCACCTACATGCGTGCGGCGGTGTCGCTTGGCTGCCACCCGTTCGCCAGTTTCTGGCGGGTGTACTTTCCGCAGACCCTGGCGGGTGTCGGCGCCGGTTGCCTGCTGGTGTTCATCCTGTCGATTGGCTACTACATCACCCCGGCGCTGCTGGGCAGCCCGAACGACCAGATGATCAGCTACTTCGTTGCCTTCTACACCAACACCACCATCAACTGGGGCATGGCCACGGCTCTCGGCGGCCTGCTGCTGGCCGCGACCCTGGTGCTCTACGTGGTGTACAGCTGGCTGGTCGGCGCCAGCAAGCTGCGCCTTGGCTAAAAGCGGTCTGCGTAGCAGACCATCTTATGCCCCTCTCCCGCTTGCGGGAGAGGGTGCCCGAAGGGCGGGAGAGGGTGCTTGTTTCGGCACCACCGCTGCTCGGTAACCGAACTCGGGAGAATGGCGCAGGAAGAGCGCCTTTTCCCCCAGCCCCTCTCCCATCAATGTGAGAGGGGAGCTTAAAACGCTCACTGGAGTAAAACCCATGCTCAGCCCCTACATGTCACCCGTCGAGCGCCTCTGGTACTACGGCCTGCGCCTTATCTGCGCCCTGGTGCTGCTGTTTCTGATCCTGCCGGTGCTGGTGATCGTGCCGCTGTCGTTCAACTCCGGCACCTTCCTGGTCTACCCGCTGCAGGGCTTCTCGCTGCGCTGGTACGAAGACTTCTTCATGTCCGCCGACTGGATGCGCTCGCTGAAGAACAGCCTGATCATCGCCCCGGCGGCAACGCTGCTGGCCATGGGCTTCGGCACCCTGGCGGCCATCGGTCTGACCCGTGGCGAATTCCGCGGCAAGGCGCTGGTGATGAGCCTGCTGATTTCGCCGATGATCGTCCCAGTGGTGATCATCGGTGTCGCCAGCTACCTGTTCTTCGCCCCGCTGGGCATGGGCAACAGCTACCTGTCGCTGATCCTGGTGCACGCTGTGCTGGGTGTGCCCTTCGTCATCATCACCGTGTCGGCCACGCTGCAGGGCTTCAACCACAACCTGGTGCGCGCCGCTGCCAGCCTCGGCGCCTCTCCGATCACAACCTTCCGCCGCGTGACCCTGCCGCTGATCGCGCCGGGGGTGATCTCCGGCGCGCTGTTCGCCTTCGCCACCTCCTTCGATGAAGTGGTGGTGACCCTGTTCCTCGCCGGTCCCGAGCAGGCCACCCTGCCACGGCAGATGTTCAGCGGCATCCGCGAGAACCTGTCGCCGACCATCGCCGCCGCCGCCACCCTGCTGATCGGCTTCTCCATCCTGCTGCTGCTGACCCTGGAGTGGCTGCGTGGGCGTAGCGAGAAACTGCGCACTTCGACGCCGGAATAGACAGCCGCACCTGCACGATCAAGGCCTCGCCGGGCAACCGGCGGGGCCTTTTGCTGTGAGGCGAATTGGCGCGGGCGGTTCGGTGGCACTGCCAGATAACCGCTGAGCCGTTACAATGCGCGCCACCGTGACCCAGCACTCAGAGGTGCGCCATGCAACCCTTCGCCATCGCCCCGTCGATCCTTTCCGCCGACTTCGCCCGCCTGGGTGAGGAAGTGGACAACGTACTCGCCGCCGGGGCGGACATCGTCCATTTCGATGTCATGGACAACCACTACGTGCCCAACCTGACCATCGGCCCGATGGTCTGCTCGGCGCTGCGCAAGTACGGCATCACCGCGCCCATCGACGCGCACCTGATGGTCAAGCCGGTGGATCGCATCATCGGCGACTTCATCGAGGCTGGCGCCAGCTACATCACCTTCCACCCGGAGGCGTCCGAGCACATCGATCGTTCCCTGCAACTGATCAAGGCCGGCGGCGCCAAGGCCGGCCTGGTGTTCAACCCGGCCACCCCGCTGGACGTGCTCAAGTACGTGATGGACAAGGTCGACATGATCCTCCTGATGAGCGTCAACCCCGGCTTCGGCGGGCAGAAGTTCATCCCCGGCACCCTCGACAAGCTGCGTGAAGCGCGCGCGCTGATCGACGCCAGCGGCCGCGAGATTCGCCTGGAGATCGACGGCGGCGTCAACGTACAGAACATCCGCGAGATCGCCGAAGCGGGTGCCGACACCTTCGTCGCCGGCTCGGCGATCTTCAACCAGCCGGACTACAAGGCGGTGATCGACGCTATGCGTGCCGAACTGGCCCAGGTGCGTGGATGAAACCGCTGCGCGAGCTGTGCGGCGGTGAGCTGCCGCGCCTGGTGATGTTCGACCTGGACGGCACGCTGATCGACTCGGTGCCTGACCTGGCCGCAGCGGTCGACCGCATGCTGGTCGAGCTGGGCCGTCCGCCGGCGGGTGTAGAACAGGTTCGCGAGTGGGTCGGCAACGGCGCCCGCGTGCTGGTGCGCCGTGCCCTGGCCGGTGGCCTGGATCACACGGCAGTGGGTGAGGGCGAGACGGAGCAGGCGCTGGCGCGCTTTCTCGATATCTACGCCGACTGCCATGAGCTGACCGTGCTCTACCCAGGCGTGCATGAGCTTCTCGAAGCGCTCAGCACTGCAGCCGTGGAGCTGGCCGTGGTGACCAACAAGCCGGAGCGTTTCGTTGCGCCGTTGCTGGAGCAGGTTGGCCTCGGTGGGTACTTTCGCTGGATTATCGGCGGCGACACCCTGCCGCAGCAGAAGCCGGATCCGGCAGCGTTGCTCCAGGTGATGCGCTTGGCTGATGTCACTGCGGCGCAATCGCTGTTCGTCGGCGATTCACGCAATGACGTGCTGGCCGCCTACGCAGCCGGCGTGCCTTGCGTCGCGGTGAGCTATGGCTATAACCATGGCCGCCCGATTGCCGAAGAAAACCCGAACCTGGTGGTCGATAGCCTCGCCGAGTTGCTCTGACGAATCTTCAGCTGTGCCGTTCGCTTTTTGTAGGGGCGGATTTATCCACGAAACTGGCGATTGAGATCGCGGATAAACCCGCTCCCACCAAGCTATCGCTTTGCCCCGCTTGCAGCGCTTGGCGTGTAGCTGCTACCTTGGCCGCTCTCCTTATCCCCCGCCTGTCGAGATCGCACCGTGGTGGTTAGCTGCAAACTCTGGATGAAAGTGATCAAGGCTCTGGCCCGTTGGCGCTGGCGCGCCTGATTTCGTCCTGCCGCTGCGCGCGGCCCGTTTGCACCCGACCGTTTTCCCCGAGCCATGAGGCTGATCATGACCCATGAAGAATTCCTGCGTTTAGCCGCCGAAGGCTACAACCGCATTCCCCTGGCCTGCGAAACCCTGGTGGATTTCGACACGCCGCTGTCCATCTACCTGAAACTGGCCGACGCGCCCAACTCCTACCTCCTGGAATCCGTGCAGGGCGGCGAGAAGTGGGGCCGTTACTCGATCATCGGCCTGCCGGCGCGCACCGTGCTGCGCGTGCATGGCCATGACGTTGTGGTTAGCACCGACGGCGTTGAGGTCGAGCGCCATCAGTGCGCCGACCCGCTGGAGTTCGTCGAGCAATTCAAGGCGCGCTACAAGGTGCCGACTATCGCCGGTCTGCCACGCTTCAACGGCGGCCTGGTGGGTTATTTCGGCTACGACAGCGTGCGTTACGTCGAGCCCAAGCTGGCTGCCGGCGTTAATCCCGATGCGCTGGGTACGCCGGACATCCTGCTGATGGTTTCCGATGCGGTGGTGGTGTTCGACAACCTGGCCGGCAAGATGCACGGCATCGTCCTCGCCGATCCGGCTCAGCCGGACGCCTTCGAGCAAGGCCAGGCCCGCCTGCGCGAAATCCTGCGCAAGCTGCGCCAGCCGATCACCCCGCGCCTGGGTGTGGATCTGTCCGCGCCGCTGGGCGAGGAGCCGGCGTTCCGCTCCAGCTACAGCCAGGGCGACTACGAGGCGGCAGTCAGTTCGATCAAGGATTACATCCTGGCCGGCGACTGCATGCAGGTGGTGATTTCCCAGCGCATGTCGATTCCGTTCAAGGCCGCGCCCATCGACCTGTACCGCGCACTGCGCTGCATCAACCCGACGCCGTACATGTACTTCTTCAACTTCGGCGACTTCCATGTGGTCGGCTCCTCGCCCGAGGTGCTGGTGCGCGTCGAGGACGGCCTGGTCACCGTGCGTCCCATCGCTGGTACGCGCCCACGTGGCGCCAGCGAGGAGGCAGACAAGGCGTTGGAAGAAGATCTGCTGTCCGACGCCAAGGAAGTCGCCGAACACCTGATGCTCATCGACCTGGGCCGCAACGACACCGGACGCGTGTCGCAGATCGGTTCGGTCAAGCTCACCGAGAAGATGGTCATCGAGCGCTATTCCAACGTTATGCACATCGTTTCCAACGTCACCGGCCAGCTCAAGCCCGAGCTGTCGGCCATGGACGCGCTGCGCGCCATTCTGCCAGCCGGCACCCTGTCCGGCGCGCCGAAGATCCGCGCCATGGAAATCATCGACGAGCTGGAGCCGGTCAAGCGCGGCGTCTATGGCGGTGCGGTAGGCTACTACGCCTGGAACGGCAACATGGACACCGCCATTGCCATTCGTACCGCGGTGATCAAGGACGGTGAGCTGCATGTGCAGGCTGGCGCCGGCATCGTCGCCGACTCGGTGCCCGCGCTGGAGTGGGAAGAAACCCTGAACAAGCGCCGCGCCATGTTCCGCGCCGTCGCGCTCGCCGAACAGACTGCCGCCCAGGCCCAGGAATAAGAGGAGCCGTACCATGCTTTTGATGATCGACAACTACGACTCCTTCACCTACAACGTCGTGCAGTACCTGGGTGAGCTGGGCGCCGATGTGCACGTGATTCGCAATGACGAACTGAGCATCGCCGAGATCGAAGCGCTCAAGCCTGAGCGCATCGTCGTCTCGCCCGGCCCGTGCACGCCGACCGAAGCGGGCGTGTCCATTGAGGCCATCCTGCATTTCGCCGGCAAGCTGCCGATCCTCGGCGTCTGTCTCGGCCACCAGAGCATCGGCCAGGCCTATGGCGGTGACGTGGTACGCGCGCGCCAGGTGATGCACGGCAAGACCAGCCCGGTGTTCCACGAGGACAAGGGCGTGTTCGCCGGTCTGAACAACCCGCTCACCGTGACCCGCTATCATTCCCTGGTGGTCAAGCGCGAAACCCTGCCGGATTGCCTGGAGATCACCGCCTGGACGCAGTATGAAGACGGCTCGGTCGACGAGATCATGGGCCTGCGTCACAAGACCCTGAACGTCGAGGGCGTGCAGTTCCATCCCGAGTCCATCCTCACCGAGCAGGGCCACGAACTGTTCGCCAACTTCCTCAAGCAGACCGGAGGCGTGCGCGCATGAATATCAAGGAAGCCCTCAACCGCATCGTCGCCCAGCTCGATCTGACCACCGAGGAAATGCAGGCGGTCATGCGCGAGATCATGACCGGCCAGTGCACCGACGCGCAGATCGGTGCCTTCCTCATGGGCATGCGCATGAAGAGCGAGACCATCGACGAGATCGTCGGTGCCGCCAGCGTCATGCGCGAGCTGGCTGCGCCGGTGGTGATCGATGCCGAGCGTCTGGTCGATACCTGCGGCACCGGCGGCGACGGCATGAATATCTTCAACGTCTCCACCGCGGCGGCCTTCGTCGTCGCGGCGGCGGGCGGCAAGGTGGCCAAGCACGGCAACCGCGCGGTGTCCGGTAAGAGCGGCAGCGCCGATCTTCTGGAAGCTGCGGGCGTCTACCTGGGGCTCAAGCCCGAGCAGGTGGCGCGCTGCGTCGAAAGCGTCGGCGTCGGTTTCATGTTCGCCCCGTCTCATCACGGCGCGATGAAGCATGCCATCGGCCCGCGCCGCGAGCTGGGCCTGCGCACCATCTTCAATATGCTTGGCCCGATGACCAATCCGGCGGGCGCCAAGCATCAGGTGATCGGCGTGTTCAGCCAGGCGCTGTGCCGTCCCATGGCCGAAGTGCTGCAGCGTCTGGGTAGCGAGCACGTGTTGGTGGTGCATGCGCAGGACGGTCTGGACGAAATCAGCCTGGCCGCGCCGACCTTCGTCGCCGAGCTCAAGGACGGCAAGGTCAGCGAGTACCGTATCCAGCCCGAGGATTTCGGCATCAAGAGCCAGAGCCTGATCGGTCTGACCGTCGACAACGCCGAGCAGTCGCTGGAGCTGATCCGCGACGCGCTGGGCCGACGCAAGACCGACAATGGCCAGAAGGCTGCCGACATGATCGTGCTCAATGCCGGTGCTGCACTCTATGCTGCCGACCATGCCAGCAGCCTGCGCGAAGGCATCCAGCTGGCGCATGACGCCCTGCATACCGGCCTGGCGCGTGAGAAGCTGGAAGAACTGGTGTCCTTTACCGCGGTATTCAAACAGGAGAACGAAGGGTGAGCGTACCAACCGTACTGGAGAAGATCGTCGCCCGTAAGTTCGAAGAAGTGGCGGCCCGTCGTGCCCAGGTCAGCCTGGCCGAACTCGAAGCCGCCGCGCGCAGCGCCGACGCCCCGCGTGGCTTTGCCCGTGCACTGCTGGAACAGGCGGCGCGCAAGCAGCCGGCGGTAATCGCCGAGATCAAGAAGGCATCGCCAAGCAAGGGCGTGATTCGCGAGAACTTCGTACCGGCCGAGATTGCCCGTAGCTACGAGGCCGGTGGTGCCACCTGCCTGTCGGTGCTGACCGATATCGACTTCTTCCAGGGTGCCGATCAATACCTGCAACAGGCGCGTGCCGCCTGCGCACTGCCGGTGATCCGCAAGGACTTCATGGTCGATCCGTACCAGATCGTCGAAGCTCGTGCGATCGGCGCCGACTGCGTGCTGCTGATCGTCTCCTGCCTGGATGACGTGCGCATGGCCGAACTGGCCTCGGTGGCCAAGGACGTGGGCCTCGACGTGCTGGTCGAGGTGCATGATGGCGACGAACTGGAGCGTGCGCTGACCACCCTGGACACGCCGTTGGTGGGCATCAACAACCGCAACCTGCACACCTTCGATGTCAGCCTGGAAGCCACGCTCGACCTGCTGCCGCGCATTCCGCGTGACCGCCTGGTGGTGACCGAGAGCGGCATCCTCAACCGCGCCGATGTTGAGCTGATGGAAATCAACGAGGTGTATGCCTTCCTGGTCGGCGAGGCCTTCATGCGTGCGGAAAGCCCCGGCAGCGAATTGCAGCGCCTGTTCTTTCCCGAACGCGGTCGACCTGCCGTGATTGGCACCGACCCCGAATAGCGCGCGTGAAAAAGCCGGCAATCAAGCCGGCTTTTTATTGAGCGGGTTTCAGCGGGTGCCGAAGACCACCATGGTCTTGCCTTTGACGTGTACCAGGCCCTGTTCTTCCAGGGACTTGAGCACGCGCCCGACCATCTCGCGCGAGCAGCCGACGATGCGGCCGATTTCCTGGCGGGTGATCTTGATCTGCATGCCATCCGGATGGGTCATGGCGTCCGGCTGCTTGCACAGGTCGAGCAGGGTACGCGCGACGCGGCCAGTCACATCGAGGAAAGCCAGGTCGCCGACCTTGCGCGTGGTGTTGCGCAGGCGCTCGGCCATCTGGCTGCCCAGGGCGAAGAGGATGTCCGGATCCTGCTGGGTCAGCTCGCGGAACTTGGCGTAGCTGATTTCCGCGACCTCGCACTCGGTCTTGGCGCGAACCCAGGCACTGCGCTCTTTCTCAGTACCTTCCTTTTCGAACAGGCCCATCTCGCCGAAGAAGTCGCCGGCATTGAGATAGGCGATGATCATTTCCCGGCCGTCGTCATCTTCGATGAGGATGGTGACCGAACCTTTGACGATGAAGAAGAGTGTTTCGCAGCGATCGCCCGCGTAAATGATGGTGCTTTTGGAGGTATAGCGGCGGCGATGACAGTGCGCGAGAAGCTTATCGATGTTCTTGATTTTAGGTGTAAGGGTAATAGCTACCATGCCCGAGTCCCGAATATGAAAATGTAGGCCTTTGTCCAACAGGCAATTTCTTATTAGTTATCCGGCCAAGTGTGCCAGCATTCCGGCGCCAGCTTAACAGACGCAAGAAAGCACGGGCGTTTTTTGTGACCTGGCTAACACAGCCTAGTTGAACTTTGACGTACCGGTCATGCAACGGCACAGTCTTGGCCTGTGCTAATCTGCGTGCCTTTGCAAAGCTACGGAGCCTGGATAGATGAAAGCGCGCGTGCAGTGGGCCGGCGAAGCCCTGTTCCTCGGTGAGTCCGGCAGCGGCCATGCCGTTGTAATGGACGGTCCGCCCGAGGCCGGCGGCCGTAACCTGGGTGTTCGACCGATGGAGATGGTGCTGATCGGTCTCGGTGGCTGCAGCAACTTCGACGTGGTCAGCATTCTGCGCAAGGGTCGTCAGCCGGTGGAAAGCTGCGAAGTGTTCCTCGACGCCGAGCGTGCGACCGAAGAACCCAAGGTATTCACCAAGATTCACCTGCACTTTGTGGTCAAGGGGCGCGGGCTGAAGGAAGCCCAGGTCAAACGTGCCGTTGAACTGTCAGCGGAAAAATACTGCTCGGCTTCGATCATGCTGGGACGCGGTGGCGTGGACATCAGCCACGACTACGAGATCGTCGAGCTGGGCTGAGCCTGGTTTACGCATTTGACAAGGGCGCCATTCAGACTGTGTGAAAACTACTGCGCTCGGCCATGCTGCGTTAAAAAACGGCTCAAAATGCTCATTTACAGCTCGTAAACTGCGCTTTCTCGCCGTTTTTTGCCTTGCCTGACCTTCGCTCGCTACGTTTTCACAGGGTCTGATTCGGCGCCCTTGCCGTTTCAGACGCGGTAGGTGCTCTTGGTCATGACCTTCGACAGCAGGCTCATGCCGAATTTGATCGGCGCCGGGAAGCGTACGCCGCCAGCCGCCAGCGCACTGTTGGCATGCTGCTGCTCGTCGATGCGCATCTGCTCGAGGATGGCGCGTGATTTGGCGTCGTGCTCCGGCAGTTGCTCCAGGTGTTCATCCAGATGTTTGCACACCTGGTCTTCGGTGGCCGCGACGAAGCCCAGGCTGACGCGATCACTGACCAGGCCGGCGACGGCGCCGACACCGAAGGACAGACCGTAGAACAGCGGGTTGAGCACGCTCGGCTGGCTTCCCAGCTCGCGAATGCGTTGTTCGCACCAGGCCAGGTGGTCGATTTCCTCATCGGCCGCATGTTCCATGGCGCTGCGCACTTCCGGCAGCTTGGCGGTCAGCGCCTGGCCCTGATAGAGCGCCTGGGCGCAGACTTCGCCGGTGTGGTTGATGCGCATCAGACCGGCTACATGACGGGACTCATCGCTGCTCATCTCGCTTTCGTTCTGCACGATGGCGGGCGAGGGACGGCCCGATGCGCCGCTGAAGGGCAGCAAGGTGCGCAGGGCGGCATCGGCCTGCAGCAGCAGGCGGTCGACGGGGGAATACTGGCGTTCGCTGGCCATGGGGCACCTCCGGGTGGAACGACGCCCTAGTCTACTGCAAAGTTGCGCGAGCGTCCGCGCTCAGGGCAGTTCGCGCAGCACGCGAAAGCCCAGCGCATAGTCACGATGCTGCGGCTGCTTGAGGTCGCGCATGCTGCTGCGCAGGTAGACCGGGCCGCTGTTCCAGGCGCCGCCGCGCACCGCGCGGGGGCTCTCGTCGGGCAGGGCGGCGATTTGCGTTTCGCTACCGTCGAAACGCTGGGTGAAGTTCGAGGCCGTCCACTCCCAGACATTGCCCGCCGTGTCATGCAGGCCGAAACCATTGGCCGGAAACTGACCGACGGCTGCGGTCTTGTTGCGCAGTAGCCGCGAGGTGGCGCAACCGCGGCAATGAGCACGAGGTGCCCGTTCATCGCTATCGAGTTCGTCGCCCCACCAGTAGTAGCTCTGGCTGCCACCGCGTGCGGCGTATTCCCACTCGGCTTCCGTCGGCAAGCGGTAGCGGGCGCCGGTCTGCTGCGAAAGCCAGCGCGTGTAGGCTTGCGCTTCATGCCAGGACACGTGGATCACCGGTCGCTGGGCCGAGAGCCCCCAACCTTCGTTGTCCGGCATCGCTTGCCCGGTGGCTTCGGCGTAGCGGCGCCAGTCGGCGAAGGTGACCTCGTGACGGCCGATGGCGAAAGGGCGTTCGAACGTGATGGAGCGCTGTGGGCGCTCGTTATCATTGCCCTTGCCGCTACCATCGCCCATGAGGAACTGACCTGCCGGCACTCGGACCAGCTCTGGGCCGTGTCCTGCGATGTGCAAGGCGTCGCGAAAGGGCTCGCTGGCGCCAGCCGATAGCGTGGTCAGACCCAGGCTCGCGCCGATCATCATGGCAGTGAAACGGCTCACGTCCGGCACTTGCATGGTGCGAGGCCTGCGGCGACGATCTGTATTCAGCCAACCCATGCAGCGGTTCCCGTCATTGCCAAACGGCGGATGGTAAACCCGGACGAGTGGCGGGCCAACTTTCACAAGGAGCATGTGTTGAAGAACGATATTCACGACCTGGGCTTGGTGCTGGACTCCAAGGTCAAGCTGGTGGTCATCGAGTCTTGGGATGAGCCCCGCGTGCTGGAGACTCTGACGGGCCTGGCGGTCAAGCGTGGGCTAGGCCTGCACACCTGGTCGGTGACCGAAGGCTTGCAACGCCTGGGTTTCGGCGGCGCGGATGTCGGTGAGTCGCCAACGCTGGAGCCGGAAGCGGCGCTGCGTCTGATCAAGGCCGATCCGCAACCGAATCTCTACGTGATGTGCGACCTGCATCCCTTCCTCGACGAAAATCCCCGTTTGGTGCGCCTGCTCAAGGAAATCGCCATGAGCGAGGCCGCGCACAAACCGACTCTGGTACTGGTTTCCCACGCGCTCAAGCTGCCGCCGGAAGTGCAGCGCTATGCGGCCCGCTTCAGCCTTTCCCTGCCGTCCGAAGACGAGTTGCTGAGCATCGTGCGTGACGAGGCTACACGCTGGAGCGAAGGCAATCGCGGCGCGCGAGTGCGTACCGACAACCGCACCCTGCAGCAGGTGGTGAAGAACCTGCGCGGCCTCAGTCATGCCGAGGCGCGAGCGCTGGCGCGCAACGTGATCTGCGATGACGGGGCGATCACCCAGGAAGATATTCCCGAGCTGAACAAGACCAAGTTCCAGTTGCTGGATCTGGAAGGCGTGCTCAGTTTCGAGTACGACACTGCACGTTTCGCCGAGGTCGGCGGGCTGGTCAATCTCAAGCGCTGGCTGGCCGAGCGCCAGGCGGGTTTCCTCGAGGGCAAGCTGATCGATGCGCCCAAGGGCGTCATGCTGGTCGGCGTTCAGGGTGGCGGCAAGAGCCTGGCGGCCAAGGCGGTTGCCGGACTCTGGGGCTTGCCGCTACTGCGCCTGGATTTTGCCTGTCTCTACAACAAGTTCTTCGGCGAGACCGAGCGCAACCTGCGCGAGGCGCTGCGTCTCGCTGAGCAAATGGCACCCTGCGTGCTGTGGATGGACGAGGTAGAGAAAGGCCTGGCCAGTGGTGACCATGACGGCGGTGTGAGCCTGCGCGTGCTCGGCACCCTGCTGACCTGGATGGCCGAGCGCAAGGCGCCGGTGTTCGTCGTGGCGACGGCCAATGCCATCGACCGCCTGCCACCTGAGTTGGTGCGCAAGGGACGGTTCGATGAGTTGTTCTTCGTCGACCTGCCCAGCGCCGAAGTCCGCGTCGACATCTTCCGTATTCATCTGGAGCGCCGCGAGCTGGAAGCGGGCCGCTTCGATCTGATTCAGTTGGCCGAGGCCAGCGAGGGCTTTTCCGGCGCGGAGATCGAGCAGGCCGTGGTCAGCGCCCTGTATGCCGGGCAGGCGCAGCAACAGGCGGTCGACCAGGCGCTGTTGCTGCGTGCCCTGCAAGGCACCTCGCCCTTGTCGGTAGTGATGGCCGAGAACCTGGCGGCCTTGCGCCACTGGGCGCACGGTCGTACGGTCGACGCAGGCTAGAACAGGTGGATTAGCGCCGGCTGAACGGCCGCGTAAAGCGGGCTGTCAGCTTGCGTACCAGCCAGCGCGGAGCCAGGCGCGGCCAGTTGGCTAGCAACCGGTTGCGCCAGTTGGGAATGATCAGCGCGCGGTTCTTCTCCAGCGCGCGTACGCTGAGCAGGGCCACTTCGTCTGCATTCATCATCCAGACGCTGCGCTCCAGATTGGAGACGTCCATCCGTGCGCTGCGGAAGAAGGCGGTACGGGTCGGCCCGGGGCACAGCACCGAAACGCGCACGCCATAGTGGCGCAGTTCTTCGCGCAGTCCCTCGCTGAAGTGCAGCACATAGGCCTTACTGGCGTAGTAGCTGCTCATCCACGGGCCAGGCTGGAAGGCGGCGACCGAGGCGACATTGAGGATCTGCCCGCCGCCTTGCAAGGCCATGCGTTTGCCGAGCGCGTGGCTCAGACGTGTGACGGCGACGATATTCACTTCCAGTTGCTCGAGCTCGCGCATCCAGTCCTGTTCGAGGAAGGGGCCGGCGCTACCCAGCCCGGCGTTATTGATCAGCAGATCGATGCGCCAGTCGCCTTCCTCCAGCTCCAGCAGCAGCCCGGATATCTGCAGGGGTTTGCCGAGATCGCAAAGGCGGAACAGCACCTCGACCCCGAAACGTTGTGACAGCTCGCTGGCGATGCTTTCCAGGGCGTCGCGACGGCGCGCGACCAGAATCAGGTTGCGGCCCCGGCGTGCCAGGGCCTCGGCAAGCGCCAGGCCAAGACCGCTGGAGGCGCCGGTGATCAATGCATAACTGGGCATGGCAGGCGATCAGCGCGCCTCGCTGTCGCTGGAGTACTCGGACTGGGCGGCACGCTCGACGTAGCTCTGGTACTGCGGCAGGGCGATGGCGGCCAGAATACCAATCACCGGCACCAGCAGGATCAGCCAGGCCATGACCTTGACCGAGGTGCTGTTGGGCGGCGGTGGCGGGCCATAGCGGTTGGCGCCCTGTGTACCAGGAATGATCAGCATCAACAGGGAGAACACGCCGCCGACGACGGGGACGAAGTTGAGCAGCCACAACCAGCCGGACCAACCCATGTCGTGCAGGCGCTGGACGCCGATGCAGACGCTGAATGCCGCCATGGCGAGCATGGCAATGGCGATCAGGATCATGCCCAGTGTTTCCGAGGCGACGGTCAGCCCCGCACCGATCCCGAAAATGGGCAATGCGCACAGCATCATGGCCATGCTCCAGCCCAGGTAGCGCACACGTCCGATGCGGCCACTGACGCTGAGCACCTTGAGTTCGCCGAACTCCGGGAGCTTTTCGGCGACATCCGCGCGTGGCGGGGCGTAGGGCGATGCTGCGGGTTGCGCTACGGCAGCCACCGGCGTGGCAGCTTGTTGTGCCTGACGCGCCAGGTATTTCTCGATGATGATGCCGCAGGCTACGCAGCTCTCTGCCTTGGGCTGTTCGTGCCCGCACTTCGGGCAACTCATGGACGCTGCGCTGCCTTCGGCCGGCGCGCTATCGGCATCGGCGTGCTCGTCGGTCGGTACCAGGCTCAGGCTGGCTGCCAGATCCAGTTCCTTGCGCACCCGAGCCCCGGCTTTTTGCAGGGCTTCCAGATACTGATCCGCTTCATGCTCGGCCAGATCCTTTTTCAGGGTCACCGCCGCACCCGTGAACAACGCGTTGATCCGCGCAATATCGCTCTTGAACAGACGCGCGAGGTTTTCCTTGACCGTATCCAGCGCGGCGTCCGGCATCAGTTCGCCGTTGAACACGATCTTGTAGGAGGGTTGATTCATGCGAGCTTCCTTGTCTGCTTGGATTGGGGGCAGAGGCCAGGTGTTTGACGAAAGTGATTCAGCGCAACCAGCGGGTGAAGCGTAGAGCGCCCACAGCCCAGAGCACAAGCGGCCTGCAGCACAATTCACACACTTGGCAGCGTTGACCAGCGTCCAACCAGTTGGCCACCCCGCAGCAGACGGATTTCGCGGAACTCGCCGATCACTCCTTCGCTGACCGAGGGGCGTAGAAAGACCCAGTCGCCGACCCGCAGTCGAGTGGCATGGCTGCTGATCAGGCGCTCCTGATTGCGGCTGCGGCCGTATAGCTCATCGTAAGCCAGGCCTTCTGGCGCGACCGGTTGCGCGGGCCAGTGCCCGCCATAGAGGTAGCAGGCCTGCTGGCGATTCGGGTTCCATGCCTCCAGCAAACCCTGCGCCGATTGCACGAAGGGCAGGGCGCCATCGACGACTTTCAGCACCGGGCTGGCGAGCCAGAGGGCTGGTTGGTGGGCTTGCAGTAAATCACTGTCGAAGTCGCCCGGCTTGAGCAGGGCTGAGCCCACTGCGACCTCGTTCAACGGTGTCTCCAGTTGGCTGTGCAGCGGGTAGGTCAGGCTGCCGGCGCCATTGAGCAGTGGCTGCTCGGGCCAAATTTCGGAGAAGCCTTGTGCGGTGCTCAGTAGTTCGCGATAGCGTGCGGTAGCCTGGGCGAATGCCTCGGTGGTGCTGATCCAGGGCGGCGCATGCGCCACCTGCGCGTCGTAGCCCATCAGCCCTTGCAGATGCAGATTGGGTTTGTCGCGCTGCAGGCGTTGCAGTGCCTGTGACAGGCTCCGGGCATCGGCAAAGCCTCCTCGACGCAGGCCAACATCGAGCTCCAGGGCAATGCGCAGCGGGCGCTGCAGGGCGTCTGCCAGTTCGGCATATTCCTGCAGCCGCGCTGCGCTATCGATCAGCCAGGTCAGTTGTCGATCAGGGGCGAAGGTGCTGTGGCGTGGCAACTGCTGATAGAAACCGAGCGCGGCCTGCACAGGCATCGGCTTGCCCAGCAGCAGATCAGCCTGCGGGAAGCTGCGCGCCAACTGGTTGAGGTGCGGCTGGTGAAACACCATGAAGCGTTGGGTGTCGAGGCGCTTGGCCAGGTATTCCAGCAGCCCTGGCGATGCCAGCGACTTGACCACCAGGCGCAATTGCAGGCGGTTGCCCAGCAGCCTCCTGATCACCTCGGCGTTCTGGTCGAGTCGGTCGAGGTCGAGCACCAGTACCGGAAGGCCATCAGTGTCGGTCTTGAGCTGAGTGTTGAGTGACTCGAAATAGGGGGCGTAAGGCCGACCGAGATCGTTGGGGCGCTGTGCCCAGGCCCCTGCCACTCCCAGTAGGCCGAGGCCCAGCAGATGGCGACGTTTCATCGGCTCCAGCGTTGTCCCAGGCGTGCGCTCTGCTGCAGGGCGGCGCGATACTCCTGATCAAGGCGAGCGATCAGCTCGGCTACGCGCGGTAGGTCATCGATACCGCCAGCGCCCTGGCCGGCCGACCACACGGTTTTCCAGGCCTTGGCTTCGTCGTTGATCGGTTTGAGCTTCTCGCCATAGTCGATCGCCGCCTTGTCCTGCAGGCGCGTGAGGTCGTAACCGGCCTGCTCCAGGCTTTGGCGCATGAAGCTGGCCGGCACGCCGGAGACGGCCGGCGTGTGGATGATGTCGGCGGCATGCGCCTCCAGCAGCATTCGTTTGTAGGCATCGGGCGCGTCGTTGTCCTGGGTGGCGATGAACCGTGTGCCCATATAGGCGAGGTCGGCGCCGAGCAGTTGGGCGGCGAGAATTTCGTGGCCGTGATTGAGGCAGCCAGCCAACAGCAGGGTCTTGTCGAAGAACTGGCGAATCTCGGCGATCAGGGCGAAAGGACTCCAGGTGCCGGCGTGACCGCCAGCGCCGGCGGCCACCGCGATCAGGCCGTCGACACCGGCCTGTGCTGCCTTTTCTGCGTGGCGGCGGGTGGTCACGTCATGGAAAACCAGGCCGCCATAGGCGTGCACAGCGTCGACGACTTCCTTCACGGCGCCCAGGCTGGTGATCACGATGGGCACGCGCTGCTCGACGCAGATGGCGAGATCGGCCTGCAGGCGCGGATTGCTCGGGTGCACGATGAGGTTGACCGCATAGGGGGCGGCACTGTCGTCGAGGCCGGCGGCGATTTCTTCCAGCCAGGCGCGAAAGCCCGCGCTCTCGCGCTGGTTCAGTGCCGGGAAGCTGCCCACTATGCCGCTGTTGCAGCAGGCCATCACCAGCGCCGGGTTGGAGACCAGGAACATCGGTGCCGCCACCAGTGGCAGGCGCAGGCGTTGTTCGAGCAGGGTGGGCAGGGACATGACGCACTCCTCAGAAGGGGCGAACGACGACCAGAATGACGATGCCGAGCAGGGCCAGCACCGGTGCCTCGTTGAACCAGCGATAGAACACGTGGCTGCGGCTGTTCTCACCACGGGCGAAACGCTTGAGTTGTGCACCGCACACGTGATGGTAGGCCACCAGGGCGACGACCAGCGTGAGCTTGGCGTGCATCCAACCCTGGCTGAAGTAGTAGCTCGGGTTGAGGCTGATCAGCCAGATACCCAGGGCCAGTGTCAGGATCATCGAGGGCATCATGATGCCCCGGTAGAGCTTGCGCTCCATGATGCAGAAACGCTCGTGGCTGGCCGCGTCGCTGCTCATGGCGTGATAGACGAACAGCCTTGGCAGGTAGAACAGGCCGGCGAACCAGCAGACCACGGCGATGATGTGAAAGGCTTTGAGCCACAGATACAGCATGAGCGTTCCTCGGTCAGCGAATGGGGCCGATAGTAGAGGCTGTCACGCTGCTGCGTCACCATCGGGTTTGGCGCCTGGCCGATGCAGCTTTATCATCGGCGGCTTTCCACTCGTTTCTGGCGGAGGCATTTGATGATCAGACGCACGATCGGCGATGAACTGCCAGTGAGCAGGGCGCTCATGCTCCGTGAGCTTGGCGTGTCGAATTCACCTGCGAAACGTCCAGATACGTGCATGATGGCGGCCCGCCCATGAGTGCGGGCTGGGAGATCCGTTTCAGCGATCCGCGGCGCGAACGTCTGCGTCGTCGTCTGTTCTGGTCGCTGCTGCTCGCCATCCCACTCATGTTCGCCGCCGGATGGTTCGTCGCTTACCTGTCGTTCGCGTCGGATGCGGCCAGTAACCAGCAATTGCATACGCGCATCGCCGAGCAGGATCAGGAGCTCGAGTTTCTACGTCAGCGTTTGGCGGTCGTCGGCAGTGGCGAGAAGGTCGGTCAGCAGGCGATGGAGCAGAATCGCCGCACCATCAAGCTGCTCGAAGAGCAGATCTTCAAGCTGCAGCAGGACGTGGCGTTCTACAAGGGAGTGCTGGCGCCGGGCAGTCGCCGTGAGGGCTTGCGTATTCGCACGTTCGAACTCCAGGCGACCGATGATCCCCTGCGTTTTCGCTACAAGTTGCTGCTCAGTCGGGTTGGCTCGGCCGAACAGCCCTTGGAGGGTAAGTTGAGTGTCAGCATTCAGGGCAAGCAGGGGGGGAAGGACAGCGTGCTCGCCCTGGCGGCGCTGAGTGAAGAATTCGAGAGCGAGAAGACGCCGTTTTCCTTCAAGCACTTCCAGTCGCTGCCCGAGGCCGGGCGATTTGGCGAACTGCTGTTGCCCGAGGGCTTCCTGCCGAGCCAGATCAAGGTGGAGGCCACGGTGGAGGGGCAAAAAACGGTGAGTCGTACATTCAAATGGTTAAACAAGGAGTGACACCCGCACATGTGGAATAAAGAAAAGCCCAAGCCGGATCTTCAGCGTTTCAGTGGCAAGACCAGCCTTATTGCAGCGGGCGCTGAGCTGATCGGCGATATGCGTTTTCAGGGCGCTGTGCAGGTCGACGGCCGTGTCACGGGCAATCTGCTCGCTTCCGAAGGGTTGGTGCGGATCAGCGTCGGCGGCACGGTTGAAGGCGAGGTGCGGGCTCCCCATATCGTCATCGATGGCGAGGTGATCGGTGATGTATTCGCGTCGACGCATCTCGAATTGGGCGCCCGTGCTCGGGTACGCGGCAATCTTCATTACGCTTTGATGGAAATGGCCATGGGGGCGCAGATCGAAGGGCGCTTGTGCCCAATCAAGGACGGAGAAGGACGTCCCCTGGAGTTGCCGAAGACGTTGGACGTCGAGCAATAGTTGACCGATTTTCTCGGGCAAGCGGATAATGTCCGCCTAACGCAGTATGGCGCATGTCGCCGGGAGTACAGCATGAGCGTCGAAAGCTTCACCCCTGCCCCCTTGCACTTCACTCAGGGCGCAGCCAACAAGGTGAAGACCCTGGTCGATGAAGAAGGTAATCCGCGCTTGAAGTTGCGTGTATTCGTCACGGGCGGCGGTTGCTCCGGCTTCCAGTATGGCTTCACTTTCGATGAGGACGTCGCCGAGGATGACACCATCGTCGAGCGTGAAGGCGTCAGTCTGGTCGTGGACGCCATGAGCTTCCAGTACCTGGTGGGCTCGGAAGTGGATTATCAGGAAGGTCTGGAAGGCTCGCGTTTCGTGATCAAGAATCCGAATGCCACCACGACCTGCGGATGCGGTTCGTCCTTCTCGATCTGACCGCTTTGTTCCGCGAACGCCGCGTCTTGTACGCGGCGTTTTTGTTTCTGCCCGCCTGGTGAGTCAGGCCGGATAGATCGCGCCCAGTATGCGCAGGCCACGCGCTCCCGTGACACTTGGGCGGTTGGCGGCAATACCCTCGAGGGTGCAGTGCGCCAGCCAGGCAAATGCCATGGCTTCGATCCAGTCCGGATCGATGCCGCAACTGCTGGTGGAGGCCACCTCGGTATTGGCCAGCAGGGTGCTCATTCTCGCCATCAGATGCCGATTGTGCGCTCCGCCCCCACAGACCAGCAGTCGGTCTGTCCGTGCTTGAGCGCGTTGCAACGCGTCGCAAATGCTGCGGGCGGTCAGCTCGACCAGCGTGGCCTGTACATCCTGTTCCGCGAGACCAGGGTGGCGCTCAAGGTGGCTCATCAGCCAGTTCAGGTTGAACAGTTCGCGCCCCGTGCTCTTGGGGCCTTGCGTCGCGAAGAAAGGATCGCCGAGCAGGTCATCCAGCAACGCCTGCTGTAACGTGCCGCTCTTCCCCCAGGCACCGTCGCGATCGTAGGACTCGCCGCGGCAGTGCTGGATCCAGGCGTCGAGCAGCACGTTGCCTGGCCCACAATCGAAGCCGTGGACGTCCTTCCCTGGGGAGAGCAGGCTCAGGTTGCTGAAGCCCCCGACGTTCAGAACGGCGATGTGTTGCTGTGCCGAGCCAAATAGCGCCTCATGGAAAGCCGGTACCAGCGGCGCGCCCTGGCCGCCCGCTGCGACGTCACGACGCCGGAAATCGGCGACGACACTGATCCCGGTGCGCTCCGCCAGGAGAGCAGGGTTGCCGATCTGAATGGTGAAACCGCGCGCGGGCTCATGGCGCAAGGTCTGCCCGTGGCTGCCGATGGCGCGAATTTCTTCTGCCACCAACCCCTGTTGCAGGAGCAGGGTGTTGATGCACTCGGCCGCCAGCTCGGCCCATTGCTGTTCAGCGATCGCGGCGCGTGCCAGTTCGTCGTTGCCGGAGCTGCAGAGTTCCAGCAGCACGCTGCGCAACGATTGCGGCATTGAGCGGTAAAGGGTGGCGACGAGGCGGGTGTTGGCGCGGGTCTGTTCTATCAGCGCGATGTCCAGGCCATCCAGGCTGGTGCCGGACATCACGCCGATATAGAGATGAGGCATGGCTTACTGCTTGTTGGCAGCCAGCATGGTGGCGCGCTCTTGATCCATGCGTGCCATCAGCGGTTTGCTCTGTTGCATGAAGCGGGCTTTCTCGTTGGCGGCGATCGGGTCGGCCATCGGCAGCTTCTGGCTCAGAGGATCGACGTGGACACCGTTGACCTGGAACTCGTAGTGCAAGTGAGGCCCGGTGGACAGGCCGGTGGTGCCGATGTAACCGATGATCTGACCTTGCTTGACGTTCACGCCGTTGCGCACGCCTTTGGCGAAGCCTTGCATGTGCGCATAAAGCGTACGGTAGCGCTGGCCATGCTGGAGGATCACGGTATTGCCGTAACCACCGTTGCGACCGGCGAGAACGACCTTGCCATCGCCGGCTGCCTTGATCGGTGTGCCACGAGGTGCTGCATAGTCGACACCCTTGTGGGCGCGAATCTTGTTCAGGATCGGATGCTTGCGCCCTGTGGAAAAGCGCGAGCTGATGCGGGCAAAGTCGACCGGGGTGCGGATGAACGCCTTGCGCATGCTCTCGCCATTGGCGGTGTAGTAGCTGGTATTACCCTGGCGGTCGGTATAACGCACGGCGGTGTAAGTCTTGCCGCGATTGGTGAAGCGTGCCGAGATGATATCGCCGGTACCCACACGCTTGCCGTTGACCACCTTGTTTTCATAGATCAGTTCGAACTCGTCGCCATCACGAATATCCATGGCGAAGTCGATGTCGTAGCCGAAGATGTTGGCCAGTTCCATGGTCAGGCCATGAGAAAGGCCTGCGCGTTTTGCCGAGAGAAACAGCGAGCTATTGATCACCCCGTGGCTGTAAGCCTTGACCACCTCAGGCTTGACCAGGTCGCGCTGGAATTCGTAGCCCTTGTCGCTGCGGCTGAGATGAATGGTTTCCAGATCACTGAGCTTGCTCTGCAAGCTCTTGAGTTTGCCCGCCTCATCGAGTTCGAATTGCAGTGCCTGACCTACCTTGAGGCGGCTGAACTCTTTGGCGTCTTTGCTGCTGTCGAGCGCTTCATGCAGATCGTTGGCACTCAGCCCTACCTTGGCGAATACGGTAGAAAGCGTATCGCCGTTACCGACGATGATGCTTTTATGAGTGGGGTCGTCCGGGGGGAGGTCTGCTGTGGTGGGGGTGTCTTCGTCAGCGTCTTCTAGGGCTGCGCTGTTTTCTGCGTCGTCAGAACCTTCATCGATCTGAGCGAATGGAGAGGCAGCTTGATCCGCTGCCTGTCCCGCTCGAAGGTCATCCTTTTCCTCCAGCACCATCTCGGCATCGTTGCCGAGATCCAGGTCGATGAATGTCTTCTGCGCTTCGACTTCGCGCGAAGGAAATACCAGCAGGGCCAGGCTCAACAGCGCGGCAACGCCGCTCGCTGCCAGAATATGGGACTTTGGATAGAGTGGCGGCGCTTTAGATGTAGAGGTCATAGGGCTGCTTTTGAAGTGAAAAAATGAAGATTAAAAGAAGAGCATGATGAATATGCACTAACTGTATAAAATATAACCAAAACCGCCCAGAGGCAACCCTGCAGACGATGATCGACGCCGGGGCTGCCTCACGCTGAGCAAAACTTGTGATTTGTCGGCGTTCTTGTATGGTTGGTTCCCTTTTGAATACGGTCATTGCGAGTCATTTTATGAAGTCGGTTGAAGAGCAGCTGGCGCTGATCAAGCGCGGTGCGGAAGAGGTTCTGGTTGAGGCTGAGCTGATCGAAAAGCTAAAGCGTGGTCAGCCGCTGCGGATCAAGGCGGGTTTCGACCCGACTGCGCCGGATCTTCATCTCGGCCACACCGTCCTTATTAATAAGCTGCGCCAGTTTCAGGAGCTTGGCCATCAGGTGGTCTTCCTTATTGGTGACTTCACCGGGATGATCGGCGACCCCAGCGGCAAGAGCGCCACTCGTCCGCCGCTGACGCGCGAGCAGGTACTGGATAACGCCGAGACCTACAAGCAGCAGGTCTTCAAGATTCTAGATCCGGCCAAGACCGAGGTCGCGTTCAACTCCACCTGGATGGATCAGCTCAAGCCGGCTGACTTCATTCGCCTGGCTTCGCAGTACACCGTGGCGCGTATGCTCGAACGCGATGACTTCGATAAGCGCTACACCGGCAATCAGCCCATTGCCATTCATGAGTTTCTCTACCCGCTGGTACAGGGTTATGACTCCGTGGCGCTCAAGGCTGACGTCGAGCTGGGCGGTACCGATCAGAAGTTCAACCTGCTGATGGGGCGTGAGCTGCAGCGCGCCTATGGTCAGGAATCGCAGTGCATCGTCACCATGCCGTTGTTGGAAGGTCTCGATGGCGTGAAGAAAATGTCGAAGTCGCTGGGTAACTACGTCGGCATCCAGGAAGCGCCGGGCGTGATGTACAGCAAACTGGTTTCCATGCCTGACGCCTTGATGTGGCGTTACTTCGAGCTGCTCAGCTTCCGCGGTATGGAGGAGATCGCGCAGTTCAAGCGTGATGTCGAGCAGGGGGCAAACCCGCGTGACATCAAGATCAAGCTGGCTGAAGAGCTCGTTGCGCGTTTCCATGGTGAGGAGGCGGCTGCCAATGCGCACCGTTCTGCCGGCAATCGTATGAAAGACGGCGAGCTGCCCGAGGATCTGCCCGAGGTGGAGCTGACCTCTGCTGAAGATATGCCGATCTCCTCCGTCCTTAATAAGGCAGGCTTGGTTAAGAACGCAGCCGTAGCTCGTGATCTTCTCGGCTCGGGTGGTGTGCGTGTTGATGGTGAAGTGGTTGATCGTGCCTTCCTGTTCAAGATTGGGGCGACCCATGTCTGCCAGGCCGGCAAAAAAGCCTTTGCGCGCATTACGCTCAAGGCTGAGTAATAAAACTGCAATTAAAGCTTGACGCGCAATCTGCTGGATGTAGAATGCGCGCCACTTCAGCGATGAAGC